>NZ_BAABJO010000037.1:0-95343 GCF_039543345.1 Pseudonocardia adelaidensis | reverse complement strand
TTCCGACGATCTGCCTACCCTCGTATGCTCCGCTCACAGGGGCCTCCTCGAGTCGATGGTGTGAGCACCCCGAGCATGAGCCGGGGACCACGAGGAGCGGAGGCCCCGCTCCTTCATCTCATCAAGGACCAGGTGGTCATGCGCCCGCGGACGGCACGGTCGAGCCGCGCGGGGCGACCACGAACGCGACCGCGGTCACGGCGGCCGCGACGGCGAGCACGGCGGTCAGGCCGGTCGCCGGATCGGGCGCGGCGAGCAGCACCCAGCCGAACCCGGCCGCGCCGAGCGAGCCGCCGAGCTGGCGGGCGAACATGAGCGTGCCCATCGCGGCGCCCATGCTCTCCACCGGCGCGAGGCCCATGCCCAGCAGCGTGTACGCCGCCATGCCGAGACCCAGTGCCGCGCCCGCCGAGGCGAGCCCGGCGACGGCCACGGCGTAGCGCAGGGGCGCGGGCTCGGCGGCGAGCCGGGGGAGCGCGGCGAGCAGCCCGAGGCCCGCGATCCCGAGCGCGAGCGAGAGCCGTCCCCACGGCGCGAGCCGGCGGCGCCTGCGGGCCAGCACCGAGAACGCGGTGCTCGCCGCCAGCTGGCCCCCGGTGAGGGCGAGCAGCAGCGCGCCCGTGAGCGCGGTTCCCGCGCCGAGGCCGGTGGCCAGCGCGAGCGGGACGAACGCGAACGTCCCGAACAGCGCGACGCCGGAGAGCGCGGTGACGGCGACGGCGCGGGCGAGCTCCCCGACCGCGAACAGCGCCGGCGGTACCAGCGGGTGTGCGGCCCGCCGCTCGACCCGCACGAACGCGACGGCGCAGACCACGACGGCACCCGCCAGCAGCGGCGACCACAGCGGGTTGCTGCCCAGTGCGTCGCTGGACCCGAGCGTGACGAGGGCCGCGCCGCCCAGCGCGACCAGCGTGGCGCCGGCGACGTCGAAGGCGCCGCTGCGCCGGCCGCGCTGGCCGGGCACCGCCCGCCACCCCAGCGCCAGTGCGGCCGCGCAGAGCGGCAGCGGCAGCGCGAACACCCAGCGCCAGCCCGCGGCCGCCGCGACCATCCCGCCGAGCGGCGGTCCGGCGAGCGCGGACACGCCGAAGACGGCGGTGCTCCAGATCTGGCGGCCGATCCGCTCGTGCGCGTCGAAGAGCTCGCCGATCGCGCTGATCGCGGTGACGACGAGGCCGCCGCCGCCGATGCCCTGCACCGCCCGTGCGGCGAGCAGCGCCGGGAACGTCGGGGCGAACGCCGAGGCCAGCGAGCCCGCCGTGAACAGCAGCAGGGCGGCGACGAACATCGCCCGGCGCCCGTACCGGTCGCCCATCGCCCCGTGCACCGGGGTCGACACGGTGACGGCCAGCAGGGACACGGTGAAGACGCCGGGCGCGGCCTCGGGCTGCCCGAGATCGGCGCCGATCGCCGGGAGGGCCGCCACCACGACCGTGCCCTCCAGCTGCGCCACGAGCATGCCGAGCAGCAGCGCGGCGAAGGCGGGTTCCCGGCCCCGCGTAGATACTTGCATATCGCACACGCTATTGTGTGCGTATCGCACGCGCAAGGAGGATCCGTGGAGACGGCTGAGCCGGGGGCGGCGCTGTTCCGCCTGGTGCGGTACTGGTCGCGGCGGTGGATCCTGCAGGCGTCCGAGGAGCTCACGGGGGAGCAGCGGCGGGTGCAGGACATCCTCGTGCTCGACGCCGTGGAAGCGGCGGCGCGCCGCGACCCCGAGGTGGCGGTGACCGACGTCGCCCACCAGCTCGGAATCGACCGGTCCGGCGCCAGCCGCTTCGTCACGGCGGCGGTGGAGCACGGGTACCTGGAGCGCCGTGCGGCCGGGGCCGACGCCCGGCGGGCGGTGCTCACACCCACCCCGGCCGGCCGCGAGCTGCTCGCCGGCTCGCGCGCGTGGCAGGAGCAGGCCTACCGCGAGCTCACCGCCGGATGGGACCCGGAGGACGCCACGCGGTTCGCCGGCTACCTGCGGCGGCTGGAGTCGGAGCTGCCCTGAAGCCCGGACACGCTCCGTGCCTGCCGGAATGGATACGCCCCCATTCAGGTGGTCGGTCTTCACCCTGTGTTGCGGGCGACGTCCGTGACCGCTTGTCGAGCAGGGATCGGCGGCACCGAAAGAAGGCGTAACCAAACGCGGAGTAATGGACTCATCCGATCGTGGTATCGAATTGTTGGGAACCGGAGTGGCCCACTAACGTCTTTGTGGTCAGCGACGGCTCCCCAGTCATCAGCGCTGACTCCGATCGGGTCGGTTTCCGCCGGCCCGGCCCCTCGAAACAGGAGATGAACTGTGCTGAAGAAGGCTGGAATCGTCGTGGCCACGGCCGCTGCCGGTCTGCTCGCGGTGAGTCCGCTCGCCTTCGCAGGCGACCACGGCGACCACGGTCACGGCCACGGCAAGATCGAGGACGTCAACAGCGTCGACGGCTCGAACAAGGGCCTGATCAACGTCGCCGGCAACAACCTCTCCGCTCCGGTGAACGCGTGCGACAACCAGGTTCCGGTGAACGTCCTGGGTGTCCAGGTGCCGCTCAACAACACCTCGATCGTCGCCGACCTGACCGGTGCGCTCGGCGGCAGCCTGCTGGGCGCGTCCGACACGGATGCTGACTCCGACGGCGACACGACGCTCGACGACTCCTGCAAGGCGGCCGCTGAGACCGGCGACAGCGTCGAGATCGACGACTGATCGTCGAACAGCTCGCCGGAACGGCGCCGGGCCTCGGGGTCCGGCGCCGTTCCGTTGTTCGGGGGCGTTCGCCACGGCGCCGGCGCAAGGGCGGGCGGTCACACACAAACTTCGGCGCTCACACAGCAACTGCAGTTGGTGTGTGAGCACCACGCTTGGTGTGCGAGCGGGAGGCGGCTCAGCCGGACTGCGGCTGCAGCACCAACTCCCCGTCGCGCACGTCCACCACCACGCGGCCGCCGGCGGCCAGCTCGCCGCCGATGATCATCCGGGAGAGCCCGCGGTCCACCTCGCGGGCGATGGTGCGCCGCAGCGGGCGGGCGCCGAGCTCCGGCTGGTGGCCGCGCTCGGCGAGCCAGTCGACCGCGGCGGGCGTGACCTCCAGGCCGATGTCCTGCGCGCGGAGCCGGTCGGCGGTGCCCTCGAGCAGGAGCTCGGTGATGCGCCGCAGCTCGCCGCGGTCGAGGGCGGAGAAGAGCACGATGTCGTCGATCCGGTTGAGGAACTCGGGCCGGAAGTGCACGCGCGCCATGCCGAGCACACCCTCGCGCACCTGGTCGGTCAGCCGGCCGGTGGCCGACAGGAGCCGGTCGGCGCCCAGGTTGCTCGTCATGATCACCACGGTGTGGGTGAAGTCGACGGTGCGGCCGTGGGCGTCGGTGAGCCGGCCGGCGTCGAGCACCTGCAGCAGCGTGTTGATCACCTCGGCGTTCGCCTTCTCGATCTCGTCGAGCAGGAGAACGGCGTAGCGGGTGCGCCGCACGGCCTCGGTGAGCTGGCCCGGGTCCTCGTAGCCGACGTGGCCGGGCGGGGCGCCCACCAGGCGCATGGCGCTGCCCCGGTCGGCGTACTCGCTCATGTCGAAGCGCAGGAGCGCATCGACGCTGCCGAAGAGCGCCTCGGCGAGGGCGCGGGCGAGCTCGGTCTTGCCCACCCCGGTGGGGCCGAGGAACAGGAACGACCCCACCGGCCGGTCCGGATGCGCGAGACCGGCCCGCCCGGCGCGCACGGCGTCCGCCACGGTCTCGACGGCCTCGTCCTGCCCGACCACCCGCCGGTGCAGCAACGCCTCCAGGTCCAGCAGCCTGCGCCGCTCGGCGCCGGTGAGGCGGGCGACGGGGATGCCGGTGCTGTCGGCGACGATGCGGGCCACGTCGTCCGCCCCGATCTCCACCGTGCCGCCGGCCTCCCGCCGGGGGCCCAGCGCGGCCTCGGCCGCCTCGATCTCGCGGGTGAGGAGGTGGGCGCGGTCGAAGTCCTCCACGTCGACGGCCACCTCACGCGCCCGCCGCAGCTGGTCGAGCTCGTCCGCGCCCGCGCGATCGGCCGGGCCCGGCGCCGGTTCGCCGGAGCGGATCCGGGCCCGCGAGCTCGCCCGGTCCAGCAGGTCGATCGCCTTGTCCGGCAGGAACCGGTCGGCCACGTAGCGGTCGGAGAGCTCGGCCGCCGCCACGAGCGCCGCGTCGGAGATCCGCACGCCGTGGTGCTCCTCGTAGCGCTCCCGCAGGCCGCGCAGGATCGCGATCGTGGCCTCCACCGTCGGCTCGGCCACCGGCACCGGCTCGAACCGGCGTTCCAGTGCCGCGTCCTTCTCGATGTGCCTGCGGTACTCCCTCATCGTGGTGGCGCCGATCAGCCGCAGGTCGCCACGGGCCAGCGCGGGCTTGAGCAGCGTGGCCGCGTCCATCGGAGCGCCCTCCGCCGACCCGGCCCCGATCACGGCGTGCAGCTCGTCCAGGAACAGCACGATGGACCGCTCGGCCGCCACGACCTCGTCGATCACGCCGGTGAGCCGCTGCTCGAAGTCCCCGCGGTAGCGGGTGCCCGCGACCATTCCTCCCAGGTCGAGGGCCACGACCCGCACGCCGCGCAGCGACTCGGGGACGTCGCCGTCGGCCACCCGCTGGGCGACGCCCTCCGCGATCGCGGTCTTGCCGACGCCCGGATCGCCCACCAGCACCGGGTTGTTCTTCGTGCGACGGGCCAGCACCTCGATCACCTGGTCGATCTCGGTGTCCCGCCCGATCACCGGGTCCAGCGCACCCCTGGCCGCGTCCGCGGTGAGGTCCCGGCCGAACCGGTCGAGCTTGGGGGTCCGGCCACCGGCGGCGGGCCGCCTGGCTGCGGTGCCGCCCAGGTTGCCGCCCAGGGTGTCGCCGAGCGTGCTCTCGAGGTTGCCGATGAGTCGCTCGAAGAGGTCGTCGAAGGGCCCGGAGCCGGGTCCGGGTCCGGGTCCCGGTCGATCTTGCGGCACGTCCACCTCCAGGTGCTCCACCCCGATGGTCCTCCGTCCGGGCCGTTCGCGCCGCTCCCGGCCGTCAGGAAACGGGCAGCGCGGGCCCGAGGACGTGGAAACCGCGGTCGTGCCCTCGTGGGCCTCGGCGAAGCGCTGGGCCGCGTCGGTCCAGTTGACGACGTTCCACCAGGCCTTGACGTAGTCCGGCTTCACGTTGCGGTGCTGCAGGTAGAAGGCGTGCTCCCACATGTCGAGCATGACCAGCGGGATCTGGCCGGCGGGGAGGTGGGTCTGGTCGTAGAGCGGGTGGACCAGCAGCCGTCCGCCGAGGGTGTCCCAGCCGAGGACGGCCCAGCCGGAGCCCTGGATGGTGGTGGCGGCCGCGGTGAAGTGGGCGCGGAAGGCGTCGAAGGAGCCGAAGTGGTCGTCGATGGCGGCGGCGAGCTCGTCGAGCAGGTCGTTGGTGGCGTTGACGTAGGTCTGGTGGTGCTTGGAGTGGTGCAGCTCCATGATCTCGCGGCGATGTGCGGGGCGAGGGCGCCGTAGTCGTAGGGCAGGTCGGGCAGCGTGTACGTCATGATCCGATCGTCGAACCTCGACCCGGGGTTCACCTCACGCCATGGCGCAGATCACCTACGCCGGCGGGAGTAGGCGAACCGCCGACTCCGAGCGGACGACACCGCAGCGGGTGCGGCCGAGGATCGGGGGCATGGACGTGCAGGTCGTGCAGGTACTGCGCCCGCGCCGGGTCTGGTTGATGCTGCTGGTCGCCGTCGTGGCGAGCGCGGTCATGGTGGCGCCGTACGCGCTGCTCGACGTCGGGTCCAGCCGGCTGGACGTCGGGGGCGGGCTGCATTACGGCCTGCTCGTCGCGCACGTCTTCACCGCGACGGTGGCGCTGGTGCTCGGCCCGCTGCAGTTCGTGCCGGCGATCCGGGCCCGCAGGCGGTGGCACCGCCGGGTCGGGCGCACCTACCTGCTCGTGGGCGTGCTGCCGGCGGCGGTCACCGCCGTGCCGGTGGCGCTCCTGTCCGGCCGGATCGTCACCCAGGTCGGGCTCGTGATCCCGGCCGTCGGGTGGCTGGTGACCGCAGGGCTGGCGGTCCGCGCGATCCGGCGCGGCGACGTCGCGGCACACCGGGCGTGGATGACGCGCAACTACGCGCTGACCTTCCTGGCCGTCACCGCGCGGATCCTCGTGCCGCTCGTGCTGCTGACGGGGCTCGCCGTCGGTGCCATTGCCCCGGCCGACGCGCCGACGGCCGCCACGTCCCTGATCCCGGTGGGTCAGGTGCTCGGCTGGATGATCAACCTGGTGGTGGCCGAGGTGCTCGTCAGGCGAGCTCGACGGTTCCCGACGGCGTCGCGATCAGGGCGCGCAGCGCCGGGGCCGGTCCCCGCTCGACCGTGACGCCGGTGCCGCCCGCGACGCCCGCGACGTCCAGGGCGGCGAGCCGCCGCCCCGTGCCGGCCGGGTCGGGATGGACGAGGGTGAACGACGCCAGCCGCGCACCGGTCGCGGCGCTCAGGCTGGGGTGCTCCGTGTCCCCCCACGCGATGAGGAACGGCAGCACGTCGGGCACGGTGGCAGGCGGCGGGGTGAGCCGCCACGCCAGCCGCACCCCGTCGCCGCGCAGCCGGGCCATGTCGCGGGCGGCGCCCGGGTCGTGGCCGCGGGCGCGGGCGGCGGCCACGGCGGCGTCGAGGTCGTCGACCCGCACCGCCCACGCCACCAGCCGCGCCGCGCGCAGGCCGTCGATGCCGAACGGTCGCGCCTGCCCGGGTTCGGGCTGGTCCGCGTCGGGCCCGATCGCCTCGAGGTAGGTGCCGCCGCCGAGGTCGGCCAGCGCGTTGCGGGTGCCCAGCCCGTCGTGGGCGCCGCCGGGGCTCGTCACGAGCCCGCGGCCGGCCAGGTCGGCGACGGTGGCGTCGAGGTCGGGGGTGGCGAGGACGAGGTGGTTGATCATGGGCCGATCATGCCGGTCGAGAGGCTCGTGGGGCCGCTCGCCAGGACCGCCGCGGCGAGCGCCTTGGTGGCCGGGCGGTCCTCGGTGCGCGGGTTGGTGAGCAGGACGAGGTCGAGGTAGCCGAGCTCGGGCAGGCGGTGCTGCGGCCCGAGCGGGGTGAGCTGCACCGGCACGAGGCTGCTGGCCAGCGCCGAGATCCCGATCCCCGCCGCGACCGCCCCGATCAGCCCGTTGACGCCGCGGCAGATGCACGCCGGCCGGTAGGTGATGGTGGCCCGCTGCAGCGCGTTCTCCATCGCGGAGCGGGAGAGGCTCGGGTTCGGGTAGACGACCAGCGGGAGCGGCTTGCTCGGGTCGAGCCGGGTGGACGCCGTGCCCACCCAGACGAGCCGGTCGCGCTTCACGAGCTGTCCCCGCGGCTCGCCGCGCGGGCGCTTGCCCACGAACAGGTCCAGCCGGTCGTTCTCCAGCCTGCGGTGCAGGGACCCGCTCTGGTCGATGGACAGGTCGAGGTCGACGAGCGGGTTGTTGCGGCGGAAGTCGCGCAGGATGTGCGGCAGCCGGGTGAGCGCGAGGTCGTCGGACATCCCGATCCGCAGCCGCCCGTGCGGCCGCTCCTCGTTGAAGTAGTTGGCCGCCTGCTCGTGGGCCGCGAGGATGGAGCGGGCGAAACCGATCATGGCCTCCCCGTCGGGGGTCATGGCCACGGTGTGGGTGTCGCGGTGCACGAGCACGCGCCCGGTGGCCTCCTCCAGCTTGCGGACGTGCTGGCTCACCGTGGGCTGGCGGATGCCGAGCCGCGCCGCGGCCTGGGTGAAGCTGCGGGTCTGGGCGACGGCGAGGAAGGTCCGGAGCTGGGCCGGGTCGTAGATCGTCTGTGCCATATTGCTCCGTGATAACAGTTAGTCGGCTGATCGGCGTTCACAATACGGCACCGGCGGGGGACACTGAGGTACGGATTTCTGCAGAACTACGAAAGGTTATCCGTGACAACGGCTGCGGCCGACATACCCGTGAGCGGGACCACATCCACCACCGATTCACCGCGCCGCAGCGGCACATTCGCCGCGTTGCGCGTCCGCAACTTCCGGATCTACGTCAGCGCTCACGCGGTCGCCAGCACCGGCACGTGGATGCAGAACATCGCCCTGGAATGGCTGGTCCTCGAGGTCGGGGGGAGCCCGGCCGCCGTGGGCGTCACGATGGCCTGCCAGTTCCTCCCGATGCTGCTCCTCGGCCTCTACGGCGGGATGATCGCCGACCGCTATCCCAAGCGCGTCGTCCTGATGATCACCCAGAGCCTGAACGGCCTCCTGAGCGCCGCCCTCGCCGTGCTGACGATCGCCGGGCAGATCCGGGTGGAGCACGTCTACCTGTTCGCGCTGGCGCAGGGCCTCGTGTTCGTGGTCGACAACCCGACGCGCCAGATCTTCGTCAACGAGGTCGTGCCGGAACGCTACGTGCGCAACGCCATCGCGCTGAACGCGGCGGTGTTCCAGACCAGCCGCCTGATCGGCCCGGCCGTGGCCGGCGTCATGATCGCCACGGTGGGGTCGGGGTGGGCGTTCGCCGCGAACGCCGCGTCCTACATCGCGCCGCTCACCGGCCTGATGCTCATCCGCTCCGCCGACCTGATCCGGACGCCCCCGCTGGAGCGGGCGCCCGGCCAGCTGCGCTCCGCGCTGCGGTACGTGGCCGAGCGCCCGCACGTGGCGTGGACGATCGTGCTCGTCGGCGTGGTCGGCACGTTCGGGCTCAAGTTCCCGGTGGTGCTCACGGCGATGGCCGACCAGACGTTCGCCGGCGGGGCCGTCAGCGGGGCGCAGCTCTACGGGCTGTTCAACGTGGTGATCGCGGTGGGGTCGGTGGCCGGCGCGCTGATCGCGGGCGGGCGCACGCACCCCCGGCTGCGCACGATCGTCCTCGCCGGGGCCGCGTTCGGCGCCGCCCAGCTCGCCGCGGCGCTCGCCCCCGGGCTGGGGGTGTTCCTCGCGGCTCTGGTGGCGATGGGCATGGTGAACCTCGCGTTCCAGGCGATGGCGAACTCGTCGGTGCAGTCCTGGGTGGACGGCGGCGTCCGCGGCCGCGTGATGAGCCTTTACATGCTCGCGTTCGTCGGCGGCACGCCGCTGGGCGGGCCGGTGGTCGGCTGGATCACCGACGCGTTCGGCGCCCGGGCCGGCATGGCGTTCTGCGGGCTGGTCCCGCTCCTCGCCGCGGCAGGGGTGGCGTACGCGCTCTCCCGGCACGCGCGGACTGTCGCCGAGCCGGCGCCCGCGTAGGGTCGTCACACACCGACCCTGGCGCTCACACACGAACTGCAGTTGGTGTGCCGGCACCAGGGATGGTGTGTGAGCGGCCCCGAGCCGGCCTAGCGACCGAGGAGCTTGTCCAGCCAGCGGATCTGGGCCTGCCGCTGGTAGGACTCGCCGCCCTCGTGGTCGTTGAAGCGGTAGACCTCGATCTCCTTGTCGGCCCTGTGCTGGTTCGCCCCGTAGTTGTTGAATGCGGCGTACACCGTGGAGGGCGGGCAGATCAGGTCCATCAGCGCCACCGAGAACAGGCTCGGCGCGGCCGCGCGCTTGGCGAAGTTCACCGCGTCGAAGTAGGACAGCGTGTGCAGCACGTCGTCCACCCGCGTCCGGTGCACCGCGAGGTAGCGGGTGAGCTCGGCGTACGGGTCCTTGTCGCAGATGTCGAGCGCGCGGGCGAAGTGGCACAGGAACGGGACGTCGGGCAGCGCGGCCACGAGGTCCGGCACCAGCCCGGCCGCGGCCAGGGTGATCCCGCCGCCCTGGCTGCCGCCCTGCACGGCCACGCGCCCCGCGTCGACGCCGGGCAGCGTGCGCACAGCCTCGACGGCGCGCACCGCGTCGGTGAACACCCTGCGGTAGAAGTAGGTGTCCGGGGCGTCGATGCCGCGGGTCATGAAGCCGGGGGTGGCCGGACCGGAGCCGTGCGGGTCGGCCGTGCGCCCACCCCCTCCCCAGCGCGCGCCCTGCCCGCGGGTGTCCACGAGCAGGTGCGCGTAGCCCGCGCTCGCCCAGCGCAGCGACTCGCCCGGCAGGTCGCGGCCGCCGTTGTAGCCGATGAACTCGACGACGGCGGGAAGGGGGCCGTCGGCGCCGTGCGGCACGGTGAACCAGGCCCCGATGCGGTCGCCGCCGAACCCCGCGAAGGAGACGTCCCGTACCGCGACCGTGCGGTAGGGCATGTCCACCTCCTCGGACCTGACGTCCAGGGCGTGGGCGCGGGCCTCGTCGAGCGTCCGCGTCCAGAACGCGTCGAAGTCGTTCGGTTCGCGCACGTCGGGCCGGTAGGCGACGAGCTCGTCAAGGGGCAGATCGGCGCGGGCCACGGATCTCCTGTCCTCGGGTGGGGATGCCAGGAGACGATATCCCGCGGGGACGTCAGAGGCTCTCGATCGCGCTGTCGAGGTCCGGGTACAGCGGCAGAATCTGCTGCAGGTTCATCGTCTCCCACGGGCGCAGCACGGCGCTGTTGTCGGCCGGGGCCACGAGGCGCAGCGGGGGCAGCGGCTCGGGCGGGCGCGAGCGGTAACCACCGCTGCCGGCCGGCGCGGTCGTGCGGGTGGCCAGCTCGGCGAGGGTGCCCAACCCGGACGAGCCGAGGAAGCTCACCGCCGTCAGGTCCACCACGAGGCCGGTGAGGCCCGGCCACCGCAGCGTCTCGTCGACCGTCGTCATGAGCTCGCGTGCGGTGAGCAGGTCCAGCTCGCCGGTCACCGTGACCACGGCGACCGAGCCAATCCGCTTCGCGGTCAGCGTCATGGCGTCCGCATGGTCGCTGGGGCTGGGGGCGCTGTCGCTCATCCCGGCACCGTATCGGGCGCGGCGGCCCGCTCGCGACGTGGCGCGTGACCGGTGTGGTGGACGACCGGCCACGGGGCGTGAGTGACGGGGACAGGTGTAGCCCGTCCGGGCGAGACTCACCCGCGTGGTGTTACTGGCACCGCCTGCCCGGGTAGCCGACGACGTGTGGATCTCGCTCGGGGTGCCGGTCGCCGTCCTGGTGGCGACGTTGCTGCTGCAGCGGCTCGAGGCCACGCTCCTGAATACGCCCGAGCGGGCCGAGAACAGTGATCATCCGGCACCGTCCGAGTCCCTGCCGCTGCTGACCACCGGCCCGCTCGAACCGCCCCCTCCGCGGCACGAGCCGGAGCATCCCGCGCTCCGCGGGGCGGCCTGAGACCTGCCAGGCCCGGGTCCTCATGCCCCTCGACGGTTGCCGGGCCCCAGGACGAGCAGCAGGCCGACGATCACGGCCGCGATCATGAGCAGTGCGGTGGCCACGTTGTTCGGCACACCGAGCACCCGGGCGGCGTCGGCGCCGGGGGCGTGAACCGGGTCGCCCGCGAAGTAGTACGAGGTGCCGGGCCACCACCCGGCGGCGATCACCGCGATCCAGAACGCGCCTGCCAGGTAGCCACCCATCGCCATGGTGAAGCGGTCGGTGACCGGACGTGCGAGCAGGCACACCAGCGCACCGCCGCCCAGTGCG
This sequence comes from Pseudonocardia adelaidensis, assembly GCF_039543345.1. Lineage (NCBI taxonomy): Bacteria > Bacillati > Actinomycetota > Actinomycetes > Pseudonocardiales > Pseudonocardiaceae > Pseudonocardia > Pseudonocardia adelaidensis. Next base: position 83,927 of record NZ_BAABJO010000037.1, on the reverse strand, counting down.
ACGGCGGCCAGGAACGAGATCGCTGCGTGCAGCTTGGCGTGGGCGAGCCACGCGGGGTTCTGCATGTGGGCGCCCGCGAGCACGACGCCGTCGAGGAGCACCGGGAGAACCACCGTGGCCGCCGCGACGATCACCAGGAGAACCCGGCCGATGCCGGCCCGCCGGCTCGCGGCGGGACCGTCGGTGAGCGGGGCGGGCGGCGCCACGGGTGGTGTGGGCGTGGACGTCGGGAAGTCGGACATCGGATCTCCTCAGAAGATGGGACCGTGAGGAGATTGTTACATATGTTACTGCTACATATGAAGCAGTACCGGGTGAGCTAAGGTGCGGCCATGACTGCCCCGGTCCCCGGCGAGCTCCCGCCCTACGCCGTGGGGCAGCTGCTGCGCCGGGCCCACAGCCGGGCCGCCCGGGCGTTCAGCGAGGCACTGACCCCGCTGGGTATCGAGGGCCGCCACTTCGGCGTGCTCGTGGTCCTCGCCTTCGACGGGCCGCAGACCCAGCGGGACCTGGCGGAGCGCGTCGGAAGCGACCGGGTGTCGATGATGCGGGTCGTCGACGACCTCGAGGCCCGCGAGCTCGCGGTGCGCCGGCCGGTGCCAGGGGACCGGCGGCTGCGCGCGGTGGAGCTGACCGACCACGGTCGGGACGTCTTCCACGCTGCCGAGAAGTCCGCTCGCGAGACCAGCGATGCCCTGCTCGCCCACCTCGAGCCGGCCGAGCGGACCGCGCTCACCGGACTGCTCCTGCGGTTCCTCCAGGGGACGGGTCCGGCGGCCCCGTAGCGCGCCCGGATGCGCGCTCCTCGCTCACGACGCGGGTGCGGGTGCCCGGCGGGCCCGCACGTGGTGTGCGACCACGGCGAGCGTGGCCGCGAGGAACAGCACCTGCATGGCGGTGCGGGGCAGCAGGGGGGTGCCGGTGCCCTCCAGTGCGGCGTGGACGTTCGCCGGGAACATGGCCACGAGCAGCACGGCCAGCCCGCCCGCCGCCCAGTGCGCGAGGCGGGGGAGCAGGAGCCCGGCGGCGCCTGCGAGCTCGAGGACCCCGGTGAGCGCCACGAGGAGCCCGGGCGCAGGCAGCGCGGGCGGCACCATCGCGATCAGCTCATGGCGCATCCCGACGAAGTGGACGACCCCGGTGAGCGTGAACATCGCCGCCAGCCCGCCGCGGAGCGCGACCGGCCACGGCCGGAGTGCGCGCACGCCGAGCGCGGCCGCGCCGAGCAGGATCACCGTGACGGCGACGAGGGTGATCAGTGGTTCCATGACGCTCTCCGGTCTTGTCAGTGACAAATTGGCACTGACAAGATGCAGGAGAGCGAGCATCTTGTCAACGACAAGACTCGGTGCCGGCCCACCGGGGTCGTGAGTGGATACGAGTGCTCCGGCACTCGTATCCACTCACGGGGTGGTGGGGGTGGCCGCCGCCTCCCGGAGCAGGGCGAGCCGGATCTCCCGGGCGGTGGTCATGTGCTGCCGGGCGATCTCCCGGGCTGCCTGCTCGTCACGGTCTCGCACGGCCGCCACGAGCCGGGCGTGCTCGTCGAGGGAGGTGGTCCAGCGGTCGCCCACCGAGAGGGTCGACCGCGGCGCGTGCACGAGGTGGATGGAAAGGCGGTCCAGCAGGTCGAGCAGCACCGCGTTGTGCGTGGCGTCCCAGACGGCGGAGTGGAACTCGAGGTTGGTGCGGGTGCGGGTGGCGTCGTCGGGGTCGGGGAGCGCGCGGTCGCGGGCGAGGAGCCCCTCCAGCCGCATCAGGTCGGCGTCGCCGCGGCTGCGCGCCGCCTGCCCAGCGGCCTCGGCCTCCAGTAGCACGCGCATGTCGTAGACCTGCACCACCTCGTGCGGGTCGATCGAGCGCACCTGCATGCCGCGGCCGCCGGGCGCGAGCAGCCGGTCCTGCTGCAGCCTGCGCAGCGCCTCCCGCACCGGGGTGCGGGACACGCCGAACCGCTCGGCCAGCGCGATCTCCCGCAGCGGGGTGCCGGGCGGGAGCGCGCCGGACAGGATCTGCCCGCGCAGGTGGGCGTAGACGGTCTGCGCGTCCGTGCCCGTCATGCTCCTCAGGCCACCGTTCCGGCCCGCCGCCCGAACACCGAGCCCGCGGTGAGCCCGCTGCCGCCCGGGTAGTTGCCGCTGAAGAGCCCGCCCAGCATCTCGCCGCAGACGAACAAGCCGGGCAGCGGCGTGCCCGCCGCGTCGAGCACCCGCCCGGAGGTGTCGGCGCGCAGCCCGCCGAACGTGAACGTGATCCCGCAGGTGACGGGGAAGGCGTAGTACGGCGGGGTCTCGCACGGGATCGCCCAGTTCGACTTGGGCGGGTCGACGCGGGCGCTGCGCCCGTCCTTGACGGCGAGGTCGAGCGGGACGTCCCGGTCGATCGCCGCGTTGAACTCCTCCACGGTGCGGGTGAGGGCCGCGGCGTCGACGCCCATCCCGGCCGCGAGCTCGGCGATGGTGGAGCCGGTGACGACCGACGCGCCCGGCATGTCGTACTCCTCGGTGCGCAGCTGGGGCCGCGTGGTGGCGTCGAAGACCTGGAACGCGAGCCCGTCGGGTTGGGCGAGGATCCGGGCGCCGTACTTGGCGTAGGTGTAGTTGCGGAAGTCGGCGCCCTCGTCCACGAACCGCTCCCCGCGCTTGTTGACCATGATCCCCAGTGGGTAGCCGCTGCGGGTGAGCTGGTTGGTCAGCTCCCGGTCGCCCTCGTTGCCGGGGAACCAGGCGTCCCAGGCCACGCTGTGGCAGCTGCCCCAGTCGCCGTACGGCGCGGCGCCCGCGGCGAGGGCGGCGGTGAGCATGTCGCCGGTGTTGAGCGGGGTGCCGCGCACCCTGGCCCGCCCCCAGTCCTCGCCGAGGTGGCGCCTGCGCATGTCGGCGTCGGCCTCGAAGCCGCCCGCGGCGAGCACCACGGACTCCGCGCGGACGGTTCCGGTGCGCCCCTCGCCGTCGCGCCAGGTGACGCCGGGACCGTCGGGCAGCAGGTCGAGGGCCCGGGTGCCGTAGCGGATCTCGACGCCCGCCTTCTCCGCCGCTGCGGTGTGCTGCTCGATCAGGCCCTTGCCACCCCCGGTGCTGCCCACCGCGAGCCCGCCCCAGAACACCTGCCGCCCCTGCGCGTCCGGGTACGCCTGGCGCTCGTACATCAGCCGGTAACGCAGCCCCAGCCCGTGCAGCCAGCGGATCGCGTCCTGGCTCTCGCCGACCAGCACCGCGGTGAGCGCGGGGTCGTTGCGGCCGCCGGTCACCTTCGCCATGTCGGCGGCGAACGCCTCGGCCGGGTACGGCGGCAGGACGCTCGTGGCGTGCCGGTCGTCGGGGTCGAGCAGGTCGGCGAGCTCGGCGAGCCCGCCGTGGGCGATCCGGACGGCCCCGGCCGTGAAGTAGCTGTTGCCGCCTGCCTGCCCGGGCTCGCCCTTCTCCAGCAGCAGCACCCGCCGGCCTCGCTCGGCCGCGGCGTGGGCCGCGCTGAACCCGGCGTTGCCGCCGCCGACCACGACGACGTCGGTCTCCTCGTGCATGGCACCTCCGCTTGTGCTCGACTGCACATCACTGTATACAACCGTCGACAAGATGGTCGGACTGTGACGGAGACGGCGATGCAGCCACCCGGGACGAGCGACGGGCACGCGCCGGGCCGCAGCCGGCGAAGCGGGGTGATCGCGCTGGTGGCGGCGGTCGCGGCCACGGCGGCCGTCGTGCTCACCGCACCCGCCGGGAACCGGGGCGGCGCCGTGCAGGACGTGCTGGGCGTCGAGCAGCTGCGGATCATGGCTCCGGCCGCGCCGGGCGGGGGCTGGGACCAGACCTCGCGGGAGATGCAGAAGGCCCTGCGCGAGGTGGTGGGGCGCACCGAGGTCTACAACGTCGCCGGTGCGGGCGGCACGATCGGGCTCAGCCAGTTCCTCCGCCACGAGGGCGACCCGTCCGAGCTGATGACCACCGGACTGATCATGATGGGCGCGGTGGTCGCCAACGGTTCGCCGCACTCGCTCACCGACACCACCCCGCTCGTGCGGCTCACCACCGACTACCAGGTCGTGGTGGTCGCCGCCGACTCCCCGCTCGCCGACGTGCCCGCCCTCGCGTCGGCGATGCAGGCCGACGTCGCGGCGGTCTCGATCTCCGGCGGGTCGGCGGGCGGGGTCGAGCAGATCATGGCCGGGCTGCTCGCGCAGGCCGTCGGTGCCGACCCGGCCCGGGTCAGCTACGTCGCCCACTCCGGTGGCGGCGAGGCGCTCACCACGGTGCTGTCCGGGCGGTCGACGATCGGGATCTTCGGGCTCTCGGAGATCGAACCGCAGATCGAGGCGGGCACGGTGCGCGCACTCGCCGTGTCGAGCGCGCAGCGCCTGCCGTCGCTGCCCGACGTCCCCTCGCTGAAGGAGTCGGGGCTGGACGTCGTCGTCGAGAACTGGCGCGGGGTCGTCGCCCCCGCCGGCATCTCCGACCAGCAGGAGCAGGCACTCGAGGACATGCTCGTCCGCATGGCGCACACCGACGCCTGGCGCGAGGCGCTCGCCAAGCGCGGCTGGGGCGATGCCCTGCTCGCCGGGCCGGAGTTCGAGGACTTCGTGAAGTCCGAGCAGGAGCGGGTGTCGCGGGTGCTCTCGCAGATCGGGTTGGGGGGCAAGTGATGGCTGACGAGGACCGGCCGGTCCAGGTCGACCGGCACACCGTGCTCGCGACCGCCGCGTTCGGCGGGCTGCTGCTGGCGGCCGCCGTGCTCGTGATCGTCGACGCCGTGCGGCTGCCGGCCACATCGGCCGTGGTCGGGCCCGCCGCCGTGCCGCTGCCGGTGGGCGTGGCGCTCGGCGTGGTCGGCGCACTGCTGCTCGTCGACGCCCGCCGCCAGCTGCCCGGGGCCGGGGCCGGCACCGCGTGGCAGGCCCGGGCCGGGCTGCGGGTGCTCGGCCTCGTCGCGGCGCTGGTCGGGTTCGCGCTGCTGCTCCCGCTGCTGGGCTACGTCGTCACCGCCACCGCGCTGTTCGTCGCCGCGGCACTGCTGCTCGACGCCCCGCGCGACTGGCGGGTGCTCGCATGGGGCTGGGCGCTCGCCGCGGTCGTGTTCCTGGTGTTCGACCGGCTGATCGGGCTCATGCTCCCCGCCGGGCCGTGGGGGTTCTGATGGACCAGGTGAGTCTCCTCCTCGAAGGGTTCGCCGGCGCGCTGACCCCCGAGCACCTGCTGTGGGCGTTCCTCGGCGTCACGATCGGCACTGCGGTGGGCGTGCTGCCCGGCATCGGCCCCGCGCTCACCGTCGCGCTGCTGCTGCCGATCACGTTCCGGCTGGAGCCGTCCAGCGCGCTGATCATGTTCGCCGGCATCTACTACGGCGGCATGTACGGCGGGTCCACCACGTCGATCCTGCTCAACACGCCCGGCGAGAGCGCCTCGATGATCTCGGCGCTGGAAGGCAACAAGATGGCGCGCGCCGGGCGGGCGGCCGCGGCCCTCGCCACCGCGGCGCTGGGCAGCTTCGTGGCCGGCACGATCGGCACCGTCGCTCTGACGTTCCTCGCGCCCCTGGTGGCCGACTTCGCCACCGGCTTCGGCCCGCCGGAGTACGTCGCGCTCATGGCCGTCGCGTTCGTGACGGTGAGCGCGCTGCTCGGCCCGAACCTGCTCAAGGGCTTCGCGAGCCTGCTCGTCGGCGTCACGATCGGGCTGATCGGGATCGACGCCCAGACCGGGCAGCCCCGCCTCACCTACGGCATCGACGCCCTGCTCGACGGCATCGACGTCGTGATCGTGGTGGTGGCGCTCTTCGCGCTGTCCGAGGCGTTCGGGCACCTGCTCACCGGCACCGGGCACGCCACCGTCGAACCGCTGCGCGGCCCCGCCGTGCTGTCCCGCTCGGACTTCCGGCGCTCCTGGCCCGCCTGGCTGCGCGGCACCGTGTTCGGGTTCCCGATCGGGAGCCTGCCCGCAGGCGGCGCCGAGGTGCCCACGTTCCTGTCCTACGCCGCGGAGAAGCGCCTGTCCCGCCACCCCGAGGAGTTCGGGCACGGCGCCATCGAGGGCGTCGCGGGTCCGGAGGCGGCCAACAACGCGGCCGCGGCCGGCGTGCTGGTGCCGCTGCTCACGATCGGCCTGCCCACCTCGGCCACCGCCGCGGTGATCCTCACGGCGTTCCAGTCCTACGGGTTGCAGCCGGGGCCGCAGCTCTTCACCGAGTCCGGCGCGCTGGTCTGGACGCTCATCGCGAGCCTCTACGTCGGCAACGTGATGCTGCTGGTGCTCAACCTGCCACTGGTGCGGATCTGGGCCCGGCTGCTCGAGATCCCGGCGTACGGCATCTACGCGGGCGTGCTCGTGTTCGCCACGCTCGGGGCGTACGCGGCCGGCGGCACCACCGTCGACCTGCTGGTGCTGTGCGCGCTGGGCCTGCTCGGGCTGCTGATGCGCACCGCGGGGGTGCCGGTGGCGCCTGCGGTGGTCGGGCTGATCCTCGGCCCGCTCGCCGAGCAGCAGCTGCGCCGCGCGCTCACGCTCTCCGAGGGCGACCCGTCGATCCTGCTGTCCTCGCCGATCACGGTGTTCCTCTGGGCCGTCGTGGTCCTGGCGCTGCTGATCCCGCTCGCGCTGCCGGTGGCCAAGCGGCGGCGGCGTGCACTCACCGGGTCGTGACCGGCGTGCTCCTCCCCGCGCGCGTCGGGCATCCTCGTCCTGGTGGCGGGCGCGTCGTCCTCGCCGCGAACCGAGCGGGTGGAGAAGCCGTGGATCGACCGAGCCCCGAGGCGGGCGACCAGCCCACCGTGGCCACCGCCGCCGTGCGGGAGCAGCAGTGGACGCGGTCCGCGCCGTGGATCGCGGCCGGCATCGCGCTGGCCGTGCTGGCCGTCGACCAGCTCTCCAAGGCATGGGCCGAGGCCACCCTGCGGGCCGGCGTCCGGGTGCCGCTGCTCGGTGACGCGCTGGGCATCAAGCTGATCTACAACCCGGGTGCGGCGTTCTCCATCGGCACCGGGTTCACGTGGATCTTCACCCTCGCCGCCGCCGCGGCGGTGGGCGTCGGCGTGTGGTTCACCTGGCGGGTGCGGTCGCGGGCCTGGGCGATCTGCCTCGGCCTGCTCGTCGGCGGGGCCACGACGCACCTGCTCGACCGGCTCTTCCGTCCGCCGTCGTTCGGCCAGGGGCACGTCGTCGACTTCATCGCCTACTTCGACTGGTTCATCGGCAACGTCGCGGACATCGCCCTGTTCGCCGGCGCCGTCACGCTGCTCGTCGTCTCGGCGCTCGGCCTCGCGCTGCGTCCCGCACCGGCCGCTCGCGACCGACCCGCCGTCGGGCCGTGAGCGATCGCGCTTCGCCCCTCAGCCGACGGGCCGACCGAGCGCCATCGCCACCACCGCGCCGAGCACCAGCACAGCGCCCCAGACCAGGACCGCGGTCGGGCCGAAGCCGTCGACCACCAGGCCGCCGCCCACCGCGCCCACCGCGATGGCCCCGTTGAAGACACCGGCGAAGAGCGACGAGGCCGTCTCGCGGGCGTCGGGCGCGGCGGTCATCATCCAGGTCTGGGCGGTCACCGAGACGCCCCCGTAGCCGAGCCCCCACACCACCATGGCCACCGCGGCCGTCGGCGCCGACGCGGCCAGCGCGAGCACCACCACGGCACCGACCAGCAGCCCGGCGAGCACGAGCACCGTGCGCCGCACCGACCGGACGGTGGCGGCCCCCGCGGCGAAGTTGCCCAGCACGCCCGCGACGCCGTACACCAGCAGCAGCGTGCCGATCAGCGGCGCGTCGACCGCACGCTCCTCCAGCACCGGGCGCACGTAGGTGTAGGCGCCGAAGTGCCCGACGACGAGCAGCGCCACCACGACGAGCCCGGTGCCGACCCGCGGGTTGCGCAGCAACGCGGTGACGCCGGAGAGACCCGCCGCGCGCTCGGCCGGGAGCGCGGGGAGCAGCACCGCCATCGCCAGCGCCACGGCGGCCGCGAGCGCCCCGACCACCACGAACGCCGACCGCCACCCCGCGAGCGCGCCGAGGAACGTCCCCGCCGGCACACCCAGCACGGACGCCACGGCGATGCCGCTGAAGATCGTCGCGGTGGCGCGCCCGACGGAGCCCGGCGGCACGAGCCGCACCGCGAGCCCCGCCGCCAGCGCCCACACCCCGCCCATGGCGATGCCCACCAGCACCCGGGCGGCGACCATCACGCCGAACGCGGGCGCCCATGCGGCCAGCAGGTTGGCGCCCGCGAGCAGCCCCATGAGCGCCACGAGCGCCCGCCGCCGGTCCATCCTGCCCAGCGCGGGCACCACCAGCGGCGCGGCCACCGCGGCCACGATCCCGGTGGTCGTCAGCGTCTGCCCGGCCATCCCCTCGCTGACGTGCAGCGCGGCGCCCATCGGTGTGAGGAGCCCGACCGGCAGCATCTCCGCCGTGACCACCGTGAAGATGCCGGCGGCCACCACCAGCACGGCCGGCCGGCCGGTCGCGCGATCCAGTTGCGTCATGATCCCCAGCTCAGCTCCGGCGAGGCCGCGGAACAACGACGAAGCCCTCACGCTTGCATGAGTCGGGCTCATCGATCGGAGGCGGGGCGTGGCCGGGCTGGAGATCCGGGAGCTGGAGTGCTTCCTCGTCCTCGCCGACGAGCTGCACTTCGGGCGCACGGGCGAGCGGCTCCTGGTCAGCCAGAGCCGGGTGAGCCAGCTGATCGGATCCCTCGAACGGCGCGTCGGTGCGCGGCTGGTGAGCCGCACCAGCCGCAGCGTCCGGCTCACCCCGCTCGGGCAGACGTTCCGGGCCGCGCTCGAACCGGCGTACGGCGCACTGCGCGCCGCGGTCGACGAGGCCCGCGACGCCGCCCGCACGATCCCCGGCCCGCTGCGCATCGGGTTCCAGGGCACCGCCGACGACCACCTGCTCGCCGCCGTCACCTCCTTCCAGGACCGGCACCCCGGCAGCAGCGTCGAGATCGCGGAGATCCCGCTCTCGGACCCGTTCGGGCCGGTGCACCGGGGCGCGGTCGACGCCGCCGTCGTACTGCTGCCCGTCGAGGAGGACGAGCTCGTGCTGGGGCCGGTGTTCTCCCGGCAGGCGACGCGGCTCGTGATCTCCACCCGCCACCCGCTCGCCCGGCGCACCGAGGTCTCCGCCGAGGACCTCGCGGACGTCCCGCTGATCTCCGCGGCCGAACCGGCGGGGGAGTACTGGCGCCGTGCCCACGCACCCACCACCACCCCCGGCGGACGGCCCATCCCGGGCGGCCCCGCGGTCAGCACGCTGCAGGAGGGCGTGTGGCTGATCGCGGCGAACCGCGGCGGCATGCTGCTGTGCGCGCCCACCGCGACCTACCACCGCCGCGGCGACGTGGTGGCCGTCCCGGTCTCCGGGCTCCCGGAGACGGCGCTGGGCCTGGTGTGGCACCGCGACCACGAGAACGCGCGGATCCGCGCCTTCGCGGCGGTGGTGGCGGAACGGGTTCCCTAGGAGCGCCCTGAACAGGCCCCTCCTAGCGCCACCACCAGCGGGTGCGGCGGGGCGGGTGGATCTCGACCGAACCGGCCCGCACCGAGCCGCGGATCCGGAACAGCGGGCCATCCGGCGCGTCCGGGCGGCCGCGGAGGCGGTTCTCGACGCCGGAGAGGGTGGCCTGCAGCTCGCCGTGCTCCACACGCGCGCCGGCCGGGAGCCGCAGCTCCACCGATCCCGCCACCACCTCCAGCTCGACGTCGACGACCTCGTGCGGGATATGCGCCTCGGTGAAGTCGAGCTCCGCGGAGCCGAGGGTGGTGCGGACGACCAGGTGCGCGGGCACCTCCCAGGCCCCGCGGCGGCTGACCGATCCGAGCATGCTGCGGACCTCGTGGCCATTGCCGGCGTCGGAGACGACCGGGGCGGGCCGGTGGACGGGCGGGCGCGCCGGATTCGGCACCTGGGCCGGCCGCTCCGGGTGGGTCAGTCCGGGCAGGTCGAGCAGCACGGCGTTCAGCTCGCCGCGGGTGCGCGCCGCGAGGGCGGTGTCGACGCGGCGGGTGAACTCGTCGAGGTCGAGGAGGCCGGTGCCGGTGGCCCGCTGCAGCAGCCCGACGACGTGCTCGCGCTCCGCGTCGGAGACACGCAGGAAGCGGGCGGCGGACTCGTCGGGCACATCCCCACCGTAGCCGTCCGGAATGGTCGCGCCGCCGACCGCGTTGGCGATCACGATCGAGGGGGTTGGATGAGCGATACGAGTAGCGCAGCGGAGTTCACCGCGGCCGACCGGGAGTTCCTGGCCACGCCCCGGATGGGATTCCTCACCGTGCCGGACGGCACCGGGCTCCCGCAGCCGCGGCCGGTGTGGTTCGAGGTCACCGGGGACGGCCTGGTGCAGGTGTTCTCCGAGACCGGGTCGCCGAAGATCCGGCGGCTGCGCCGGGACCCGCGGGCCTCGCTCGTGGCGGCGGGCGCCATCGACGAGCCGGCGAGGTGGATCGCGGTCAGCGGCACCGCCACCGTCGAGGAGGACGGCGTCCCCGAGCTGGCGAACCGCCTCGCGCGGCGCTACTGGGACCTCGACGACCCGGAACGGGCCGCCGAGCTGCGGGACCTCATGCAGCTGGACCTCGTCCGCATCGTCATCCGGCCCGAACGGATCAGCCGCTACGGGGGCTGATGGCTATCGTCGGCCGCATGAGGGTCGTCGCATGAAGGTCGTCGCATGAAGGTCGTGGCTGTCGAGACGGTTCGCGTCGAGGACTTCCCCAACCTGCTGTGGGTGCAGGTGCACACCGAGGACGGCCTGGTCGGGCACGGCGAGACGTTCTACGGCGCGCGCACGGCGGAGGCCCACCTGCACGAGACGGTGGCGCCATACCTGATCGGCAAGGACCCGCTGCGGATCGAGGCGCACAACCGGGCCCTGCACGGGTACGTCGGCTACAGCGGTTCGGGCGCGGAGACCCGCGCCCGCTCGGCCGTCGACATCGCCCTGTGGGACCTCCTCGGCCAGGCCACCGGGCAGCCGCTGCACGTGCTGCTCGGCGGTATGACGCGGCCCGGGGTCCGGACCTACAACACCTGCGCCGGCCCGGCGTACGTCCGCGGTGCGAGCGGGCAGAAGGTCGCGAACTGGGGGCTCGCCGAGGGCCGTTACGAGGACCTGCACGCCCAGCTGCACCACCCCGACGCCCTCGCCGAGGACCTGCTGGCCTCGGGCATCACGGCGATGAAGATCTGGCCGTTCGACCCGTACGCCGAGGCGCACGACGGCGCGCTGATCACGCCCGCCGAGCTGGCGGAGGGCCTGGAACCGATCCGCCGGATCCGCGCCGCCGTGGGCGACGCGATGGACGTCATGATCGAGCTGCACGCGCTGTGGGACGTGCCGACGGCGAGCCGGATCGCCCACGCGCTCGAGGAGTACGCGCCGTTCTGGATCGAGGACCCGGTGCGCAGCGACATCGTCGACGGTCTCTCGGCCGTCGCGGCCGCCACGCCCACCCGGGTGGCGGCGGGGGAGACGGTGGCCGGGGTGGAGGCCTTCCAGCGGCTGCTCGCGGAGCGGGCGATCGGCGTCGCCACCGTCGACGTCACGTGGTGCGGGGGCCTCACCGTCGCCCGGAAGGTGGCGGACGCCGCCGCGGCCCACGGCGTGCCCGTCGCCCCGCACGACTGCACCGGCCCGGTCGCGCTGACCGCCTGCACCCACCTGTCGACCGCCGCGCCGAACGCGATCCTGCAGGAGACGGTGCGCGCGGCTTACCTCGGCTGGTACCGGGACCTGGTCACCGAGCTCCCGGCCGTCGCGGACGGGCACATCACCTCGCTCACCGGCCCCGGGCTCGGCACGGCGCTGCTGCCGGACCTGGTGGACCGTCCGGGCACGGTGGTGACGACGAGCCGCTGAGGAGCAGCTCCAGCTCCCGCTCCAGCCCGGCCTCGCCGACGTCGACGACCTCGAGGGGGAGCCGCAGGCAGGCGGCGGCGCGTTCGGCGGCCGCCCGGATCCGCGGCACGGGGTGCTGCGCGAGCCAGACCACCCGCCGGTAGTGGCGGAAGTACTCCTCGCGCAGCTCCGGGTAGCGGTCCAGGCCCAGCTCCCGGACCACCGAGCGGTCGAAGGAGAGCGCGAGGTAGTCGGTGAGCACGTACGTGCCCGGCTCCTCCTCCAGCAGCGCGCGCATGCGCTCGGCGCCCGCGAAGGCGTCGTAGCAGGTGGCGCCGCGCAGCCGCGGGACCCCGAGCCGCGCGCACACCTCGTCGAGCGCTCCATACGTGCCGCAGTCGGCGTACGCCACGGCGACGGTGGCGTGGGTGGCGCGCAGGTCCCGGACCCGCGCCTCGACGGCCGCCGCGATCCGCTCCGGCCGGTTGTGCAGGAGCGGCGGCAGGGGATGGACGTCGACGGCCCACCCCCGCCGCCCGACGACGGCGGCGACGTGCGAGGCGATCGCCCCGCAGGCGACGACGGCGGTGTCAGCAAAGCCACTTTCAGGACGCCTGGTGTCGTGAAAGTGGCTTTGCTGACGATCAGGCGGGGAAGGCCAGTTGGTCGATGAACCGGTCGTTGAAGTCTCCCCGGTCGCTGAGCTCGACGTAGCGCACCCCCTCCAGCAGCGCCTCGGCCGCGACCCGCTCGCGCACGGAGAGCAGGGCCATCTTCGCGCCCTCGCCCGCCACGTTCCCGGCGCTGACGATCCGCACCACCGGGATCCCGGGGACGAGGCCGATCCGGACGGCCGCGGCGGGGGACAGGTAGCTGCCGAACGAGCCGGCGAGCAGCACCTGCTGCACGTCGGCCGGGTCGAGGCCCAGTTCGGCGGCCAGCAGCCGCCAGCCGGTGGCGATCGCGGCCTTGGCGAACTGCAGCTCCCGCACGTCGCGCTGGGACAGGTACACCCCGTCGGCAAGGACGAACACCCGTTCCTCCCCGACGGTCCGGAGCCGGTCGGCGAGCCCCGGCCGCAGTGCCTCCGCCGCCTCCCGGCTCAGCAGCCGCCCCGAGCCATCCAGGAGCCCGACGTTCAGGAGCGCGGCCACCGTGTCCACCAGCCCGGACCCGCACAGCCCCACCGGCTCGACGTCGCCGATCACCTGCAGTGCCACGTCCTCGTCGGAGATCTTGACGCCCTCGATCGCGCCCGGCGCGGCCCGCATCCCGCAGCGGATCTGCGCGCCCTCGAACGCGGGACCGGCCGGTGCGGCGGTGCTGAGGACGCTCTCGCCGTCGGACAGCACGATCTCGCAGTTCGTGCCCACGTCGACGAACAGGCGCACGCGCTTGTCGCGGTCCATGCCGGACGCGAGCGCGCCGGCCACGATGTCCCCACCGACGTACGCCCCGAGCGCCGGGAACACGTACGCCCGTGCGGCCGGGTGCAGGGCGAGGCCGAGGTCGTCCGCGCGGAGGCCCGGGAACGACCGGCTGGACATCACGAACGGCGCCACCCCGAGCGGCTCGGGATCGATGCCGAGCGCGAGGGCGGTCATCGTGGCGTTGCCGGCCACCGCCACCTCGTAGACCTCGCCAGGGTCGACGTCCGCACCCGCGCAGACCTCCCCGGCCAGCTGGTTCAGGGCGTCGCGGGCGTGCGCGGTGAGCCGGCCGAGCGCCTCCGGGTCGAGCATCGTGGCGCTGATCCGGGAGATCACGTCGCCGCCGAGCGGCTGCTGCGGGTTGAGCAGCGAGGCCACCCCGGCGGGCGTGCCGGTCGTGAGGTCGAGCAGCGTGGCCACGACCGTGGTGGTGCCGAGGTCGAACGCGATGCCGAACGCCCGCCCGGTGGTGTCGCCCGGCTCGACGTCGACCAGCACGTCGTCGACGAGCACGGCCGTCACGCGGAAGTCCGCCGCGCGCAGCGCGCGGGGGAGCGCGCGCAGCGCGTGCAGGTCGACCGTGGGTTCCAGGTCGTCGAGCACGGCGAGGAGGCGCTCGAGGTCGGTGCGCTGGTCGGTGAGGGTGGGCTCGGGCAGCTCGATGAACCGCTTCTGCACGGCCGGCCGCAGGATCACCTGCCGCCCGACGCCCACCGTGGCCGCCTTCGGCCGGGTGACGAGCGGCGGCACCGTGACCCGGACGTCGCCGGTGGCGGGTGCCCGGCACGCGAGCCGCCAGCCCGCGCGCAGCTCGTCGGCGTCGAAGGCCCGCGGGTCCAGCCGCGAGACCGGCACGTCGCCGTCCGTCACCCGGACCTTGCACTTGCGGCAGGTGCCGTGGCCGCCGCAGGTGGAGTCGATCGCGATGCCGTTCCAGCTCGCGGCGTCGAACAGGGTGACGCCGGCCGGCACCCGCACCTCGCGGTCCTGCGCGCCCTCGACCTCGTAGGAGATCCGGACCCGCTCGTGCCGGGCCGATGGTTCGCTCGCGAGCTCGCTCACGCCGGTTGCTTCTTCGCCCGGTGCGCGGCGATCCACGCGGCACCCCACTCGTCGTTCCCGAGCAGCAGGTCGGCGGCCTTGACCGCCTCGACGATCTGCGGCGTGCGCACGTCCATCACCGCGCTGGTGAGCCCGCACCTCATCGCCATCGGCAGGAAGGAGGAACCCAGCGCGTGCCGGTCCGGCATCCCGAACGAGACGTTGGACGCGCCGAGCGTCATGTTCAGCCCGAACTCGGCGCGGATCAGCTCGATGGTGTCGAGCGTCTTGCGCACGAGCGTGGAGTCGGCGCCGATCGGCATCGCCAGTGGGTCGATCACGATGTCGTCAAGGGGGATCTCGAACTCGCCCACCGCGACGTCGACGATCTTGCGGGTGATCTCCAGCCGCTTGTGCGGGTCGTCGGGGATCTCGTCCTCCTCGTTGGGCAGGGCGATCACCGCCGCTCCGTGCTCCTTCACCAGGGGCAGGATCGCGTCGAGCCGCTCGCGCTCCCCGGTGACGGAGTTGACCAGCGCCTTGCCGCGATAGGCCGACAGGCCGGCTTCGAGGGCCTCGACGACCGAGGAGTCGATGCACAGCGGAAGGTCGGTGAGCTCCTGGATCATGGTGACGGCCTTGGCCAGCAGCTCGGCCTCGTCGGCGAGCGGCACGCCCATGTTGACGTCGAGCATGGTGGCGCCGCCCGCCACCTGCTGCTCGACGTCCACGGCGATCCGGGAGAGGTCACCCGCGCGCAGCCGCTCGGCGAAGAGCTTGCGGCCGGTGGGGTTGATCCGCTCGCCGATGAGGCAGAACGGCTGGTCGGGGCCGATGATGACCTCGCGGGTGGCGGAGCTGACGGTCGTGTGCACGGCTACACCCCCACCGCGGCGCGCTTGGTGGCGATCAGCTCCTTGGCGCGGCGCACCGCGGTGGACGCGTCGGCGGCGTACCCGTCGGCGCCGACGGCGTCGGCGTACTCCTGGGTGACCGGGGCACCGCCGACCATGACGATCACCTGGTCGCGCAGGCCGGCCTTCTGCAGCGCGTTGATGTTGGCCTTGAACATCGGCATGGTCGTGGTGAGGAACGCGGAGAACCCGACGATGTCGGGCTTGTGCTCCAGCACGCCCGCCACCACCTTCTCCGGCGAGACCTGCACGCCGAGGTCGATCACGTGGAAGCCCGCGCCCTCCAGCATGATGTTCACCAGGTTCTTGCCGATGTCGTGCACGTCGCCCTTCACGGTGCTCATCAGGAACGTGCCGACGGTCTGGGCGCCGGTCTCGGCGAGCAGCGGGCGCAGCCGGTCGAGCGCCCCGGCCATCGCGCGGCCGGCGATGAGCATCTCGGGCACGAAGAAGTCGCCGCGTTCGAACCGGGCTCCCACCTCCTCCAGGGAGGGTATGAGCGCCTCGAACAGCATCGTCTCCGGCGCCATGCCGGCGTCGAGGCCCTGCTCGGTGAGCTCCAGCACCCGTGGTCCGTTGCCGACGAGGGTCTCGTCGTAGAGCGCCCGGAGTATCTCCTCGTCGGTCATGCCGTTTCCCTTCCCATGTGGTGGCCGAGCTGGGCGGAGAGGCCGCGCAGCTGGTGGACCAGGACGTCCCCGAGCCGGGTGATCCCGTGCTCGTTGATGCGCGTGGTGGGGCCGGACACCGAGACCGCGGCGATCACGGCGCCGTCGACGCCCCGGACGGGGGCCGCCACGGCGCCGAGCCCCACCTCCAGCTCGTCGAGCGAGACGGCCCAGCCGCGCCGGCGGACCTCGACGAGCATGTGCTCCAGCGTCGCCCGGTCGACCGGGGAGTGGGCGGTGCGCCGTTCCAGCTGGCCGGGCGGCAGCGGCAGCGCCCCGTACGCGTAGAGCACCTTGCCCAGCGCGGTGCAGTGGGCCGGCACGTCGACACCGACCCAGTTCGTGGAACCGAGCAGGTACCGGCTGTCGATCTGCGCGATCTGCACGACCTCCCGGCCGCGCGGCACGGAGAGGTTCACCGTCTCCTCGGTGATCTCGCCGATGCGGTCCAGCGTTGGCCGGGCGAGCTCGACGAGGTCGTGCAGCGCGCTGGGGCGGGCGGCGTAGATCGAGAACAGCGCGCCGGGGCGAAAGGCGCCGCTCTGGTCGCGCTGCACCAGCCTGCTGCGTTCCAGGGCCTGCAGCAGCCGCGAGGTGGTGGACTTCGCGAGCCCCAGCTCCGCCACGAGCGAGGTGAAGGTCCGGGGGGCGCCGGACTCCACGACGAGCGCCAGCAGCGCGCTCGCGCGGTCGACGGCCTGGCTGCCCAGTTGTTGAGTCGGCATCGCTGGGGTCCGTTCCCAAAAGAGTTCCATGTTATGGAACCAGGGTTCCGAGGAATGCCGTTAGGATCCTGCCGGCACCGGCCCTCGTCAAGGTCCGGTTTTTTGGGGAGATCCGCAGGGGGTCGCATGTTCCGCAACGCCATGCCGCGCTACGAGATCCTTTCCGAGGAAGCGATGGCCACCCTCGACGGCGGGTGGCGACGGATCGTGAGCGAGATCGGGGTGGAGTTCCTTTCCGAGCGGGCCCTGGAGCTGTTCCGGCAGGCCGGCCAGAAGGTCGAGGACCAGTGCGTGCGGTTCGACCCCGACTTCGTGCTGGAGCAGGTCGCGAAGGCCCCCCGCGCGTTCGACGTGCAGGCCCGCAACCCCGCGCACACCGTGCACATCGGCGACGACTCGATGGTCTTCGGCAGCGTCTACGGCCCGCCCTTCGTGCGTGAGGGCGACGTGCGCCGCGACGCGAAGCTCGCCGACTTCCACTCGTTCGCCAAGCTCGCGCAGAGCTTCGACGCCATCGACTCCGCAGGTGGGGTGGTGTGCGAGCCCGAGGACGCGCCCCTGGACTCCCGCCATCTCGACATGACCTGCGCCCTGCAGACGCTCACCGACAAGATCTACATGGGCAACGTCGTCTCGGGCGAGAACGCCCGCGACACCCTGGCCATGACCGAGATCCTCTTCGGTGGCCGCGAGGCGATCGAGGCCACGCCCGCCACCATCTCCCTGATCAACTGCAACTCCCCGCTGCGCTGGGACGACCGCATGCTGGAGGCGCAGTTCGAGTACTCCGCGGCAAACCAGCCCGTCGTGCTCACCCCGTTCCTCCTGATGGGTGCGATGTCGCCGGTTTCCATTCCGGCAACGCTCGCGCAACAGATGGCCGAGGCGCTCACCGGCATCGCGTTGTCACAATTGATCAGGCCGGGCGCACCCGTGATCTTCGGGTCGTTCCTGTCGAACATCGACATGCAGTCCGGTTCACCCTGTTTCGGGACACCCGAATCGGCGATCGGGTTGCTCTGTACGGGGCAGATCGCCCGGCGGTTCGGACTACCGGTGCGTTCCGGCGGCGGGCTGACCTCCAGCCAGACCCCCGACGCGCAGGCCGGCTACGAGAGCCTGATGACCATGCTCCCGACGTTCCTCGCGGGCATCAACTGGGTCATGCACTCCGCGGGCTGGCTGGAGGGCGGGCTCGTGGCGTCGTACGAGAAGTACGTGCTCGACGTCCAGGTGCTGGAGATGCTGCAGCAGGAGTTCACGCCGCTGGAGATCGACGAGGCGTCCCTGGCGTTCGGCGCCCACGACGAGGTGCGCCACGGCGGGCACTTCCTCGGTGCCGCCCACACCATGGAGCGCTTCCGCACCTGCTTCTACCGCCCGTTCGTCAACAGCTCCGACAACTACGACCGGTGGGTGCGGGGCGGCGCCAAGGACGCGGCCGCCCGTGCCGCCGACGTGGCGCAGAAGAGGCTCGCGGAGTACGAGCCCCCGCCCCTGGACGAGGCGGTCCGCGAGGAGCTGGAGGCCTACGTGACCCGCCGGCGCCGGGAGCTCGGCGACTGAGCGGACGCGCGCGGCCCGGAGGGGCGGCCGCGGGACGTGGCAGGGTGCGTTGCGGGTCGATGGCGGCCGCGGGGCCTGCGGCGCAGGGCCGGCTGACGGCCGGCGAGGGGTGACGCGCCCCTCCGAACGCCAGCATGGTGGCTTTACTGGCGCAATATGCCAGTAAAGCCACCATGCCGGCACTCGCGCCGGGGGCTCAGAGGCCGGGCGGGTCGAAGCGGCCGTCGATCGCCGTCCAGCCGCCGTCGACGGTGAGCACGCTGCCGGTCACGAAGCCCGCCGCGTCCGAGGCCAGGTAGACGACGGCCCCGGCCATCTCGGACGGCTGCGCCCAGCGGCCGAGCGCGCTCTTCGCCGCGTAGGCGGCCTCCCAGGCGGGGTCGGCGCGGATCTGCCTCGTCAACGGCGTCTCGACGACGCCGGGCGCGATCGCGTTGACCCGCACCCCGCGCGGCCCCAGCTCCGCGGCGGCCGTCCGCAGCAGCTGGACGAGCCCGGCCTTGGTGGCCGCGTAGACCCCCTGCCCGGGCTCGACCGTGACGGCCCGGATCGATGTGAACCCGATGATCGAACCGCGGCCGCGCGCGGCCATCGGGCCGCCGAACGCCCGCACCAGGTCGAACGAGGCCCGCAGGTTCAGGTCCACCACCCGGTCGAACTCGGCGTCGGCGTAGTCCAGCAGCCGCTTGCGCACGTTGGTGGCCGCGGTGAACACCAGCACGTCGACGGCGCCGAGGTCGGAGGCGGCCGCGCGGACCGCGTCCCGGTCGAGGACGTCGAGCGCGTACACCGCGCCCGCGCCGGTGGCCGTCGCGGCGTCGGCATCGCGGTCGGCGCACACCACCTCGGCGCCGTGCGCGGACAGGGCCCGGGCCGCCTCGCGCCCGATCCCGCTGCCGGCCCCGACGACGACCGCCCGCCGCCCGTCGAGCCGGAACAGATCCCGGTAGTTCGCCCCGTCCGTCACGGGCGGATCACCGCCATCCGCGTCACCGTCAGCTCCTCCACCGCGAACCGCGGTCCCTCCCGGCCGATGCCGGAGTCCTTCACGC
This sequence comes from Pseudonocardia adelaidensis, assembly GCF_039543345.1. Taxonomy (NCBI): domain Bacteria; kingdom Bacillati; phylum Actinomycetota; class Actinomycetes; order Pseudonocardiales; family Pseudonocardiaceae; genus Pseudonocardia; species Pseudonocardia adelaidensis. Next base: position 64,705 of record NZ_BAABJO010000037.1, on the reverse strand, counting down.
CGCCGTACGGCATCGTGTCCGAGCGGAAGCCCGGCACCTCGTTGACGACGACCCCGCCCACCTCCAGGCGGTCGATCGCGCGGAAGGCCGATGCCAGGGAACGGGTGAAGACGCTCGCGTGCAGCCCGTAGCGGGAAGCGTTGACGGCGTCGAACGCCGTCTCCAGGTCGGGCACGGAGCGCACGCAGACCACCGGCCCGAACACCTCCTCGTCCCACGCCCGCATCCCGTCCGGCACGTCGGCGAGCACGGTCGGCACGCCGTCGCCCAGCCGCCGCGCGCCCGCGGAGAGGGCCTCGCCGACCCACTCGTCCACCCGCTCCTGCGCCCCCGGGTCGATCAGCGCGGAGACTCGCGTCGACGGGTCCCGCGGGTCCCCCACCCGGACGTCCCCGAGGCCGGCGGCCAGCCGGCCCAGCAGCGGCTCGGCCACCGCATCCTCCACCAGCACCCGCTGCACCGAGATGCACGCCTGCCCGGACGCGTAGAACCCGCCGCGCAGGATCGCGGCGGCCGCGGCGTCCAGGTCGGCGTCCGCGGCGACGACGAGCGCGGCGTTCGAGCCCAGCTCCAGCAGCACCTTCCGCGGCGCCGCCGAGCGCGCGATCCGGTGCCCCACCTCGGCGGAACCGGTGAACGAGACCGCCCCGATCCGCGGGTCGGTCACCAGCCGCGCGCCGACCTCGGCGTCCCCGGTCACGAGCTGGACCATCGACGGCGGCGCGCCCGCCTCGCGCAGGGCGTGCACCAGCCACAGCGTAGCGAGGGGGGTCTGCGGGGCGGGCTTGCCGATCACCGGGCAGCCGGCGGCGATGGCCGGGGCGAACTTGTGGGCGGCGAGCAGCAGCGGGTAGTTGAACCCGGTGATCCCGACGACGACGCCGATCGGCCGCCGGGTCCAGAACCCGATCATGCCGTCGCCCGAGGGCAGGAGGTCCAGCGGCACGGTCTCGCCGTGCAGGCGGGCGACCTCCTCGGCCGCGGCGCCGAGCGTGACGAGGGAGCGGTCCACCTCCACCCGGCAGTCCACCAGCGGCTTGCCGGTCTCCAGCACGAGCAGCTGTTCGAGGTCCTCGCGGCGGGCGGCGAGGGCGTCCCGGGTGGCGAGCAGCACGTCGCGGCGGACGCGCGAGGGCAGCGCGGCCGCCTCGGAACGGATGGCGAGCGCGGCGTCGAGCGCTGCCGAAGCGTCGGCGACCGTGCCGACCGGCCCGGGCGCGACGACCGAGCCGTCGTAGGGGAACACGACGTCGGCCGTGGCGGCGGGCACCCAGCCGTCGCCGATCGGGAGGCCCGCGGGGCACGGGAGGCCCGTCTCCACTGATCTCACCGCAGGAACCGATCGGCCGCCGCGGCGTACACGTGGGCGCAGCGCACGATGTCGTCCACCTCCACGAACTCGTCAGCCTGGTGGGCGATCCACTTCCCGCCCGGCCCGTAGACGACGGTGGGGATCCCGGCGTCGCGGGTGAGGATCGTGCCGTCGGTGGCGCCGGGCACGCCGCCGTAGCGGGCGGGCTCGCCGAGCACGTCCTCGTGGGCGGCGGCGAGCGCGGTGACCAGCGGGTGGTCGGCGGGGATCTCCACGCACGGGCGGTCGTCGACGATCGAAAGCTCGGTCGCGACCCCGTCCGGGTCACCGGCCTCGGCGGCCAGCTCGCGCACCCGCTCCACCAGCCCCGCGTGGTCGACCCCGGGGATCGTGCGCACGTCGACGGCGACGGTCGCCCGGGCCGGGATGACGTTGATCTGGTCGAGCGAGCCGGCGCGGCTCACCGTGGGGGTCACGTAGACCTCGCCGAGGTGCTCGTGCGCCGGATGCGCCTTCTGCAGCTCCTCCTGGAGCGCGGCGAGCGCGACGAGCAGCCGCCCGGCCGCGGGCAGCGGGTTGCGCCCGTGCTGCGGCATGGCGCCGTGGGCCATCGCGCCGAGTAGGTCCACCCGGATCCGCACCGCCCCCTTGGCGGACGTGCAGATCTCGCCCTCCTCCGGTTCGCAGACGATCGCGCCGTCGACGCCGCGGGCGAGGTCGGTGCCGGCGAAGTGCTTGGCCCCGAGCATGAGGCCCTCCTCGTCGACGAGCGCGCACACGAGCACCCGGCCCGGGAACGGCCCGGCCAGCTGCAGGGCCCGCACGCCGTGCAGCATCGCCGCCACGCCGGACTTCATGTCCGCGGAGCCGCGGCCGTAGAGCCGGCCGTCGCGGATCTCGCCGCCGTACGGGTCGACGCTCCAGCGGTCCGGGTCGCCCTCGGTGACGACGTCGGTGTGCCCCTCGAACGCGAGCGTGCGCCCCGGCCCGCCGCCGCCGTCGACCACGGCGACGACGTTCGGCCGGCCCGGCGCGACCTCCGTGACCTGCGGATCCCAGCCGAACGACCGCATCGTCCCGGCCACCAGCGCCGCTGCGGGCGCCTCCCGGAAGCCGTCCTCGTTCACGGTGCGCAGGCGCACGAGGTCGCGGGTGAGCGCGACGACTGCCTCTTCGTCGACCGGGTGTCTCACTACAACTCCTCCGGTGCCCCGCGGGCGAGGTCGGCGGCGGTCCGTCCGGCCAGGGCTCCGCGGATCGTGGGGACGGCGGCGACGAGGCGCCGCGTGTACGGGTGCCCGGGCGCGTCGGCCACCTGTGCCGACGGCCCGAGCTCGACCAGTTCGCCGTGGTGCAGCACTGCGATCGTGTCGCAGGCCTGGCGCACCACCGACAGGTCGTGCGAGACGAACACCAGCGTGAGCCGGAACCGCTCGACGAGTTCGGCGAGCAGGTTGAGGATCTGCGCGCGCACCGACACGTCGAGGGCGCTCACCGGCTCGTCGGCCACCAGTACGGATGGCCGGGACGCGAGCGCCCGCGCGATCGAGATGCGCTGGCGCTGCCCGCCGGAGAACTGGTGCGGGTAGCGGTCGCCGGCATCCGCCGGCAGCCCGACCGCGGTGAGCAGCTCCGCGACCCGCCCGCGCACGTCCGGTTCGCGGCGGCCGGCGAGGGGCTCGGCGACGATGTCGCGCACCCGCATCCGCGGGTCGAGCGAGCCCATCGGGTCCTGGAACACCACCTGCAGCCGCTCCCGCAGGAAGCCCAGTCGTCGTTCCGGCTGCCCGCCGACGTCCCGGCCGTCGAAGCTGATCGTCCCGGCGGTGGGGGAGTCGAGCCCGGCGAGCAGCCGGATCAGCGTCGACTTGCCCGAACCGGACTCACCGACCAGCCCGAACCGCTGCCCCTCCGCGATGTCGAACGACACCCCGCGCAGCGCCTGAACGGTCGGCGGTGGCTGCCGCAGCGAGGTGCGCGGCCGCCGGTGGACGCGCTGCAGGTCGCGGACCTCGATGAGTGCGGGGCGACTACTTGCAGCAAAGCCACCTTCCTGCAGCGGCGTTGCACGAAAGTGGCTTTGCTGCAATGAGGGCGGCTTCTCGGGGGTGGCCACCGGGTGGTGGCAGGCATACCCTCCGCCGTCCGACTCGGTCCACGCGGGGAGCACCGTGCAGTCGTCGGCCGCGTTCGGGCAGCGGGTGCGGAACACGCACCCGTCGGGGAAGCGCCCGGCCGCGGGGACGGAGCCGGGGATCGTGCGCAGCCGGCCGTCACCGTCGAGGTCGGTGAGGTCGGACGCGGCGAGGAGGCCATGCGTATAGGGGTGCCGCGGCTGCGCGAAGACCTCCTTCACCGGCCCGGACTCCACGATCCGCCCCCCGTACATGACCATGACGCGCTCGCACACCGTGGCGACGACGGCGAGGTCGTGCGTGATGAAGAGCAGCGCCGCGTCGCGCTGGGCCACGCCGCTGAGGATCAGGTCCAGCACCTGCGCCTGCACGGTGACGTCGAGCGCGGTGGTCGGCTCGTCGGCGAGCAGCACCGACGGGCCGTTGGCCAGCGCGATCGCGATCATCACGCGCTGCCGCTGGCCCCCGGAGAGCTGGTGCGGGTAGGCGTGGGCGAGCCGCTCGGGGTCGGGCAGGTGCACGCTGTCCAGGAGCTCCACGGCGGCAGCCCGGGCGGCGCGCCGGTCTGCCTGGGTGCCGTGCAGGAGCATCACCTCGGCGACCTGGTCGCCCACCCGCATCGTCGGGTTGAGCGCCGACATCGGCTCCTGGAACACCATCGTCATCGCGGCCCCGCGCACGGCAGCCATGCGCTGCTCGGGCGCGCCGACGAGGTCGTGCCCGACGCCCGCGAGCCGCACCGACCCGCGCGCGTGCACCCCCTCGGGCAGCAGGCCGAGCATCGCGAGCGCGGTGAGCGACTTGCCCGAACCCGACTCCCCGATCAGACCGACCCGCTCACCGGCGCCGATCGTGAACGACACGTCGGACACGAGCCGCAGGTCGGCCGTGCCGACGTCCAGGCCGTCGACCTCGAGAACGGCCTTCATCGCCGCAACCTCGGGTCGAACCGGTCGCGCAGCCCGTCGCCGAGCAGGTTGAACCCGAGCACCGCGAGCGCGATCGCGAGTCCCGGCCACAGCGCGAGCTCGGGCTTCAGGTAGAGCAGCTGCTGCGCCTCCTGCAGCATCCGCCCCCACGACGGGGTCGGCGGCCGGGTGCCGAAGCCGAGGAACGACAGCGCCGCCTCGGCGAGCACCGCGATCGCGAACGACACCGACGCCTGCACGAGCAGGATCCCGGCGATGTTGGGCAGGACGTGCCGGGCGGCGATGGCGACGGGCGGCCGCCCGGCGGAGCGGGCGGCGAGGACGTACTCGCTGGCGAGCACCTGCAGCGCCCCGCCGCGGGCCAGCCGGGCGAACGAGGGGACCGTGGCGATGCCGATCGCGACCATCGCCGTGAGCGTGCTCGGCCCGTACACCGCCCCGAACATGATCGCGAGCAGCAGCGCGGGGAAGGCGAGCACGAGGTCGTTCGTGCGCATGACGAGCTCGGCCAGCCACCGCGGCCCCATCGCCGCGAGGATGCCGAGCGGGGTGCCGACCACGCCGGCCAGCCCGACGGCGACCACCCCGACGAACAGCGTCGTGCGCGCCCCGACCAGGAGCTGGCTCGCGACGTCACGGCCGAAGGTGTCCGTGCCCAGCCAGTGGGCGAGGCTCGACGGCGCGAGGCGGGTGTTCGGGTCGACCTGCACGGCGTCGTAGGGCGTCCAGACGAACGAGACCAGCGCCGCGGCCACCACCAGCCCCACCAGCACCGCGCCCGCCACCAGGCTCGCCGGGAGCCTCATGTCGCCTTCCGCAGGCGCGGGTCCAGCACCGTGTACGCCACGTCGACCAGGAAGTTCACCACCAGCACGGCCAGCACCAGCACGATCACGACGCCCTGCACGAGCAGCAGGTCGCGGTTGGCGACGCCGTCGAGGAGCAGGCTGCCCAGCCCGGGGATCACGAACACCCGCTCCACCACGACTGCGCCCACCAGCAGCGTCGCCAGCTGCAGGCCGAGCACCGTGACCACCGGGATCGCGGCGTTGCGCAGCCCGTGCCGCACGAGCGCCCGGCCCGGGGTGAGGCCCTTGGAGCGGGCGGTGCGCAGGTAGTCCTCGCGCAGCACGTCGAGCACGGCGGAGCGGACGTACCGGGTGAGCACCGCGCCCTGCACGAGCCCGAGCGCGAGCGCGGGCAGCGCCAGGCGCCGCAGGAACTCGACCGGGTCCTGCGCGGGCGGGATCCAGCCCCCGGAGGGGAGCCAGCCCAGCCGCACCGCGAACACCGTGACCAGCAGGATCCCGGCGAGGAAGCTCGGCACCGCGACGCCGACCTGGCTGAACGCCGACACCGCCGTGCCGCTGGCCCGCCGGTGGCGCACGGCGGCGAGCACGCCGAGGGGGAGCGCCAGTACGAGCGCCACCGCCATCCCGGACAGGACCAGCCAGGTCGTCACGAGCAGCCGGTCGACCACCTGCGGCCCGATGTCGACGTGGGTGACGTAGGAGCGGCCGAAGTCCCCGACCGGCAGCCCGCTCACCCAGTCCAGGTACTGCACCACCAGCGGCCGGTCGGTGCCGAACGCCGCACGGGTGGCCGCGACCGCGTCCTCCGTGGCGTTCACGCCCAGCGCGACGCGGGCCGGGTCGCCCGGCAGCACGGACATGAACGCGAAGACGACCACCGACGCCACCACGAGGCTGACGACGAACACCGCAGTGCGGCGGACCAGCTGAACGACCACGGCTACCCGCGCGACAGGGCGGTGAGGTCCAGCGCCTCGCCGATGCGGTTCTGGGGGAGTCCCTTCACGTCGGTATCCGCGACGATCAGGTTCGGCAGCAGGAACAGCCAGTCGGCGGCCGCGTCCTCGGCGATGATCCGCCCCACCTGCCGCAGGTCGTCGATCTGTTGTTGCTGGCTGCCCGTCTCCGAGTCGGCGAGCAGCCGCTGCACCTCCGGGTTGTCGTAGCGCCAGTAGTACGTCGGGTCGCCGAAGGTGCGGATGTCGCGCGGCTCGACGTGGGAGACGATCGAGAGGTCGTAGTCGGCCTTCTTGAACACCTCGTCGAGCCAGCGGGCCGGGAACTCGAGCGGCTCGATCTGCGTCTGGATCCCGACGGCCGCGAGCTGGCTCTGCACGACCTGCGCCGCCGCGACGGCGTAGGGCAGGTTCGCGATCCGGAACCGCAGCGAGGGGTTCGGCGCGCCCGCCTCGGCGAGCAGCGCCCTGGCCGCGGCCGGGTCGTACGGCGTGACGTCGGGCAGCGGCTCGTACCAGGGATCGGTCGGCGGGACCATCGTGTCGATCAAGGCGCCACGCCCCGCCCACGCGGTGTTCAGCACCGCCTGGTGGTCGATCGCCATCGCGATGGCGCGCCGCACCCGCGGGTCCCTCGTGGGGCCGGCGGCGTTGTTCATGGCGAGGGTGACCTCGCCGTTGGTGGTGCCCTCGATCACCTGGAAGCGGCCGTCCCCGTCGAACTGCGCGAGCGCCTCGGGCGCCTGAACGGTGCCGATCACGTCGATGCCGTCGGTGAGCAGGGCGTTGACGGCGGCGGTGGCGTCGTCGAAGTACTGCAGGTCGGCCTGGGCGATCGCCGGCTCGTCGCCCCAGTAGTCGTCGCGGCGGGTGAGCACGAGCGCGTCGCCGCGGCGGAACTCCGAGACCCGGTACGGGCCGGTCCCGACGGGCGCGTTCGCGAGGTCCGCCACGCCCGAGGGGTCGAACATCGCGCCGATGCGGGTGGTCATCCGGAACAGCCAGCTGTTGCTGGGCTGAGACAGCGTGACCCGGGCGTGCGTCGGGGACACGGCCTCCACCCCCGACACGACGCCCATGCCGCTCTTGAGCGACACCGTCCACGCGTCGGACTTCACCCGCTCGATGCTGAACTTCACGTCGTCGGCGGTGAACGGCTCGCCGTTCGAGAACGTGACGCCGTCGCGGAGCGTGAAGTCGTAGACGAGCCCGTCGGGGCTCACGGTCCAGGACTCGGCGAGGGCGGGCTCGATCTCGCCGGTCTGCTGGTTCAGCCGGACCAGGCCCTCGTAGACGTTCACGAGCAGCGCCTCGGGGATCGCCGCGCCGTCGGTGCGGGTGAAGTCGAGGTTCGCCGGCTCGGCGGTGAGCCCGATCCGCAGCGGGGCGTCCGGGCTGCCCGGTGCCGCGCCGGAGGAGGCCGTGGACCCCGCCGAGCAGCCGGCGGCGAGCAGGGCGCCTGCCAGCAGAAGGGCACCCGGACGGAGCAGAGAACGCGTCACCTGGGGGATCCTCCCACCACAACTGGTCGGACCAGTGGCCTCATCGAGCCGCTACGGTGTCATGGGCGTTCCGGAGAATCAAGCACGAGCGGAGCACGCATGGCGGCGGCGGATTCGGGGAGCAGGCCGTTCGAACCCGTGCGGCCGGTCCGCGCGTACCAGGGCATCGTCGAGCAGGTCGAGGACCGGGTGTTCCGCGGCCAGCTGCGGCCCGGCGAGCGGCTGCCCAGCGAGCGGGAGATGACCGCCCAGTTCGGCGTCAGCCGCTCCACGGTGCGCGAGGCGCTGCGGGTGCTGGAGAGCGATGGGGTGGTGCGCTCGCGCCCCGGCGACCGAGGAGGCCCGGAGGTACTGGCGTTCTCCCCGGCCTCGCTGCGCAAGTCGGTCACCCGGCTCGTGCGCGTGGACGAGGTGGGGCTCGCCGAGCTCGTCCAGTTCCGGATGCTGCTCGAGGGCTCGGCGAACCTGCTCGCGGCCACGCTCGCCAGCGACGACGAGCTGGCCGCGATGGGCACCGCGCTGAGCGAGATGGAGGCCGCCCTCGACCGCGGCTACGAGGAGTTCAGCCGGGCCGACGTGGCGTTCCACGACACGGTGGCGCGCGCGAGCCGCAACATCCTGATCCAGGTGTGCAGCGACGTCGTGCGCGGCGTCGTGCTGGGGCTGATCTCGCAGAAGATCGCCGACGCCCCGGACCGGCGCGAGCTCATGGAGCGGTCGCTGGGCCACCACGCCGACGTGCTGGACGCCGTGCGCCGCCGGGACGGCCCCCGCGCCGCGCGGCTCGCCCGCGAGTCGCTCTACGACTACTACGCGGGCTACGTGCCCGAGGAGGAGCGCTCGCTGCTGCGCGCCCTCCTCGACGAGGACGGTTGACCTGAAGCGAGGTTCACCTCCTAACGTCGGTCGCATGATCGAAGGACTGGGCCGGTACGGGGTCTCGCTCGCGGTGGGCGACGACCTTGAGGCACACGCGGACGTCGTGGAACGGCTGGGCTACTCCGCGATCTGGGTGGCCGGCGGGCAGCTGCAGACCCTCGAACCGCTGCTGCGGATCCTGCGCGCCACCACCCGGGTCGCCGTGGTGCCCGGCATCATCCCGCTCGACGTGCACCGGCCCGCCGCCATCGCGGAGCTGTACGCCGAGGCCGAGCGGATCGCGCCGGGCCGGCTCGTGGTGGGCCTCGGCAACCAGGCCGGGGGCATGGCGGCCCTGCGGAGCGCACTCGACGAGCTCGACCCCGCGGTTCCCCGGGAGCGCCGGCTGCTGGCCGCGCTCGGCCCGCGCAAGCTGGACCTGGCCCGCGACCGGTCCGGCGGGGCCGTGACCCTGCTCGTGAACCCCGCGTACACGACATGGGCCCGGGAGCGGCTCGGCGGCGGTGCCACGCTCGTGGCCGACCAGCTGGTCGTCCTCGACGAGGACGCCGACGCGGCCCGCGCTGCCGCGCGGGAGCCGCTGCGCTTCCTCACCACCGTGCCCGGCTACGCGGCGGCCTTCTCCCGGATGGGCTTCGCCGACGCCGAGATCCGCGACCTCTCCGACGGTCTCGTCGACGCGGCGGTCGCGTGGGGCGGCGTCGACCGGGTGGTCGCGCGGCTGCGCGAGCAGGAGGCGGCGGGCGCCGACCACGTGGTGATCGCCCCCCTCGGCGGCCCGGGCGAGCAGAAGACGCTGGAACGCCTGGCCGCGCCCCTGATGTCGTGAGCCCCGGATGTCAGCAAAGCCACTTTCCTGACGCGTGGTGTCGTGGAAGTGGCTTTGCTGACACGAGCACTCAGCCCGCCGCGGCGGTGAGCGAGACCGTGCGGAAGTCCGGGCGGGCGTTCACCGGCAGCTCGAAGCCCTTCACGCGGGAGCGCACGGCGTAGTTGTTGCGCAGGTCGGCGGGGAAGATGCCGACGGCGTCGTCCCAGATCAGCTGTGCCGCCCGGGCGTACAGGCGTTCGCGCTCACCCTGGTCGAGCGAGGAGCGGGCGCCGAGCAGCAGCCGGTCGAGCTCGGGGTTGCAGTAGCCGGTGCGGCCGGCCGCGCACGTGTAGAGCCGGCCGAGGGTGAAGTCGGCGTCGCCGGTTCCGGTGGTGTTGGTCTGCAGGTTCAGGTCGAAGTTCTTCGCGTTGAGGTCCTGCAGCCACTGCGGGCGCTCCTTCTCCAGCGGCTCCACCCTCACGCCCACCGCGGCCCACGCCGACACCATCGCCTGGGCGAGCGCGCGGATGTTGGGCCCGCCCTCGCGCGGCCACTGCATCGACACCTTCAGGCCGTCCGGGTGCCCGGCCTCGGCGAGCAGCGACTTCGCCAGCGCCGGGTCGTAGGGGTAGGGCGGCAGTTCCGGGGCCCCGAAGACGTCCTGGGTGATCGGGGCCTTCGCCACGCTCGCGCTGTCGCCGAACAGGTCGCCGACGATCGCGTCCAGGTCGAGGGCGTGCCACAGCGCCTGCCGGACCCGCACGTCGTCGAACGGCGGGCGGGAGGAGTTGAACCAGGTGAAGTAGTACTGGAAGCTCGGCCCGCTGCCGTAGGTGATGTCCGGCTGCCCGTCCACCTCGGGCACCTGGTCCGGTGGGATGGACTGCAGCACGTCGACCTCGCCGGTGCGCAGCGCGGTGATCCGCCCGGCGGTCTCCGGGATGTTCACGATCTCGACGCGGTCCAGCGTGGCCTTCTCGCCCCGGTAGGCGTCGTTGCGCGTCAGCACCACCTTGTCGTCCGGCGTGAAGCTGTCGAACACGAACGGCCCCGTCCCGACCGGCTTCTGCCAGTACGCCGGGTCGTTCACGCGGTCGGCCGGGCCGATGAACACCAGCGACAGCGAGCTGGGCAGGGTGCCGAGCGGTTCGGACGTGCGGAAGGTGACCGTGTGGTCGTCGGTGGCCTCGACGGACCGGACGGCTGCGAACAGCGGCGCGAGCGACCACTTCAGCGCCTGGCCCCGTTCCACCGACGCCTTCACGTCCCGCGCGGTGAACGGCGTGCCGTCGCTGAAGGTCACGCCCTGGCGCAGGTGGAACACCCAGGTGTGGTCGTCGGCCGGCTCGAACGACTCGGCCAGCACGCCGATCGGCTTCCCGTCCTCCATCGCGACGAGGGTCTCGAGGACCTGCTGCACCGCGGTCTGCGTGGGCTCCTCCGCCGGGTACTGGTGGGCGTCGAGCGACACCGGGAAGAGCGCGGGGGAGTAGCGCAGCACCTGCTCCTCGTCCGCGCCACCGCCGCCTCCCGACATCGTCGTGCAGGCCGAGAGCGCCATGACGCCGGCGACGACCGCCGCGGTCAGTAGCCTTCGCATGCTCACGGTTGGACCCCTTCGTCCAGGGTGAACGTCGCGACCACGGGCTTGTGGTCGGACGGGGCGGAGCCGTCGTGGAAGTACTCGACGGCCTCACCGGTGCGGGCGCGCACCGGCCCGCGGGAGAAGATCCAGTCGATGGCCTTGGCCGGCGACTGCACCGGCGAGAGCCGCGTGCCCCGGCCGCTGGTGAACGGCATCGGGACGACGGGGTGGGTGGGCGGCGCCGGGGAGCCGAGCGCGGTGAACGAGTCGAGGAACCCGGCGTTGCCGAGCTCCCACAGCGGCCCGCCGATGTCGTTGACGTCGGAGGTGAACAGGCACGCCCCGGCGCCCGCCAGCTCGTCGAGCGCGGCGACGATCGCGCGGGCCTGCGGCACGCGCTGGTTCACCCCGGTGCTGCGTTCCTCGGCGTGCCCGGGCCACGTCAGGTGCGCGGTGGCGAACACGAGCTCGCCGCCGCCTGCCGTCCGCAGGCGGACCCAGAACAGGCCCGCGGTGGGATCGAGGATCCCCACGTCCCGGACGCCGTACGCGACCGGCTCGAACAGCTCGCGCCGCCACCAGAGGTTGCTCTGCCGCGCCCAGCCCGGGTGGTCGTCGACGACGCGGGCGTGGCCGGGGAGCTCCTCGTCGATCAGGCCGCGCGAGCCGGGCCGCAGCTCCTGGGTGGCGAGCAGGTCCGGTGGCCGGGTGCGGAAGAACGCCCGGAGCGCGGGCTCCCGCTCGGCGAGGTGGGCGTCGCCCCAGAGGTTGTAGGTCATCGCGACGAAGGTCGTCATGCGGCCTCCTCGGGCAGCGCCGGGGCGGGGGTGTTGTAGGCGACGAGGCGGGCCGTCCGGCTCCCGGCGCCGGACAGGACGAACTCCAGCTCGGTTGCGGAGCAGTTGGTGGGCGCGTCGAGACCCCGGTGCCCGCCGGCGGGGAGCCCCATCGCCTCGGCCGTCGCGACCCGGATCGGGCCGCCGTGGGTGAACACGACCACGAGGTGGCGGCTGCCGACCGGCGCGTCCGCGAAGGGTGCGAGCACGTCGTCCAGGGCCGCGACCACCCGCGCCCGCAGCTCGGCGAACGTCTCGCCGCCACCGCGGCGGACGTCCTCGCCGCGGCGCAGCGCGTGGACGGCGTCCGGGAACTCCGCCGCGATCTCGGCGAAGCTGCGCCCGCTCCACGTCCCGACGGCCGCCTCCCGCCAGCGGGCGTCGATGCGGGCCGGGAGCCCGGTGCGCGCGAGGACGGGCGCCGCGGTCTCCGAGACGCGGACCAGGTCGCTGGCCACCACGAGGTCGGGGGCGCCGTGGCGGTCCAGCCCGGCGGCTATCGCGCGGGCCTGGGCGTGCCCGCGCGGGGTGAGGCCCGGCCCGGTCTGCCCCTCGAACCGTGCCGCCGCGTTGCCCTGCGACTCGCCGTGGCGCACGAGCACCACGCGCACGGCCCGCCAGTCGGCGAGGTCGGGGTCGTTGAGGATGCCGTGCTCGTTCACCGGGCCGCCCCGGCGGGCAGCGGCTCGGCGAAGTGGCAGGCGCTCGGGTGCCCGTGCCGCTCCACCAGCTCGGGTGTCCGGTCCGCGCAGAGCTCGGCCGCCTTGGGGCAGCGCGTGCGGAACCGGCACCCCGATGGTGGGGAGGCAGGGGAGGGCAGGTCGCCCTGCAGCAGGATCCGCTCCCGTTCCGGCTGGTCCCACGGCCGCGGCACCGGGGCCGCGGAGAGCAGGGCCTGCGTGTACGGGTGGGTCGGCCGCTCGAACAGCTCGCGGCGCGGGGCGTGCTCGACCACCGTGCCCAGGTACATCACGGCGATCTCGTCGCTGATGTGCCGGACGACGGACAGGTCGTGGGCGATGAACAGGTACGTCAGGCCCAGGTCGCGCTGCAGGTCCTGCAGCAGGTTGAGCACCTGCGCCTGCACCGAGACGTCGAGTGCCGACACCGCCTCGTCGCAGATCACGAGCTTCGGGCGCAGGGCGAGTGCCCGGGCGATGCCGATGCGCTGGCGCTGGCCGCCGGAGAACTGGTGCGGGTAGCGGTCGGCGTGGGTGGGGTCGAGGCCGACGCGTTCGAGCAGCTCGCGGACCTCGGCGGCCCAGCGCTGCCGCGGCACGACGCCGGAGTGGATCTCCCACGCCTCGCCGACGATCTGTTCGACGGTTCGGCGCGGGTTCAGCGAGGCGTACGGGTCCTGGAAGATCATCTGGATGTCGCGCCGCAGCCGGCGCATCTCCGCGGCCGGCACCGTCGTGAGGTCGCGGCCCTGGAACAGCACCTGGCCCGAGGTGGGTCGCTCGAGGCCGATCACCGTGCGGGCGAGCGTCGACTTGCCGGAGCCCGACTCACCGACCAGGCCGAGCGTGCGGCCCGGCGCGAGGTCGAACGACACCCCGGCCACCGCCTGCACCGCACCGACCGGGCGGCGGAGCAGCGCGGAGCGGATGGGGAAGGTGGTGTGCAGGTCCCGCACCGAGAGCAGCGGCTCACGCTCCATCGAGCACCTCCTGGGCACGGTGGCACGCGGCGGCGCGGCCGGCGCCGGGAAGCGCGTGCAGGAGCGGTCGCTCGTCCCGGCAGCGGTCGATCGCGTATGGGCACCGCGGGTGGAACGCGCAGCCCGGGGGCAGCGCCGCGAGGTTCGGCGGTGCGCCGGGGATCGGCGTGAGGCGCTCCTGGTCGCCGGGCAGCGAGGCCATCAGCCCGGCGGTGTACGGGTGCGCCGGGCGGTCGTAGACCTCCCTGATCCGGCCGGTCTCGGCCGCCCGCCCCGCGTACACGAGCAGCATGCGGTCGGCGACGTCGGCGACCACGCCGAGGTCGTGGGTGATCAGCACCATCGCCATCCCGTACTCCCGCTGCAGGCCCGCCAGCAGGGCCATGACCTGTGCCTGCACCGTGACGTCGAGAGCGGTGGTCGGTTCGTCGGCGATGAGGAGGCGGGGGTTGAGCGCGATCGCCATCGCGATCATCACGCGCTGCCGCATGCCGCCGGAGAACTGGTGCGGGTAGTCGTCCACGCGCGTCGCGGCGTCGGGGATGCCGACGCGCTTCATGAGGTCGATCGCGGCCGCCCTGGCCTCCCGCCGGGACGCCCCGCGGTGCCGCCGGAACATCTCCCCGATCTGGGCACCCACCCGGAACACGGGGTTGAGCGAGCTGAGCGGATCCTGGAAGACCATCGCCATCTCCGGGCCGCGGAGCCTGCGCACCTCGGCCGGGGGCAGACCGAGCAGGTCGACGCCGTCGTAGCAGATCCGCCCGCCGGTGACCCGGCCCGCGGGGCGGGGGAGCAGCCCCATCAGGGCCTGCGCGGTGACGCTCTTGCCGCTGCCGGACTCGCCGAGCACGGCGAGGGTCTCGCCGGGCGCGACGGTGAAGCCGAGCCCGTCGACCGGGGTGATCACCCCGGTGGGGGTGCGGAACTGCACGCGGAGGTCCTGAACCTCGAGCAGTGGAGGAGGCATCGGCTACAGGCTCTTCAGTCGGGGGTCGAAGCGGTCGCGCAGCGCGTCGCCGAGGACGCCGAAGGCCACCACGAGGACGGCGAGCGCCAGGCCGGGGATCGTCGCGATCCACCAGGCCTCCGCGAGGTAGTTGCGGCCGCCCGCGATCGTGACGCCCCAGCTCGGCGTGCTGGTCGGGGTGCCGAGGCCGAGGAAGGAGAGCGACGCCTCGGCGAGGATCACGTGCCCGAGCTCGACCGTGGCCACCACCAGCACCGGGGCCACGCAGGCCGGCAGGACGCAGCGGCGGATCACGTGCCAGGTGCCCGCACCGAGCGTGCGGGTGGCGTCGACGTACTCGCGGCCGCGGACGGTGAGCACCTGGCTGCGCACGACGCGGGCGAACGTGACCCAGTTGGAGACGGCCAGGACGATCACGACGTTCACCACGCTCGGGCCGAGCAGGGCGGCGATGAAGATCGCCAGGAGGATCGAGGGGAACGTCAGCTGCACGTCGGCCAGGCGCATGAGCACGCCGTCGAGCCATCCTCCGAAGTAGCCGGCGACGACGCCTGCGGTCACCCCGATCAGGCCGGCGAGGAGCAGCGTCGCCAACCCGACCGCGACCGAGACGCGGGCGCCTTGCAGCATCTGGGCGAGCAGGTCCTGCCCGACCTGGTCGGTGCCGAACACGGCGAGGCCGCCGTCGCTGGTGTGCGAGCCGGGCGGGAGCAGCCGGTCGGCGGTGTGCGTGACGACCGGGTCGTACGCGAGGAGCACGGGGCCGACGATCGCGGCCACCACGTACACCGCGACGACGGTGAGGGCGAACCGGATGCGGGTGCCGCCGGGGCGCCGGGTCGTCGGCGCGGGGGGCGCGGTCGGGTCGGCGGGCGCCGGGCGGGCCGTCATGGTCATGCTCGACCCGCCAGGCGCACTCGGGGGTCGATGTAGCCGTAGAGGACGTCGACGACCAGGTTGATCAGCACGAAGCCGGTGGCGATCATGAGCACCGCCGCCTGCACGACGCCGTAGTCGCGGTGCGAGATCGAGTCGACGAGCAGCCGCCCGATGCCCGGCCACGCGAAGACGGTCTCCACGATCACGGCGGTGCCGAGCAGCTGGCCGAAGTGGATGCCGACGACCGTGACGATCGGGATGAGCGCGTTGCGGATGGCGTGCGGGAAGATCACGACCCGCTCGGTGAGGCCCTTGGCCCGCGCCGTCTGCACGTAGCCCTCGTGGATCACCTCCAGGAGGCCGCTGCGGGTGAGCCGCACGAGGATCGCGAGGAACGGCAGGGCCAGCGTGACGGCCGGCAGCACCATGTGCGCCGGGGAGCCGGTGCCGGCGCTGGGCAGCAGCCCGAAGGTGCGCGAGAGCACGAGGATCAGCACGATGCCCAGCCAGAACGACGGCGTCGACTGGCCGACCAGCGAGAACACCGAGACGATCCGGTCGGTGGGGGTGTTCACCCGCAGCGCGGCCACGATGCCGAGCGGGATCCCGACCAGCAGCGAGAGCGACAGCGCCACCACCGCGAGCTCCGTCGTGGCGGGCAGGCGCTCGACCACGAGACCCAGCGCGTCGCCGGAGAGCCGGTACGACGGGCCGAAGTCGAGCCGGGCGACGTCGGCGAGGTAGGTGCCGTACTGCACGAGGAGCGGCCGGTCGAGGCCGAGCTGGGCGCGCAGCGCGGCGACCTGGTCCGGGGTGGCGTCGGAGCCGAGGATGAGCAGCGCCGGATCACCGGGGACCAGCCGCAGCACCAGGAAGATGATCGTGACGGCGCCCCACAGGACGAACACCGAGAAGGCGAGCCGCCGGGCGAGGTAGGCCGCCATCAGCGGCTCCGACAGGGACGCATCAGCGCATCTCTCCATTAACGTTAATGGCGGCGGACCGGGGCAGGCTAGGAGGTACGCTTCCAGCGTGTCAAGACGGCCCGGGAAAGTCGGCGGCACGCTTGACCGGCATCTTCCATTAACGTTAATGTCCGCGACCGCCCCGATCCCCGTCGCCTGGAGTTCGCATGTCCGAAGCCCGCTCCGCACCGCCCGCGGAGTCCGCGTTCCGGTCGGCCCTGCTGTCGGTCGACCCGCGCCTGTCGAAGTTCCAGCCGCTCTCCCGGATCCTCGCGTTCGACGCGTTCGACTCGGGCACCCACGGCTGGACCGAGCTGCTCGGCAACTACGACGGGCGCGGCGACCTCGACACCGTCGACGACCACATGCGCGACTTCCGGCCGCCGCAGCTCTCGTCGTGCACGTTCTTCGACATCGGCACGCACGGGGCGATGACCGGCACGTACGCGCTGAAGCTCGCGACGCGCCCGATCCCGGGCCACACGGCCACCGCCATCCGGCGGCTCACGATGAGCGGCCGCGGGCTACTGCAGATCGAGGCGTACTTCACCTACAAGGCCGAGGCCACGCTCGGCGGCGGCCCGGAGAACGACCGGTTCGGCGACGTCGTGTGGGACGGCAACCTGCACCCGTCGGAGGCGCAGTTCGGCGCGTTCACCGTGGCCACCGACCTCTGCGGCGACGGCGGCCTGCGCTACCACACGGTGGCGCGCTACCTGAACACCGACCTCGAGAACCGGATGGCCCGGCAATGGGTCTACCCGACGGTGCCCGAGCCGACCCCGCGCGAGCACCTCGAGGGCAAGGTCAAGCTCGGCTACGCCGCCGACTTCACGGCCCCGGACCCGGAGGACTGGGAGCCGTTCGGCGAGCCCCAGGAGCTCTGCTACAACGAGGTGCCCACCAAGGTCAACTGGCACTACCTGCGGTGGCGGATCGACACCGAGGCGCGGCGCAACGTGGAGCTGCAGGTGGGCGACCGCGTCTTCGACATGCGCGACGTGCCGGTGCCGCCGTACGCCGACCGCTACGACTCGCTGGAGAACCTGCTGAACTTCTACTTCTCCGTCCGCACGCACTCCGCGACGAGGAACTTCCTGTTCCTCGACTCGGTCGTCATCTCCGTCGATTGGTGAGCCCTGAAATGAGAACGAGGTGAGTCCCCTGATGAGGCAGTCCCAGACCGCGGTCCTGGAGCGCAACACGACGCTCACCGGCGAGTTCGCCACCGAGCCGTACGAGGCGGCGTGGGCGGGGGAGGCGCGGTGGTTCGTCCAGGTGCTCGATCGGTCCACCGAGGACGCCGAGCTGACCCTCACCACGCAGGTCTCGCCGGACGGCCTGACCTGGTGCGACCACGACGGTGGCGTGCATCGCACCGAGGGCGAGCTGACCACGTGGGCCGTGCGCGAGTTCGGGCAGTGGCTGCGCGTCCGCGGCGAGGTCACCCCGGCCGGTGCGCAGGTCAAGGTCCGCCTCTACCTCGCCGTCAAGAGCTGATCCGATGACCGCCCGCCGGCCGACGCTGCGCGACATCGCCGAGGCACTCGGCCTGTCGGTCAACACCGTGTCGCGGGCGCTGGCCGGCAAGTCCGACATCAGCGCCCGGACCCGGCGGCTGGTGGAGGCCGAGGCGCAGCGGATCGGCTACGTGCCGAACACGCTCGCGCGCTCGCTCGTGCTGGGGTCCGCGATGACGCTCGGCCTGGTGATCACCACCCCGTCCAACCCGTTCTACGCCCAGCTCATCCACGGGGTGGAGGTGCAGGGCCGCAAGCACGGCTACTCGATGCTGCTCCTCGTCACGGACGAGTCGGAGGACATCGAGAAGGGGGCGGTCGAGTCGTTGCTGCGGGCCGCGGTGGACGGCGTGCTCGCGGTGCCGGTGCAGGGTGGCGCCGACCCCTGGCAGCGGCTCGGCACGGCGGGCATCCCGCTCGTCCTCGTCAACCGCGACCTCCCCGCGGGCCGGCACGACTTCGTCGGCATCGACTACGAGCAGGGCGCCTACGACGCCACCGTGCACGCGATCGGGGCGGGTGCCCGGCGGATCTGGATGCTCGAGGAGGACCTGCCGATCACCACGATCGCCGGCCGGATCGCGGGCTTCCGCCGCGCCATGACCGAGGCGGGGCTCCCCGTGCCGGACGAGGCCGTGCGCTCCGTGCCGACGCGGCGGCACGAGTCGGCGGCGCTGCCCTGGCAGCCGGAGGAGTCCTACGTGGTGGCGCAGGAGATCGTCGACCGCGCCGACCGCCCCGACGCCGTGCTGGTGGGCAACGACTACTTCGCGCTCGGCCTCTACCGCGCGCTGGCCGAGCGCGGGCTGCGGGTGCCCGACGACGTGCTGGTGCTCGGCTACGGCGACTTCCCGTTCTCCGGTTTCCTCACCCCGCCGCTCACCAGCGTGCGGCTGCCCGCCTACGAGGTGGGCGCCTCGGCCGTGGACCTGCTCGTCGAGCGGGTGCGCAACCGCTCCTCGGCGCCCGCGCAGAAACGCCTGCTCCGCCCGGACCTGGTGGTGCGCCCGTCGTCGACGCTCGTCACCTCGTAGCGCGGGTCACTTCCGGTAGCGGTCCAGGATCTCGTCCACCTCGTCGAGGCCGCGCCACTTCTCGAGGAGGAACTCGCAGGTCTGCGCCTCGGTCATCTCGGGGAACTCCTCGACCATGGCCGCCAGGAGGCGGTCCGCCTCGTCCCGGGACAGGCCTCGGGTCAGCGCCTCGCTCAGGTACCGCTGACGGACGGCGGTCGGGCGGCCGCCGCCGGCACCGCGACCGGGGAGGGTCTCACGCCACTGCACGATCTCGTCCAATCTCGCCGCGAGCCAGCCCGGGGCCCCGTCGACCTCGACGTCGGGCTCGGGGAACGGGTGGGCGGAGTCGCCCGGGTATCGGGAGCGCCACTTGTGCACGGCGTGCCGGCTCACCCCGAGCGCCTCGGCGACGCCGAGGACGCCGAGGTACCGCTCCGTCATCCCGGAAACCTTGTCTCTTGTGTGGACAGAGTATCTGCGTGCGTCGATCGCGTCAACGCGGGAGACGAGGTTACCGGCCGGTCAGCCGCGCATCAGCTCCACCACCGGCTCGAACGCCTCGTAGTACGGCTCGTGCACCGTGATGTAGGAGAAGCCGTAGCGCTCGCGGGAAGCGCGCAGCTGCTCGGCCATCTGGGCGGGGGTACCGATCAGGAGGAACGGCGTGTCCAACGCCTCCTCGACGGTCATCTCTCCCCCGAAGCGGCTGACCAGATCCGCCGCGGCCGCCCGCCGGTCGTCGGAGGGCACGACCGCCTGCACGAGCAGGTGCCACTCGACGTCGTCGGCGCGGGCGCCCAGCTGCTCCCGCGTGAACCGCACGCGCTCGTCGGCCTCGCCCGCCGTGCCGAGGCGGAACGTGCCCGGCGGCTTGCCGGGGACCTGGTAGACACCCGCTACGCCGACGACGTCGGCGTAGCGCGCCGCGATCGACAGCACCCGGTCGCCGGTGCCGCCGACGATCAGCGGCGGGCCGGAGCCGTCGAACCCCGTCTTCTGCACCGGAGCGGGGGAGTGCCCGCCGGGGAGCGCCGCCAGGTCGGTGGTGAAGAACCGGCGCAGCTCGGTGATCGTCTCCTCGAGGCGGCCGGCCCGCGCGCCGAACGGCTCCCACGGGATGCCGGCCGCGTCGAACTCGTGCTTCATGTGCCCCGCGCCCAGCCCCAGCTCCAGCCGGCCCCCGGAGAGGACGTCGAGCGACGCGGCCTCCCTGGCGAGCAGTGCGGGGTTCCAGAACGGCGCGCACAGCACGAGCGAGCCGACCCGCAGGTGCTCGGTGGCGTCGGCCGCTGCCTGCATCACCGGGAACGGGGCCGGGGCACCGAGGTGGTCGGGAGCGAAGACGGTGTGGAACCCCGCGCTCTCGGCACGGCGGCAGCGCTCCTGGAGGGCCTCCCGGGACGGGATGCCGAAGACGTTGAAGGAGAACCGGAAGTCGCGCACGCGATCAGCGTGCCGAGGGGCCGGTGGCCGCACAACCGCGGTTCACCCGGGGCGGACGGCCCGCCCCCGGTCGACTCCGCACACCCGGCGAGGACCTCGCACCGGGCCGGCCCTGTGCGAAGTGGGCATGCGGCGTGCGGAGTCGGATCGGGGCCGGCGATCACACCTCGCCGCGCGGGCCGGCGCCCAGCGTCACCACGTCCGGGGCCCCGCGCTCGACCGGCACCTCGCGGGTCGCGACATCGGTGAAGAGACCGCCCATCCGTGCGACCAGCGCGGGGGAGGGGGCGGCGCTCCAGACGGCGAGGACCCCGCCGGGGGAGAGCGCGCGGGCGGCGGCGGACAGCCCGGAGTCGGTGTAGAGCCGCGCGTTGGCCGGGCTGACGAGCCAGTCGGGGCCGTTGTCGGTGTCGAGGCAGATCGCGTCGAACGACCCGGGCTCGGCGGCCGCGATCAGGTCGGCGACGTCCGCCTCGTGCACGGTGACGCGCGGGTCGGCGAGCGCGTCGCCGTGCAGCGGCGCGAGGTGGCCGTGGTTCCAGCGGATCACGGCGCCCTCGCGCTCGACCACGTCGACCGCCGTGACCGCGGGGTGTGCGAGCGCGGCGGCCAGTGAGAAGCCGACGCCGAGCCCGCCGATGAGCATCCGCCCGGGCGGCGGCATCCGGTCGGCGGCGGCGGAGACGAGCAGCCGCTCGGAGCGCCCGCCGCGGGTGTCCATGAGGAAGACGCCGTTCGCGACGATCTCGTGGTGGTCCCCCACCCGGCGCAGCACCAGCTCGCCGGCATGGCCGGTGGTGCGCTCGACGACCTGTGCCTCGGTGTTCACGATGCCTCCGTCCGGCAGACGTACATGCAGTTCTGGGGGCGCGGGGTGTCGAGCACCCGGACGTCGGTGAACCCGGCGTCGGTGAGCATCTCGCGGGCCAGCTCCTGCCCCCACACGGCGCCGAGCGCGCTGCCGCCGGTCGCGATCGAGGTGGGCACGCAGAACAGCAGGCTGATGCCGTAGGACAGCGGGGCGTACGGGTTGGCGATGTTGTCCTCGAGCCGTGTCGCGAAGTTCGTGTCGATCATCACGAACACACCGCCGGGGGCCAGGGCGTCCCGGATCCTGCGCAGCACGACCTCGGGTGCGGCCTGGTCGTGGACGGCGTCGAACGCCGTGATCACGTCGTAGGGGCGGTCCGGGGCGAGCTCGGCGGCGTCGCCCACCGCGAACGCGGCGTTGGGCAGCGCCATCGCCGCGCGCTCCGCCTCCGCGTCGTCGATCGCGGCGGTGGCGATGTCGAGGCCGTCGAACGTCGAGTCCGGGAACTCCCGTGCCATGACGTTGACGGCGTGGCCGGTGCCGCAGCCGAGGTCGAGGACGCGGGCGCCGGCGCGCAGCCGGTCGTGCAGGCCGGGCACGCGGCCGAGGAAGCCGTCGACGAGGTGCTCGTCGTAGACGTGGCGCCACGTCTCGCCGAGACCGCCCACCGACACCGCCGCGAACTCCGCGATCGGCACGCCGCCGCCCTCGGCGAAGCACCGCTCGACCTGCGGAAGGACGGTGCCCAGGGTGCGCAGGCTGTTGGCGACGGGGCCGATGTTGCGCGAGGTGGCCCCGGTCAGGAGGGCTGCGTGTGCGGCGGGCAGGCGGTGCCTGCCGTCGGCCGGGTCGTACTCCATGATCCCGCCGGTCACCATCGCGCCCAGCCACTCGCGCACGTACCGCTCGTGCAGCCCGGCCCGCTCGGCCAGCTCCACGCTCGTGGCGGGCCCGCGGGCCGCCGCCTCGAACAGTCCGGTGCGGTGGCCGATGCCGATCAGCATGCTGAGCATGCCGCCGGTGAGCATGCCCAGCAGCTGCTCGCCGAAGTCGCGGGTGCGGTCCGGGTCGGGGTGGTCGGGCTCCATCCGGGCGAGTCTTCCAGTTGCCGTCGGCAGAGCAGATGCAGGAAGAGCGACCGGCGGGTCGCCGGCGACCCGATCACCCGGGTGGCGACCGGATCCGCCTGGGTCGCGCTCCGCGGAACGCCCAGGAGGTCGCGGGCCGATGTCGATCCAGCAGCGGGTACCGCCGTCCGACCACCACGCACATGGCTGACGATCAGGAACGGGTCATGAGCTGCGTCCGATCTGACCTGCGGACCGCATAGGTGATCAAGGGCCGACCGATCGATCAGCACATCGCGGTGGTGGCGACAGCGCTGGTGTGCTGCTCGCGGTGGCGAGAGGCGCGGCAACACCTGCCGGTCGGGATGGCAGCGTGCGGCACCGAGCCGGTGGCGGCCGACACCGCCTGCGGACACTCGCGCTGCCGCGCGGAGTCAGCGGGTGAGCGCGAGCCGGGCGGACAGCCCGATGAAGACCGATCCGGTGGCGATGTGCAGCCGGCGCAGCGCCCGGCGGTGCCCGGCCAGCAGGGCGCCGAGCCGGCCCGCGAGCAGGCCGATGGGACCGTCGATGAACAGGTCGACCAGCACGAACGCGGCGCCGAGCACGAGCAGCTGCGCCGTGACGCTCCCCCGCGACGGATCGACGAACTGCGGGAGGAACGCGGCGTTGAACAGCACGACCTTGGGGTTCAGCAGGTTGCTGTAGACGCCGCGCCGGAACGCTCGCGCGCGCCCTCCCGGGACGGTGTCGGCGCGCCCGAGGCCCTCGTCGCGCCTGCGCAGCGTGGTGATGCCGAGGTACAGCAGGTAGGCGGCCCCGCAGAGCTTGACGACGACGTAGAGGGTGGGCACCGCCGAGAACAGCGCCGCCAGCCCGAAGGCGGTGGCCACCGCGTGCACGGCCAACCCGAGTGCGACGCCCAGCGCGGCGCACAGGCCGACGGCCGGCCCACCGATGGCGCCCACACCCATGATGAAGAGCATGTCCGGCCCCGGCGTCAGGACGAGCACGGTGGCAGCGACGACGAACGCGGCGAACAGGGCGGGATCCGGCACGGGTCGAGCGTGGCACACCCCTCCGACAGGTTTGACAGAGTTCAGATATCTAACCTATTTTCCCGCTCGGACTCGGACAAGGAGGTCGGACATGCGGGCAGTCCTCAGAGCCGGCGTGGTGATGGCCGCCGCCGTCCTCGCGGCGGCGGGGTGCGCTGGTGGCGGGGAGAGCGGAGGCGCGGCGACGGAGCCGCTGTCGGTCTGGCAGTTCTACGGCGACGAGTCGATGCCGACCGGCAAGCCGTTCTACGACCTCGTGGCGCGCTACGAGCAGCAGAGCGGCACCGACGTCGACATCCGCTTCATCCCCTACGACGACTTCAACCGCACGCTGACCCAGGCCGCGGCCGCGGGTGACGGCCCCGACATCGCGCTGATCAGCGCGTTCGACACGGCGGCGATGGCCGACGCCGGGGTGATCCAGGACCTCAGCCCCCAGGTGGAGGCCTGGGGGCAGCAGGGCGCCTACTTCCCGACCGGCTGGGAGTCCACGCAGGCCGACGGGAAGACCTACGGGATCCCGCACCTCGCCGACGCCTACGCCGTCTACTACAACACCGCGATGCTGCAGGAGAAGGGCCTCGCCGTCCCGACGACGTGGGCCGAGATGGAGTCCACCGCGGCGGCGCTCTCCGGCGCGGGCCGCTCCGGGCTCGCGGTGAGCGGGATCGAGGGCGCAGAAGGGGCCACCGGCCTCGAGATCCGGATGCTCGCGGCAGGCGCGCAGCCCACCGAGATCGACAGCCCCGGTGGGCACGCCGCGCTCGAGTCCTTCCAGCGGATGGTGGGCAGCGGCGCGCTGTCGGAGGGCTTCCTCACCTGGAACGAGGAGGACGCGAAGAACCAGTTCGCCACCGGCCAGGCCGCGATGATGATCAACTCGGCGACGTACGTGAGCATCCTGCGCGAGGAGAATCCCGACCTGCAGTGGAGCGTCGCCGTGCTGCCGTCGGAGGCCACCGGTCAGACGGTGCTGTCGGCGGAGAACCTGACGATCGGCGCCACCAGCGACGACGTCGACCGCGCCTGGGACCTCATCACGTTCATGCAGCGGCCCGACGAGCTGCAGACCTACCTGCCGGAGCGGAACAAGCTGCCGGCGCGCAGCGACGTGCCGGGCACGGCGGAGGACCCGGTCCGCGCGGTCTTCGCCCAGCAGCTCCAGCAGGCGTGGGCTCCCGACGCCGCGCTCGCGCCGCACAACACGGAGGTGCTGACGGCGCTGCAGGCCGCGCTCCAGCAGGTGATCAGCGGTACCCCGGTGCCGGACGCCGCGCGCAGCGCCCAGGCCACGATCGACGAGGCACTCGGGACCTCATGACCGCCGTTCTCGAGCGCACCCGCACGCCGGCGCCCGCCCACCGGCGGCGCCGCCGTGCGGGCGCCCGCGCCGACCAGCTGTTCCTGGTGCCCGCGGTGCTGTTCGTGGCCGTCACGGTGGTGTACCCGCTGGCCTACAGCGTGCTGCAGGCGTTCCAGGACGTCGGGCTCAAGGAGGTCATCCGGGGCGGGGCGGAGTGGGTGGGGTTCGCCAACTTCGCCGACCAGTTCGGCCGGCCCGAGTTCTGGCAGGCCCTGTGGCTGTCGCTGGTCTACGCCGTCGGCACGGTGGCGCTGACCTACGCCGGCGGCCTCGCGCTCGCGCTGCTGTTCCTCCGCCGGTTCGCAGGCCGCAACGTGATGCGGGCGCTGCTGATGCTGGCCTGGATCCTGCCGACGGTGGTGGGCGCGAACGTGTGGCGCTGGCTGCTCGACGGCTCGTACGGCCTGCTCAACGCGGCGCTGCGCGGCCTGGGCCTGATCGAGGGCGACTTCTTCTGGCTGGGCCGGCCCGGCCCCGCGCTCGTGTCGGTGATCGCGGCCACGGCGTGGAGTTTCGCGCCGTTCGCGATGATCCTCATCGTCGCGGGCCTGCAGGGCGTGCCGGCGGTGCTCTACGAGGCGGCCCGCATCGACGGTGCCTCGGCGTGGCAGCAGTTCCGGCACGTCACGCTGCCTGCGCTGCGCCCGGTCAGCATCACGGTGATGCTGCTGATCTTCATCTTCGCCTTCAAGACGTTCGACACCGTCTACCTCATGACCCGGGGCGGCCCGGGGGGCGCCACGCTCACCCTGCCGCTCTACGCCTTCCAGGAGGCGTTCGAGTTCCGCCGCTACGACACGGCGGCCGTGGCCACCACCGTCATGCTGATGGTGCCGCTGGTGCTGTCGGTCTTCTACTTCCGGTCGCTCCGCAAGGAGGAGGCGGCATGACGCGCGAGCGGACCAGGCTCGTGATCGCGGTCGTCGTGACGGCGGTCTACCTGCTGCCCGTCTACTGGATGCTCAACACCTCGCTCAAGGCGCAGGCCGAGGTCTTCGCGCGGCCGCCCGCGCTCGTACCGGTGCCCCCGACGCTCGCGGCGTACCAGACCGCCGTGTTCGGCGACCCGGACATCGCCCGCGGCCTGCTCAACACGGTCGTCATCGCGACCGGGACCACGCTGCTCACGCTCGTCGTGGCCGTGCCGGCCGCCTACGGGCTCGCGCGCCTGCGCATCCGGTGGGTCACGCCCGCGCTGCTGCTGTTCCTCGCCGTGCAGATGATCCCGGCGGTCAACCTCGCGCTGCCGATGTTCGTGCTGTTCGGGCGGGTGGGCCTGGTCAACACCTACGCCGGGCTGATCATCGCGAACTGCTCGCTGTCGATCCCGCTCGCCATCACGATCATGCGGCCGTACTTCCTGTCGGTGCCCGGCGAGGTCCTCGAGGCGGCGCGCGTGGACGGCTGCACGACGTTCGGCGCGTTCGTCCGCGTGGCCCTGCCGGTCAGCGTCCCCGGCGTGATCACGATGGCGGTCGTCAGCTTCCTCGGCGCGTGGGGCGAGTTCGTGTTCGGGCTGGCGCTCGCGACCGGCGATGAGCTGCAGCCGGTCAGCGTGGTGATCGCGAAGCTCACCAACGCGTTCGGCACCCGGTGGAACGAGCTGATGGCCGTCTCGGCCGTCGTGGCCGTGCCGGTGATCGTGCTGTTCGTGCTGCTCCAGCGTTACATCGTCGCCGGCCTGACCGACGGCGCCACGAAGGGTTGAGTGACCCGGACCGGGAGCCCACCACATGTCTCGACGGCCCAGCTTCCCGCTGGGCGCCCCGGCAAAGCGGCCGAGTACGGCCCGGTACGAGGCCGGCCTGCCGGCACACCCAACGGAAACCTGGATCCGCCGATACACGCACCGGACTCCCGGTCCGGGCCACTAGAAGGGACTCGCTTGATGCTCGAGATCTGGGCCGCCGCACCGACGCCGTTCACCCAGGACGGCAAGCTGGCCCTCGACGTCGTCGCGGCGCAGGCCGCCCACCTGCACGCCGCGGGGGTGGCGGGCGCGTTCGTCGGCGGCACCACGGGCGAGTTCGCGGCCATGGACGCGGGCGAGCGGCAGTCGCTGGTGGAGGCGTGGCAGGACGCCCGTCCCGCGGGCATGGGCCTGGGCGTGCACGTCGGGCACACCGACCTCGCGCAGGCGCAGCAGCTGGCGGCGCACGCGGAGTCGTGCGGGGCCGACCTCGTGGCGGCCGTCGGCCCGTACTACGGCGACGCGCCGAGCGTCGACGCCCTCGTGGGGCACCTGGCCGGGATCGCCGCGGCCGCGCCGCAGACGCCGTTCGGCTTCTACCACATCCCGAGCATGACCGGCTCCCGCCACCGGCCGTCCGATGTGGTCGCGGCGCTCGCCGCGGCGGCCCCGACGACCGCCGCCGTGAAGTTCACCGACGGCGACCTGCTCGAGTTCGACCGCACCCGTGCGGCCGCGCCCGGCCTGCACGCCTACTTCGGGCGCGACGAGCTGCTGCCCGCGGCGCTTGCCTGCGGCGCCGACCGCGTGATCGGCACGCTCTACAACGGGATGGCCCCGCTGGCGCACGCCGTGGCGGCGGCCTTCGACCGTGGAGACACCGCCGAGGCCTACCGGTTGCACGCGCCGTTCCGCGAGGTCGCCGCTGCGGCGAACGCTCACGGGGGGATCGGGTTCCTCAAGGCGCTGATGAACGAGCTCGGGCCGGACGCGGGGCCGGCCCGCTCGCCGTACGGTCGTCCGGACGGCGCCGCCCGCGCCGCGGTGGACGACCTCGCCGCCGCGGTGCGCACCGCCCAGGAGGACGCCGATGGCTAGGTCGCCGATCTACCTCGAGGCCCAGGCCCGGCTGCGGGACTTCATCACCGAGGCCGGGCTCGGCCCGGGCGACCGGCTGCCGCCCGAGGCCGCGCTCGCCGAGCGGCTCGGCGTGAGCAGGCTGTCGCTGCGCGAGGCGACCCGCAGCCTGCAGACCCTCGGCGTCATCGAGGCCCGGCACGGCAACGGCCTCTTCGTCTCGGCGTTCTCCTTCCGCCCGCTGATCGACCAGCTGCCCTACGGCCTCGCGGCCGCCGGCACCGCGCTGGAGGAGATCCTCACCGCGCGGGAGGCGATGGAGGTCGGGCTGATGCCGGCCGTCGCGCGGCTGAACCCGCAGGTCGAGCTCGCCGAGTGCGCCCGGCTCGCCGACGAGATGACCGCGCTCGAGGGCCGGGGGAAGCCGATCACCGAGGTGGACAAGCGGTTCCACCTGCTGCTCTACCGGGCGCTGGGCAACCCGCTCGTCGACAACCTCATCGAGGTGTTCTGGGAGCTGTTCACGCGCCTCGGCGACTCGATCCCCGTCCCCGAGGGCGGGCGCGGCGCCGTGCACCTGCAGATCATCCGCGCCCTGCAGGCCGGCGACGCCGCCGAGAGCATCGCGGCGATGCAGCAGCACTTCGACGACATCCGGGTGCGCGCCGCGTTGCTGCGCCACCCCGAGTCGGACGCGGGCTGACGTGGAACCGCTGACGGCTGCCGCGCTGCGCGGCGTCTGGGCCACCGCGCTGCTGCCGATCCGCCCCGACGAGAGCATCGACGTCGACCGGCTGGCTGCCGCGCTCGACCACGTGCTGGCCTCCGGCGTGCACGGCGTCTACACCAACGGCACGGCGGGCGAGTTCCACACGCTCACCGAGACCGAGTACGACCGGCTGCACGCGCTCGTGGCGGAGCGCTGCACAGCTGCCGGGATCCCGTTCCAGCTCGGGGCGAGCCATCCCAGCGGGCAGCTGTCCCTGGACCGGATCGCCCGCGCCGCGGCGCTGCGTCCCGGCGCGATCCAGGTGGTGCTGCCCGACTGGCTGCCGCTCGGGCCCGACGAGGTGCTCGCCGCCGTCGAGCGGATGGCGACGGTCGCCGACGGGTGCCGCTCGTGCTCTACAACCCGCCGTACGCGAAGACGCAGGTCCCGCCGGAGCTGTTCGGGAAGCTGGCCGCCGAGGTCCCCGCGCTGGTCGGGGTGAAGGTGCCCGGCGGCGACGACGCCTGGTACGCGCGCATGGCCGACGCGGTGGGCGGGCGGCTCGCCGTGTTCGTGGCCGGCCACACCCTGGCGTCGGGCTACGCGCGCGGCGCGGCGGGCGCCTACTCGAACGTGGCCTGCCTGAACCCGGGCGGTGCGGCCCGCTGGTACGCGCAGGTCACGAGCGACCTGCCGGCAGCACTGGCGTTCGAGGAGCGGCTGCGCGGTTTCCTGGACACCCACATCGCCCCGCTCGCCCGCGCGGGCTACTGCGACCCGGCCCTCGACAAGACGCTCGCCGCGATCGGCGGCTGGGCCCGCACCGGCACCCGGGTGCGCTGGCCCCACCGCTCGGTGCCCGAGGAGTCGGTCCCGGCTCTGCGGGCGGCAGCCGAGGCCGCCGTCCCGGAGCTGCTGCGCGCCGGTTGACCACCTCACGCCGGCCGAGCGCGGGGTGCGGTACGACCGGGGGGTGAGGCAGCGACGCGCCGTGCAGAGCGTCATCCACTGGCCGGGCATGCGCTCCGAGTACGCCTGGCTGCCGCCCCACGACGAGCCGACGGTCACGCGACAGCACCAGGTCGGCGTCTCGTTCTCCCGGCACCACGGCCAGGAGTACGAGTCGGGCGGCCGGGCGGTGCGCGCGGACATCCCCGCGGGCGCGGTGTTCGTCACCGGTGCGGAGGGCATCACGTGGGGCGGGGTGGCGGGCACCACCGAGGCCCTGGAGATCTACCCGGATCCGGAGCTCGTCCGCCGGACCGCTCCGGGTGTCGAGCCCGCGCTCGGCGTGCGCGACGCCGTCGTGTTCGGGACGGCCGTGCTGCTCAGGCGGACGCACCTCCCCGGCGGCGGTCTCACCGACATCGCGGCGAGCACGCTCGCCCACCGGCTGGTCGCCCACCTCGCCCGGTCGTACGGCGCCGCCCGGGCGTGCGGGGCCCCGCGGGTGGACCGGGCCCCGGTCCGCGGCCTGGACCGGCGGACCGTCGAGCGGGTCGCGGACCTCGTCGACGCCGACCTCGCCGGCACGATCACGCTCGACCGGATGGCCGGCGTCGCGGCGCTGAGCCCGTTCCACTTCGCCCGGGCCTTCACGGCGACCACCGGCCTCGCGCCCCACCGGTTCGTCATCGCCCGCAGGCTGGAGGCGGCGAAGGCGGCGCTGCTCACGTCGGACGCGAGCGTGGTGCGGGTCGCGCACTCGGTCGGGTTCTCGAACGTGAGCCATTTCCGGAGGCTGTTCCGGCGGGAGTTCGGCGTGCCCCCGGGCGAGCTGCGCCGGTGACGGGAACGCATGCGCAAGATCGGACCCTCCCGGCCGGCCGCTGCGGTGCCAGGATCCGTCCGTGCCTGCATCCGACGATCCCGCCGCCGTGCTCACCCGCCTGCTCCAGGCCGTCGACGACCTCGACTGGCCCGCCGTCCGCGACTGCCTCGCCGACGAGGTGCGCACCGACTACACGGAGCTGTTCGGCGGGGCGGCGGAGACGGTGTCCGGTGACGAGCTCGTGCGGCGCTGGCAGGGGCTGCTGCCCGGCTTCGACGCCACGCAGCACCTCATCGGGACGGGCCGTCTCGAGGAGGGCGTCGGGGCGGGCGGGGACGGGCCCACGGTGCGCACCCACGTGCGCGGCTACCACCACATCGCGGGCGCCGACGGCGGCGCGACCTGGGGTGTGCACGGGCACTACGTGGTGCCGCTCGTCCGCTCACCCGGCGGCTGGAGGATCGCCGGGATCACGCTGCGGGTGTTCTACCAGGAGGGCAACACCGGGCTCCCGGCGCTCGCCACCGAGCGGGCCGCCATCTCGCCGCGGGCGGCTCGCGCCGGCCGGTGATCGCTCACAGCCGCGCGGCAGCGGTGCCGGTCTCCCCGTCACGCTGCGGGCAGTCGGGGTCGGGGACAACCTGCTGTCCAACGCGGTCCGGGTGTCGCCGCCGGGGGGAGGAGATCGTGCTCGCCACGGGCCGGCACGGCGGCTGGGCGTGGCTGGCCGTGCGCGACCGCGGCCCGGGGATCGCCGCGGAGCACCAGGAGCGGGTCTTCGACCGGTTCTGGCGGGGCCCCGACGTCGGCAGCGGGCGGGACCGCGGTACCGGCCTGGGTCTCGCGATCGTCCGACAGGTGGTGGAGAGCCACGGCGGCGGCGTCAGGGTCCACAGCGAACCCGACGCCGGGGCCACGTTCGTCCTGTGGCTCCCGCTGCGCGCGGCAGGAGCCGTGGAACGGACGCCCAAGCCCCCGGCGCTGGACCCGCTGGCCGCCCCCACGCCCACCTGACCGTCGAACGAACGGCACGTCCGTACTGCTGTGCCCTATCGGACGAAGGCGTCGCTCGTACGCCCGGGGACCGGTCCGGCGGCGCGGCGGCGGGCGCGGTGGGCCGCGACGTTGACCCGGTTGCCGCAGACCTCCGGCACGCAGTAGCGGCGCCGGCCCGCCCTGCTGGTGTCGACGAACATGCCGTCGCAGGTCGGTGCGGCGCAGTGGCGGAACCGGTCGGGCCCGAGTGCGCGGAGCGCGGACAGCAGGGCGGTGCCGGTCAGGAGCGCGAGCTCCTCCGCGAGCGACGCGCCGGGCCGGGCGCGGACCCGCCATTCCCAGCGGCCCGCGCGGCCCCCGATCAGCTCCAGGCCGCCGGTGGCGGTGGTGAGCGCGGCGATCCGTTCGGGGTCGGGTTTCTCGAGCAGAGCGCGTAGCGTCCGCCGCAGGGCGCGAACGGCGTCCACGTCGGCCGCCGTGGGTGCGGCGGCGGGGAGCAGGTCGCGGTCGGCGAGGAAGCGGGTGAGGGCGGCGGCGTCGGGGAGCAGGTCGCCGGTGCGCACCATCACCTCGGGCGCGCTGTTGACGAGGTCCGTGGCCACCGCCGCCCCGACCCGGTAATCGTCTAATAGGAGTTGCACCTCTTACAAGCCTCCCCTACCGTGTAATGCGTGAACGTAGCCTACACCTCTGTACGGGTTCGGCCGGGAGTGGTGCTCGTCGGGCTGCTGGCACTGGCGTCGAACCTGCGCACCGCACTGGCCGGATACCCGCCGCTCATCGAGGCCGTCCGCGCCGACCTCGGCTTCTCGGCGGGCGCCGCGGGGTTCGTCCAGACCGGGGCGGTGTTGATGATGGCGGCGGGCTCGCTCGGCGGCCCGGCCGCCGCCCGTCGCGGGGGGCCGGAGCGCGCGCTCGTCGGGGCGGTCGGGCTGGTCGCGCTCGGCAGCCTCGTGCGGGGCGTCCCGGCGGCCGTGCCGCTGGTCGCCGGCAGCCTGGTCGCGGGGTTCGGCATCGGCGTGGCAGGCGTGCTGCTCACCGGGGTGGTCAAGCAGCACCTGCCCGACCGGGCCGGCGCGGTCACCGGGGCGTACGTCGTGGCGATGACGATCCCCGCCACGGTGGCGAGCGCGGTGGCGGTGCCGCTGGCCGTCGGCGTCGGCGGGTGGTCGCTGGCGCTGGCCGTGTGGGCGGTGCCGGCGGTGCTCGCGCTCGGGGCGTGGGTCCCGGTGGCGCGCCGGGTCGAGCGTCCCGTCCCGAAGGCGCGCGCCGGGTTGCCGTGGCGCGACCGCTTCGCCCGGCTGGCGGCGGCCCACCAGTCCGCCGCCTCGCTGCTCGTGTACGGCTGGATGACGTGGCTAGCGCCCTACCTCACGAGCCGGGGGTGGAGCCCGCGCGATGCGGGGATCGTGCTCGCGGTCTGGGCCGCGGCGCAGGTGCCGGGCGCCCTCGTGATCCCGGCCCTGGCCGAGCGCACCGGCCGCTGGCGGTTCTGGTCCGGCGTGGCGCTCGCCAGCACCGCGGTCGGCACGGCCGGCCTGCTGCTCGCGCCCCTGCCGCCGCTCGTCGGGCCGTGGGTGTGGGCCGTGCTCGTCGGCATCGGCTCCGGCGCCGGGTTCCCGCTGGGGCTCTCCGTGGTCGCCTGGCGCACCCCCGACGCCGCGGCGAGCGCCGCCACCAGCGGGATGGCGCTCGGCGTCGGCTACACGGTGGCCGGCAGCGGCCCGTTCGTGATGGGCCTGCTGATCGACCTGACCGCCGGGTACGCCGCCGCGATCGGCGTGCTGGTCGTCGCGGCGGCGGTGCAGGCCACCGCGATCATCCGGATCGGCGACGCGGCCCGCAGGACCTGACGTCGGGGCCGCCGGCCGAAGGGGCCGCCGCTACGGGGGCGGTCACGCACCAACGTCGGTGCTCGCACATGAACTGCAGTCGGTGTGTGGGCGCCACGGTTGGTCTGTCGCCGCCGGGCCGCGGCCTCGCACACCGACGTTCGCGTTGGTGTGGCGACCCACCGGTTGGTGTGCGGTCGCACCACGCCCTTCGGCGCGCCGGGCGGGGTCAGCGGCCGGCCGCTGCGCCCAGGAGCTGGGTGAGGTCGGCCCAGCTGCGCCCGGCCTTGTCCTTCTCGCTCATCACCGAGACCGGCATCGGCCAGTCGATCGCGAGGTCCGGGTCGTCGTAGCGGACGGTCACGTCCTCCGTGGGATCGTGCGGGGCGTCGATCCGGTAGCAGGTGTCGGCCTCGGCGAGCGCCTGGAAGCCGTGCAGGCACCCGCGCGGGATGTAGATGCTCGTCATGTTCTCGTCGTCGAGGCGGAACGTCTCGACGCGTCCCATGGTCGGCGAGCCGGGCCGCGCGTCCACCACGACGTCGAAGATGGCGCCCCGCGCGCAGCGCACCAACTTCGCCTCGCCGCGCCCGACCCGGCCGTGGAGCCCGCGCAGCCCGGCGCGTACCGTGCGCGACTGGGAGTCCTGCAGGAACGCGTGCGGGTCCACGCCAGCGCCCCGCGCCACGTCGGCGTCGAAGGTGCGGCTGAACCATCCGCGTTCGTCGCGGTGCGGCGACGGCTCGAACACCAGGAGGCCGGCGATCCCGGTCTCTCGGACGTGCATGGTGCCTCCACCGACGGTGCTCGTGTCACGGTTCGATGTGCCTGGGTGACGTCCCGGGCCTTCGGGCCGACCTTACCGCTGAGCAGTTCGACAGCACTGTGCCGCCGGACCGATCCGGGAGACCGATGGTGATCGCCAGCCCCGCCTGCCGTTCCTGTCACCGCACCGACGGAGACATCGTCCTGGACCTCGGTGCCCAGCCGTCGTCCGAGCTGTTCCCGAAGATCGACGATCCCGGCCCCGACGAGCTGTTCCCGTTGCGGATGTGGCTGTGCGCGAGCTGCGGGCTCGCCCAGCTCGCCGACGACGCCGACGTGCCGGAGGAGGTCGTGGGCGCCGAGCCCGCGGCGCTCACCACCCAGCGGGCCGACGCGGTGCGCGAGCTCGTGGCGGCCGGCGCCCTCCCGTCCGCCGGCACCGCCGCGGAGTTCCCCAGCCCGCACGGCGGCACGTGGCTGGACCTGCTCGCCGGGCACGGCTTCACCCCGGCGCCCCGCGAGGAGGGCGCCGACCTGGTGATCGATGGCTGCTTCGGCGTGATGCACGAGCGCGACCAGGACGCGGCGCTGCGGGAGCGCGCCGCGGCCGTGCGGCCCGGAGGCCGCCTCGTCGTGCAGTTCCACTCGCTGCACGCCATCGTGGCCGGCACCCAGTGGAACGCGCTGCGGCTGGGGCACTACGCCTACTACTCGACGCCCGCCATGATCGGCATGCTCGGGCGGGCCGGGTTCACCGTCACCACCGCCCGCCGGTTCCCCCTGTACGGGGGCACGGTGGCGCTCGTCGCGGGCCGCACGTCCGAGTCGCCCGCCGTCGACACGGCAGCGGTCGACGCCGTGGTGGCGCCCGAGCTCGCCGCGGGCATGCTGCGACCGGGCAAGGTCGGTGCCCTGCAGCACTCCGTGCAGCGCACGGCCGGGTCGCTGCGCGAGATGCTCGTGGCGCAGCGGGCCGCGGGCCGCCGGGTGTACGGCTACGCGGCGGCCTCGCGCGCGGTGTCGCTGCTGCGCCTCGCCGACCTCGATTCCGGCCTGCTGCGCGGGGTCGCCGACGCCTCCCCGGGCAAGCAGGACCGGCGCATGCCCGGCACCGACATCCCCATCATCACGCCCGAGGGCCTCGTGGCGGCGGAGCCGGACGTCGTCCTCGTGTTCGTCTCGGAGCTCGTCGCCGAGGCCCGGGCGGCGCTGCCGGAGATCGAGCGGCGCGGCGGCACCTGGGTGGACGCGGGCGCGGGCCGGTAGCTCTACGGCCGCCGGAGGCGGCTCCGCCCCGGGGCGGGGGCGAACGCGGCAGTCAGGCCTTCGGCGAGCCGGTCGGGCAGCGGGCTGTCCTTGTGGCGCAGCACCGGCCGTTCCACCAGGTACCAGGACGCGGCGGCGGGCAGCAGCGCGAGCGTGATCGAGACGGCCACGAACACCGCGATCGGGGCCGTGCCGAGCGCCGTCAGCACGAGGAGTTGCTGCAGGGGCCAGTGGTAGATGTAGAAGCCGTACGAGAGGTCCGTGCGGGTCCGCCACGCGAAGCTCGTGCCGGCCCACAGGCAGAGGTAGGCGAACGGCACGGCGCCGAGCACCCGGTAGTCGTCGAAGAGCGCCAGGCTCGCGAGGAACAGCCCCGCCGCGGCCGCCACGAGTCCGCCGCGCAGCGGCACCCGGTCCGCGTACAGGTATGCGGTGGCGCCCAGCAGGAACACGAGCGTGAGCCGGATGATCCGGTCGTTCAGCAGGACCGGCAGGCCGGCCACCTGCATCGCGGTGAGCGCGAGGAGCACGGCGGCGGCCGCCGGGACGAGCGCCGCGCGCCTGCACAGCACGCCGAGAGCGCCGAGCACGCCGACGATCGCGTAGCAGAGCGCCTCGAACGCGAGCGACCACACGGCCCCGTTGAAGCTGTCCTCCTTCGGCAGGTCGGCGAGGATGCCGGCGATGTCGAAGTGGACGATCAGGAGCCCCGCGTTCTGGAACACGTAGTCCCAGGCCGACGGGGTGCCGGTGAACGCCTGCAGCGGCGACATGCCCTGCAGCGCGGCCGCGACCGGCGCCACGACGAAGGCGACCACCACGAGGCACACCCAGAACCCGGGCATGATCCTCAGGAAGCGGTGCCAGGCGAAGCGCGGGAACGACTCCAGCCGGAACCAGCTGCGCGTGACCAGGTACCCGCTGAGGACGAAGAACCCGTCGAGCGCGAAGTCGCCGATCCCGGTCCGGCCGATCCCCAGCTGCCCGCCCGAGTGGGCGGACACACCGTGGTCGACGGCCACGAGCAGCGCGAACAGCAGCCGCAGCGCGTCGAAGCCGTTGCGGCGCGGGTCGAAGCGGTCCTGCAGGCTCGGCATGGGGCCTTCCGGTCGCAGTGCGGGCGAGAGACCCACACTGCGACCGGGTCGCTGAACGGATGCTGAGTGATCGATGCTGAGTGATCGATGCTGAATGATCGGCTCGGCTAGATGATGCCGGTCACCCACATCAGGCCGACGATGACGATCCACAGCGTCAACGCGACGACGACCCGCAGCCAGAGCTGCTTCACCACGGTGGCTACCCCAAGAATCCGAGTTCGTCGAGAACGAGCATCACGGACAGGAAGCCGAAGAAGAGGAACGACACGGCCAGTACCGCCAGCCGTACCCCGCCGATCTGCAGCTCCTTCGGCAGGGCCTTGCGGTTGAGCAGGATCAGCAGGCCGGAGTAGATGAACATCTGCACACCGGCGATGCAGGATGCGATCAGGACGAGCAGGAACGGCTGGTCGACGCCGGCGATGAGGATCAGCGAGCCCACGATGATCATGAGCCAGACGGACGCGGCGTAGATCCTGCTCTCGGTCCAGGTCTCGCTGTCCTTCAGTGCGTGGATCTTGAACTGGTCGGCGATCAGGCGGCTGGTGTAGTCGAGGATCCCGAGGTTGGTCGTGAAGAGCGCGATGACCGCGGCGATCCAGAAGGCGATGCCGAACCACGGCGCGACGGCCTCCTGCAGGACCTGCCCCTCCAGCAGCAGGAACGCGAGGTTCTGCTCCTGCACCTGGCCGACTCCGAGCGTCGAGTAGGCCAGCACCGACATGATGACGAGCGTCAGGATCCCGATGAGGAAGAAGGTGATGAACTGCTCCCAGTTCGCCACCTTCCACCAGCCACGCCACCGTCTCATGTTCTCGGCGTCGGTCGGGAACACGTACCCCAGTGACGGCTTCGCCTCCTCGTGCCCGGTGATGGGAGAGACGATCTTGGGCATGTGCATGCCCATACCCATGCCCTTGTCCCGGATGTAGTTGCTCTGCACGAGGTTGTTGGCGCCGCCGGCTCCGGCGAATGCCAGCGCGCCCAGCAGCAGCGCGATGCCCAGGCCCTCCTGCCCGACCGGGAAGCCGACGCCGTCGGTGAAGAGCGCGGCCCACGCCTCGCCGGTCGTGGCGGCCGGGATGGCGATCACGACGAAGATCATGATCAGCACCACCAGGACGCCCTGGATCTTCTCGACGGTCTGGTAGACGACGGGCGAGAGGGTGAGCGTGATGCCGATGGCGAGCAGCGCCGCGATCGTGATCGGGACGACCGGTGCGTCCTCGCCCATGCCGAACACGTACGTCGCCGCCGTCGCGGCGCCGGTCGCCCAGCCGGGCCAGAAGTTCTGGCAGAGGGCGAAGACGACGAACAGCCACCACCACGGCTTCCAGAACCGGGTGAAGCCGGTGATCGCGGTCTCCCCGGTGGCGAGCGTGTAGCGCTCGATCTCCATGTTGAGGAAGAACTGGATCGCGAATCCCACGACCGCCGCCCACATGAAGGTGAACCCGACCTGGGTGGTGATGTAGGGCCAGAGGATCACCTCCCCGGACCCGATGGCGGTGGCCAGGAGGATGACGCTCGCCCCGGTCACCTTCCGCAGCGGCACCGGCTCCGGGAGGTCGCGGAAATCGACGGGCGGGAGGTACTTGCTCGGAAGGGTGGTCCGGTTCCGCTCTGGACTGCTCGATGCCGTCATTCGGTTCCTCGTCTCACCGCGGGCGCTTGGAACTGTGCCGGTCGTTGACGCCGTGCCGGTCGTGCTTCCGCGCTGCCTGGAACCGGGTGGGCCGACGGGGCCGGCGTTCCGCGGCCGGTCGCATCGAGCCGGTGGAGCTGCTTCGCTCCGCGCCCACCGCGCCTCCTTGCGCGTCGGGGTGGCGCCTGCCGCCACGTGAACCACCTCACCCACAAAGGTGAGGAATCGGATGATCGCAGCAGTAACGGTAAGCGCTGTCAAGCGCCGGCGGTGCCTCCGCCTCCTCGGGCGTGGGCGTGGTGCGCCCCGGTGCCGGCCCGGCTGTGGGCCACCAGCCGGGGGTAGTCCACGGCGATCCCGGACAGGAGGGCCTCGACCGCCTGCTCGACCTCGTGGTCGGTGGTGGGGGCGTGCCCGAACAGCGCGCGGTAGTGCACCACCGAGGACAGCATGTCCAGCACGAGGCCGCGGTCGATGTCGGCACGCAGGTCGCCGCGGGCCACCGCGCGTTCCAGCATCCGGCCGACGGCGGCGCGGGGTGGGTCGAACAGCGTGGTGAGGAACGCGTCGCGCAGCTCGGGGACGGCGGCGCAGTCGGCGAACAGCGCGGCGAGCACGCCCGGCCGGATGCGGCGGAAGGCGGCCAGGAAGACCCCGATCCCCTCGCCGAGGTCGCAGAGCGTGCAGTCGGTGTCCGGAACCGGGGACTCGCCGAGGCGCGCGGCCAGCGCGGCGAGGGCGAGGTGCTGGCGGGTGGGCCAGCGCCGGTAGATGGCCGGCTTCGTCGCCTCGGCGCGCCGCGCCACCTCCTCGATGGTGAGGCGCCCGTACCCGGACTCGTCGAGCACGGCGAGCGTCGCCTCGAGGACGGTGGCGTCGATCTGCGGGTCCCGGGGACGGCCGGTCGGCATGGTCACCAGCCTATCCTTCTGTTACGTTCCGGCATGTAACGAAAAGGGGACCGATGACCGCAACCGACCCGGTGCGTGCCGGGCGCCGCGAGTGGGCGGCGCTCGGCGCGCTCGTGCTGCCCACGCTGATCGTCTCGATGGACCTCGTGGTCCTCGTCCTCGCCACGCCCGCCTTGAGCGAGGCGCTGCAACCGAGCGGGACGCAGCTGCTGTGGATCACCGACGTCTACGGCTTCCTCATCGCGGGCTCCCTGGTCACGATGGGCACCCTCGGCGACCGGATCGGCCGCAGGCGGCTGTTGCTGTCCGGTGCGGCCGCCTTCGGGGTCGCGAGCCTGCTCGCCGCGTTCGCGCCGACCGCGGAGCTGCTGATCCTGGCCAGGGCGCTGCTCGGCATCGCGGGAGCCACGCTCATGCCGTCCACGCTGTCGCTGCTGCGGAGCCTGTTCACCGACCCGGCCCAGCGCACGGTCGCGATCGGGCTGTGGGTCACCACGTTCTCGGTGGGCACCGTGCTCGGCCCGCTCGTCGCGGGCCTGCTGCTGCAGCACTTCTGGTGGGGTTCGGTGTTCCTGCTGAACCTGCCGGTGATGGCCGCCCTGCTGGTCGTGGGGCCGCGGTTGCTGCCCGAGGTGCGTGACCCGGCGCCCGGCCGGTTCGACGTCCCGGGCGCGGCCCTGTCGGTGGTCGCGGTGCTCGCCGTGATCTACGGGGTGAAGCGGTCCGCCGAGAGCGGCGCCGACCCCGGCGCGCTGCTCGTGATCGCGGCAGGCGTCGGCGCCGGCGCGCTGTTCGCCCGCCGGCAGCTGCGCATCGCCGACCCGCTCATCGACCTGCGCCTGTTCCGCTCCGTCGCGTTCAGCACGTCGGTGGCGGTGAACGTCCTGATCGGCGTGATGATGGCCGGGATCTTCCTGTTCGTCGCGCAGTACCTGCAGATCGTGATCGGCATGAGCCCGCTCGCCGCGGGCCTGTGGCTGATCCCGCCGTCCGGGGCGATCATCGCCACGTCGATGCTGTCCACCGTGGCGGTACGCCGGATCCCGGCCGCATACCTGGTGGGCGGCGGGCTCGCCGTCGCGGCGGTGGGGCTCGCCCTGCTCGCCCAGGTCGGGACCGAGCCGGACCTCGCGATCGTCATCAGCGGCACGGTGGTGCTCGGGATCGGGGCGGCGCCCGCGTCGACCCTCAGCGTGGACCTCATCATCGGGGCCGCACCCGCCGAGCGGGCCGGTGCCGCGTCGGCGATCTCCGAGACCGGCAACGAGCTGGGCAACGCGCTCGGCATCGCCCTGCTGGGCAGCATCGGCGTGGCGGTCTACCGCGGGGCGGTGGTCGACGGCCTGCCGGCCGGGCTCGCGCCCCACGATGCGGCCGCGGCCGCCGACACGCTCGCAGGTGCCCACGGCGCCGCCGCCGGGCTCCCGCCTGCCGCCGGGGCCGAGCTGGTCGCCGTGGCCACCGACGCGTTCGTCGCGGGGAT
This sequence comes from Pseudonocardia adelaidensis, assembly GCF_039543345.1. Taxonomy (NCBI): domain Bacteria; kingdom Bacillati; phylum Actinomycetota; class Actinomycetes; order Pseudonocardiales; family Pseudonocardiaceae; genus Pseudonocardia; species Pseudonocardia adelaidensis. The sequence continues at coordinate 24,951 of NZ_BAABJO010000037.1, read as the reverse complement.
GCGGCTGTCCGCGTGGGCGGCCGCCGTGCTGGCGCTGTCCGCCGCGCTCACGGCTCCCGCTCTCCTGCGTCGGGCGGCGCGCTGACGGCCCGCCCGCACAGCAACCGTGGTGCTCGCACACCAACTGCAGTTCGTGTGTGGGCACCGATGTTGGTGTGCGAGCGGGTGCCGGCTTGCCCGTGCCTCGCGTCTCCGGCGGCGGCGCCCGCCGTGGGCACAGCAACTTCGGTGGCGGCACACCAACTGAAGTTCGTGTGCGAGCACCGAACTTGGTGTGCGAGCGAGCTGCGCTCGGCGGGACATTAGGCTGGAGGCCTCATGTCAGAGGTCCTTGCAGAGCCGGCCCGGGTGCCGGACGAGGCGCGCAGGCGCCGCACGTTCGCCGTGATCAGCCACCCGGACGCCGGCAAGTCCACCCTCACCGAGGCGCTCGCGCTGTACGCCGAGGTGATCGACACGGCGGGCGCGGTGCACGGCAAGGCGGGCCGGCGCGGCGTCACGTCGGACTGGATGGAGATGGAGCGCAAGCGCGGCATCTCCATCACGTCCGCCGTGCTGCAGTTCGGCTACCGCGACTGCGTGGTCAACCTGCTCGACACCCCGGGCCACGGCGACTTCTCCGAGGACACCTACCGGGTGCTCGCCGCCGTCGACGCCGCGGTGATGCTGCTCGACGCCGCGAAGGGCCTCGAGCCGCAGACGCTCAAGCTGTTCGACGTCTGCCGCGCCCGCGGCATCCCGGTGCTCACGTTCGTCAACAAGTGGGACCGGCCCGGCCGCGAGGCCCTGGAGCTGCTCGACGAGGTGGAGCAGACGATCGGGCTGCGCCCGATGCCGCTCACGTGGCCGGTGGGGATCGCGGGTGAGCTGCGCGGGCTGGTCGAAGTGGCGACGGGGGAGTTCACCCGGTACTCGCGTACTGCCGGCGGGGCCACCCGGGCCGAGGCCGAGGTGGTGCCCGAGGCGGAGATCGCCGCGGCGGAGCCGGCGTTCTGGTCGGCGGCGCAGGACGAGCTGGCGCTGCTCGCGGAGATCGGTGCCGGGTTCGACGACAAGGACTTCCTCGCCGGCACCGCCACGCCCGTGCTGTTCGGCGCGGCGCTCACCGGCGTCGGCGTCCGGCGGCTGCTCGACGCGCTGGTCGACCTCGCCCCGGCCCCGGAGCCGCGCGACGACGCGGACGGCAACCCGCGCCCGCTCGAGGCCCCGACCTCGGGCCTGGTGTTCAAGGTGCAGGCGGGCATGGACCGGGCGCACCGCGACCGGATGGCGTTCGTGCGGATCTGCTCGGGCCGGTTCGAGCGGGGGATGGTGCTCACCCACGCCGCCACCGGCCGCCCGTTCGCCACGAAGTACGCGCAGGCGGTGTTCGGCCAGCAGCGCACCACAGTGGAGGAGGCGTTCCCCGGCGACATCGTCGGCCTGGTCAACGCGGGCGCCCTGCGTCCCGGCGACACCCTCTACGCGGCCGACCCGGTCCACTTCCCGGCGATCCCGAGCTTCGCGCCCGAGCACTTCGCGGTGGTGCGCGGCGCCGACTCGGGCGCCTTCAAGCAGTTCCGGCGCGGCATCGAGCAGCTCGACAGCGAGGGCGTCATCCAGGTGCTGGTCTCGGACCTGCGCGGGGAACAGGCCCCGGTGCTCGCCGCGGTCGGGCCGCTGCAGTTCGAGGTGGTGACCTCGCGGCTGGAGTCGGAGTTCCGCGCCCCCGTCACCCTCGAACACCTGGGCTACACGATCGCGCGCCGCACCGACGAGGCGGGCGCGGAGATGCTGGCGGGCCAGAGCGAGGTGGAGGTCCTCACCCGCCGCGCCGACGGCGTCCTGCTCGCGGTGTTCAGCAACAAGTGGCGGATGGAGACGGTCCGGCGCAAGTTCGACGACCTGGTGCTGGAGCCGTTGCCGGCGGGCAGCGGCCGCTGAATCAGCCGCCGAGCTGGGTGAGGACGGTGCTGAGTTCGCGCACGAGCGGGTGGTCCGGGCCGTGCGTGCTCCGGTAGCCCTCGATCGCGTCGCTCAGGAGCGGCACCGCCTCCGTGTTGCGGCCCTGGTTGGCGCGCATCGCCGCCAGGTCGACCTGCACGTCGAGGGTCGCGGCGTGCCGCGGTCCGTGCACCCGCCGGTAGTCGTCGAGCACCCGGGCGAGCAGCGTCTCGGCCTCCGTGACGTGGCCGAGTGAGTTGAGCACGACCGCGTAGTTGTGGCGGGACACCAACGTGTCCGGGTGATCGTCGCCCAGTCGTCGGGAGCGGGCCTCGACGAGCACGCGGTTCATCTCCAGCGCCTCGGGGTGCTTGCCCTGGTGGGTGAGCACCGCGGCGAGGTTGTGCCGCACGACCATTGCGAGGTCGGCCGTGTCGTCCCCGGGCGGTTCGATGTCGTCCAGGAGCGCCATGTACATGCGTTCGGCCTCGGCGAGCCGCGCAGGCGAGCCGCGCAACGCTCCCGCCAGCACGTTCCGGCTGCCCAACGTGTCGGGATGGGTGGGACCCAGTGCGCGCGTGGAGCGGTCGACCGTGTCGCGCATCAGCGGCTCCGCCTCGTCCCTGCGGTCGAGGTCGAGCAGGACCTTGGACAGGTTCGACGCCATCCGCAGCGTCTGGGCGTCGTCCCTGCCGCGCAACTGTTCCCAGCCGGACAGCCCCTCCCGCAGCCGCTGCTCGGCGAGCGCGAGTTCGCCCCCGTCCTGCAGGAGCCTGGTCAGGTCGTTCAACGCCAGCAGCCGGTTCTGCTGGTCGTCGGCCCGGGCGTCGACCAGCCAGCCGAGCAGCTCGACGGCCTCGTCCCGCCGGCCGGGGTGGTCCCCGAGGGCGACCGCGTACCGATGCAGCGCATGCAGCGTCTCGGGGTGGTGCAGGCCGAGCTCGTCCCGTTTGTGCTGGAACTCGAGCCCGTGGGCGTACTCGGGCGTCAGCGACGGCGTGATGTCGATGAACGGTAGCTCGCCGCGCCGCTCCGTCACGTCGATCTCGGCTCTGCCGGACTCGCCGACTACATGATCGGTGCTCTTCGACTTCTTCCTCCAGAACGGCACGGCACCAGTCCTATCGACACCCACCGGCACAGCGGATACCTCAGCTGATCAACGACCCGAATGGCCTAACGCGCCCCGGGGGCCACGCGGGCTGGTGGGATCGCACAAACGCGGGTGGCGGGCGCTGTCCCGGCTTCGTAAGTTCCGCGGGTGTCCGGGACACCTCCCGGGCAGCGATCGTGAATCGTTCCCGCATCCGCACACCGAGGTGCCCCATGCCGCGACGCCCGCCCCACCGTGTCCACCCCGTCGATCAAGTCCTGCCCGCCGGCAAGCTCGCCGTGTACGGGTTCCAGCACGTGCTCGCGTTCTACGCGGGCGCGGTGATCGTCCCGATCCTCCTTGCGGGCGCGATCGGCCTGTCCGAGCGCGAGCTCATCCACCTGATCAACGCCGACCTGTTCACGTGCGGGATCGCCTCGATCATCCAGGCCGGCGGGTTCTGGAAGATCGGCGTGCGCCTCCCGTTGCTGCAGGGCGTCACGTTCACCGCGGTCTCGCCCATGATCGCCATCGGGTTGGCGGCCGGCGGCGGCACCGACGGACTGCTGGTGATCTACGGCGCCGTGATCGTGGCCGGGCTCGCCACGTTCCTGATCGCGCCGTTCTTCGGTCGCCTGATCCGGTTCTTCCCGCCGGTCGTCACCGGCTCGGTCATCCTGATCATCGGTCTGGCGCTGCTGCCGGTCGCCGGTCTGGACGCCGTCGGCGGCGGGTCCGCCCCGCAGCCGGACAACCCCCGCTACCTCGCCTACGCGCTCGGGACGCTCGCCGTGATCGTGGCGATCCAGCGCTTCTTCCGCGGGTTCCTCGCGACGGTCGCCGTGCTGATCGGGCTGGTGCTCGGGACGTTCGTCGCGTGGCTCCTGGGCGACGCGCACTTCGACTCCGTCGGCGAGTCGGCCTGGGTCGGGGTGACCACGCCGTTCTACTTCGGGTGGCCGCAGTTCAGCTTCGCGGCGATCGTGTCCATGATCGTGGTCATGCTCATCACCGCGGTGGAGACCACCGGGGACGTGTTCGCCACGGGTGAGATCGTCGACAAGCGAGTCGGGCGCGAGGACATCACCCGCGCGCTGCGCGCCGACGGCCTCGCCACGACGATCGGTGGCGTCCTCAACTCCTTCCCCTACACCTGTTTCGCCGAGAACGTCGGCCTGGTCCGGCTCACCCAGATCAAGAGCCGCTGGGTCGTGGTCGCCGCGGGCGGGTTCATGATCGTGCTCGGGCTGCTGCCGAAGGCCGGTGCGGTGGTCGCCGCCATCCCGCACCCCGTGCTGGGCGGCGCGGCGCTGGCGATGTTCGCGGCGGTGGCCGTGGTCGGCATCCAGACGCTCTCCCGCGTCGACTTCCACGACCACCGCAACGTCGTGATCGTCGGCACGAGCGTCGGGCTCGCCATGTTCGTCACGGCCCAGCCCAACGTGGCGACCGCGGTGCCGGGCTGGGCTCAGATCGTCTTCGGCTCCGGCATCACGCTCGGCAGCATCACCGCGATCGTGCTCAACATCGCGTTCCACCACATCGGGCGCGGCCGCGGGCCGGCGGTCGCGGGCGCACCCGGCGCGGGCACCGTGCGGCTGGAGAAGGTCAACCGGATGAGCCGTGAGGAGTTCGTGACGACCTTCGGCCGGCTCTTCCAGGGCGGCGCCGCGGCCCGTGCCGCCATCGTGGCCCGGGCGTACGACCGGAGGCCGTTCGCCGACACCGGGAACCTGCGCGCCGCGTTCCAGGAGGCGCTCTTCTCCGCGCCGCCCGAGGAGCAGCAGGCGCTGATGGCCGCCTACCCCGACCTCGGGGCCGACCGGGTCGCCGAGGGCGAGGAGGGCGAGGACTCCGAGCGCGACCAGGCGAGCGCGGGCCTCACGCGGCTCGCCGACGAGGACCACGAGGAGCTCGCGGAGCTGACCGCCGCGTACCGGGAGCGGTTCGGGTTCCCGTTGATCGTCTGCGTGCGCGACTCGGGGTCGCGGGAGCGGGTGTTCACCGAGGGGCAGCAGCGGCTGGCGAACTCGCCGGCCCAGGAGCACGCCGCGGCGCTGATCGAGATCGCCAAGGTGGCGAACAACCGCTTCGCCGACCTCGTCGCCGACGCCAACCCCATCGCCACCGCGCGGACGAGGGCGTTCGGCCGATGAAGCTCGACGAGTGGAACGCCCTCGACGCGGCCGACGCCGAGCGGGAGCTGCTCCAGGTGTGCGCTTCGCGCCGGTGGGCGCGGGAGGTGGCGTCGTCGCGGCCGCACCCCGACGTGGCCTCGCTGCAGGCCACCGCGGAAGTCGCGCTCACCGACGCCGACCTCGACGAGGCGATGGCAGGCCATCCCCGGATCGGGGACCGCGCGGCCGCAGGCGCGTCCCGGCGGGAGCAGAGCGGCGTGGCCGGGGCGGACGCGGACGTGCTCACCGCGCTCGCCGACGGCAACCGCGCCTACGAGGAGCGCTTCGGGCACGTCTACCTGGTGTGCGCTACCGGCCGCAGCGCCCAGGAGCTGCTCGAGATCCTGCGCGTCCGGCTGGGCAACGACCCGGCCACCGAGCGGGCCGTGGCGCTGGCCGAGCTGGCGGCGATCAACCGGCTGCGCCTCGCTCGCCTGGTGGAGCGGAATTCATGAGCCTCTCCACGCACGTCCTCGACGCATCGCGGGGCACACCGGCCGCCGGCGTCGCCGTCCGGCTCACGACCACGGGCGGGCACGAGCTCGCCGCCGCCGTCACCGACGCCGACGGCCGGGTCCGCGAGCTCGCCGCCGAGCTCGGCGCGGGCGACTACCGGCTGACGTTCGCCACGGGGGAGTACTTCGCGGCGAACGGGCAGCAGGGGTTCTACCCCGAGGTGGTCGTCACCTTCACCGTCACCGACCCCGGACAGCACCACCACGTGCCGCTGCTGCTGTCCCCCTACGCCTACTCGACCTACCGCGGGAGCTGACAGATGGGAATCGTGCTCGGAGCCAACCAGTACGGGAAGGCGGAGAACCGCCTCGTCCGGATCTACCGGGAGACCGCGCGGCACGAGATCCGCGACGTCACCGTGTCCACGGCGCTGCGCGGCGACTTCGGCGACGCGCACCTGCACGGCGACCAGGCCAAGGTGCTGCCCACCGACACCCAGAAGAACACCGCCTACGCGTTCGCGAAGGAGCACGGGCTGCGCGCGATCGAGGAGTACGCGCTCACGCTCGGCCGGCACTTCGTCCACGACGTCGAGCCGGTGCGCGGCGCGCGGATCTCCGTGGACGAGCACGCGTGGGAACGGGTGCCGGTGGGCGGGCAGGGCCACGACCACACCTGGGTGCGCCGTGGCCCAGAGGTGCGCACCACGGTCGTCGACGTCTCCGCCGAGGGTGCCGAGGTCGTCTCGGGCCTGCGCGACCTGGTGCTGCTGAAGTCCACCGGCTCGGAGTTCCACGGCTTTCTCAAGGACGGCTACACCACCCTGCCCGAGACCGACGACCGGATCATGTCGACCGCGCTCGTGGCGCGGTGGCGCTACACCGGGCTCGACGTCGACTGGGAGAAGACCTGGGCCGACGCCCGGCGGATCATGCTGGAGCAGTTCGCCACCGTGCACTCGCTCGCCCTGCAGCAGACCCTGTGGGAGATGGGCCGCGCGGTGCTCGAGGCGCACCCGGAGATCGCCCAGATCAGCCTGCAGGCGCCCAACAAGCACCACTTCACCGTGGACCTCTCGCCGTTCGGGCTCGAGAACCCCAACGAGGTCTTCTACGCCGCCGACCGCCCGTACGGCCTGATCGAGGCCACAGTCACGCGTGATTGACCCGCGCCAGGCGGGAAACTGTGATCGTTCCGATCTGCGGCTGAGCGTCCTCGACGGGGCTGCGGCACAGCTCGGAAGGATCGTGGGGCGTTGATCGTCGCGAGGTTCAGGTGAGCGTCCTCCGCGCGGCGCTGCCGCGCATGTCGGATTGATCATCGTGCGGCACTCAGCGCGCGAGGGTGCCGTTCGCTCCACGCACGCGGGCGGCTCTGCTAACGGACCAGGTCGGCAAGCAGGTCCTCGTGCGTCACTGTCCAGGCGGCCGGGCCGATCGGGGCGACGAACTGCACCGTCTCGCCGTCGAACCACGGCCGGGCCCAGGGCAGGACCCTGCGGGCGAGCCGCTGCATCGCCACGTTCTCCGGCAGTACCGAGCCCCGCAGCTCGGTGTAGCCGATCTCCTCGGCGAGCGCGGCGAGGGCGGTGAGCAGGCGCCTGCCGATCCCGCGCCGCTGCCAGGCGTCCATTACGGCAACGGCGATGTCGGCGGTGCCGTGGCCGTCGCCGAAGAGCTGGGCGAGCCCGATCGGGCCGAGGCCGCCGGCCTCGGCGACGACGGCGGCGTGCCGGCGCCCGTCCACGTCCACCAGTCGGGCCCGGACCGACTCCGGGAGGTGCGGCACGGGGGAGTGGAAGCGCAGGTAGCGGCTGCGCGGGGACAGGCCGGCGAAGACCGCGTCGACGGTTGCCCCCGCCCGGGCGCGGTCGAGCGGCCGGACGACCGGCGCGCTCATGCCGGTCGCCGGATGGTGCGTGCGTCGGTCACGAACCGGACGGCCCTGTCGATCACGGACGGGTCGCGGAGCAGCCTGCGGTGGCCGAGGCCTTCGGTCTGCAGCAGCCGGACTCCGGGCCAGGCGTCGGCGATCGCGCGACCGTGCTCGGGTCCGACCTCCCGGTCCTGCACGTCGTGCACGACGAGCGTCGGTGGCACGGGCGTCGAGCGGTGCAGCGACGGGACGTGGAACGCCTCCCACGGCAGCCCGAGCCGCCGTACGATCGCTCGCTCCAGGCCGCCCCGCACCCGGGCGCCCCCGCCGAGCCGGCGCACGAAGCGGTCGAGCACCCAGCGCGGATCCGCCGCCGGCGCGAGCAGCACGAGGACCCGCGGCCGCATCCCGTCGCGGACGGCGTGGGCGGCGACGGCCGCGCCCATCGAGTGGGCGATCACGGCATGCGGCGGGCCGTGCTCGGCGACGACGGCGCGCAGCGCCTCGGCGAGCTCCGGGATCATGGTCGAGCGCGGTCCCGGCGACCCGCCGTGGCCCGGCCCGTCGAACGCGATCACCCGGTACCCGGCGGCGACCAGGGGCGCGACGAACCCGCCCAGCTGCTCGGAGCGGCCGCCCCAGCCGTGCACGAGGTAGACGGGCTCCCCGGTGCCCCAGGTGACCACGTGCAGGGCCCGCCCGTGCACCTCCACCGGGGCGGACGTGCCCGGGGGGAGCGCAGGCAGCCGCTCGCGCGGGATCGGCGGCGGGACGGTGAACCAGATGCGGGTCGCGAGCCGCACCGCGAGGAACGGGGCCCATCGCTCAGCCCAGGAAATGAAACGAACGATCGTGCTATTCTGCAGCGACGCGGACATGGTCCCTCCAGCGTGTGACGGTCAGGCGGCGGCGAGGAGCGCGTCGAGGGCGCGGCGGGCCCGGTCGGCGGCGTCCGGGTCGGCGAGCAGCCGGCTCGCCATGTGGTAGGAGAGCATCACGCCCTGCACGTCCTGGGCGAACTGGCGCGGGTCGGCGTCGGGGCGGAAGTGGCCCTCGCCGATGCCGCTCGTGAAGACCGTGGCGAGGGTGTCGGCCCAGTCGCGCTGCACGCGGACGAGGCTCTCCCGCACCGGGCCGGGCTGGTCGTCGAGCTCGAAGCTCGCGGCGACGAGCGGGCAACCGCCCTCGACGGAGTCCCACGCGAGCCAGCGCTCGAAGAGGTCCCGCACCCGGGGCTCGCCCCGCGGCGCCTTGAGCGCGGGGCGGATGACCTCGTCGACGAACCGGTCCCTGCTGTGCTCCAGCACCTGCAGCTGCAGCGACTCCTTCGAGCCGAAGTGGGCGAAGAGGCCGCTCTTGCTCATGCCGGTCTGGGTGGCGAGCGAGCCGATCGTGAGCCCGCAGAGGCCGACGCGGCGCGCCAGTCTGCCCGCCTCGTCGAGGATGACCCCGCGGGTCGCCTCGCCCTTGCTCACGAGTGCATTTCTAGCACGACCGTTCGTTCTGGCCCAGCGCCCGTCGCTGCTGGGTGCCACGCGACTGCCCGGTGGTCCCGTCCCCATCCCGCCAACGCCGCGGCGATTGCCCGCAGCCTCGACATCGAAATGACGCGTCTCAGTTCGAGATCGAACACGCATGAGGTCTACGCCGTCCCGGTGGACAACGGGAGTACTGCGGATCACCGTCCCCACCGTCACCGCCCTCCGGCCGCGCACGGCAGTGCCACCGACATCGGAGGGATGGCCGCGTGTCGCGCTACAGCGAGCGCAGCGCCAGGTACACGTCCACCCGGTCGGCCAGCTCCGCCAGGTTGCGGCCCGTCAGCTCCTCGACCCGGCCGATGCGGTAGCGGACGGTGTTCACGTGCAGGTGCAGCCGCTGTGCCGCCCGGCTCCACGACCCCGAGCACTCGAGGAACGCCTCGAGGGTCTCGCGCAGGCCGGCCCCGGTGCGCGCGTCGTAGTCCAGGACGGGTTCCAGCACGCGGACCGCGAAGGCGCGGCGGACCTCGTCGGGCACGGCCGCGAGCAGCGCGACGTGCGTGGTGACCTCGGCGCCGGTGACGACGTGCACCGGGCCGGGCCGGCGGGCCGCCAGCTCGCGCGCGTGCCGGGCCTCCTGGAGCGCGCCGGACAGCGCCTCGATCGGCGCGGGCCTGCTCACGCCGACCGTGAGGCGGGCCGGCCCGAGGCCGGGCCCGAGCCGGCGCAGCGCCGCGGCGAGCTCCGCGTGGGAGGGCGCGTCCGGCGGGCCAGCGGGCAGCAGCGCCACCGCCAGCCCGTCGTGCACGCCGACCACCGGGGGGCCGACGTGCGCCACGGCGTCGACGAGCACGGAACGGGCGGTCTGCACCCGATCGGCCGTCCCGAATCCGGCCACCGCGACGACGAGCGGCGCGTCCGGGTCGAGGCCCGCCTGTCGCAGCCGCACGGTGACCTCCGGCCGGTGGGCCGAGCCCGCCGCCACGAGCCCGATCGCGTCCTCGGCGATCTCCCGGGCCAGTCGCAGGCCCTCGCCGCGGCGGGCGCGGTCGAGCGCGGTGATCGCGACCAGCTCGCCCACGATGTCGCCGACCTCGTTCTCCCAGCGGGTGCAGTCGTCGTCGGCGGCCACGAACCACGACGTCACCCGCTCCTCGGACGCGGGACCCACCGGGAACACCGACCGCCCCCCGCCGGGCACGACCGCCGGCAGCCGGTTCGCGGTGAGGAACGTGGTGACGGCGGCGTCCAGCTCGGGGCCGGCGAGCGGGATTGGGCCCGCCACGACGGCGCGCCCCGTGGCGGAGAGCACTCGGATCACCACCCCGGTGGTCATCGAGACCTTGGCAGCCAGCTCGTCGAGCCCGAGCCCGCCCGCGACGGCCGAGAGCAGCCGCCGCTGCCGGCCGAGGGTGAGCGCGAGCCGGTCGCCGCGGGCGGCCGTGAGCGCGCCGACCACCAGCTCGGTGACCGCCGCGAACGACACCTCCTCGGGCACGGCGAGCAACGCGAGGTCGTGCCGGCGGCAGGCCTCGACCAGGTCGTCCGGGATGCCGTGGAACACCGCCTCGCCCGCGGCGAGCGCCACGGCCCCCGCACCTGCCACGGCGGCGACGAACCGCTCGCTGTCGGCCGGCTCGCGGCGCCAGACCAGCCCGCTGATCACCAGCTCCCCGCCGGACAGGTAGCGGGCCGGGTCGATCAGGTCGGTGGTGTAGACCCAGCGGACCGGCCGCTCCACCGCGTCCCCCGAGCTGCCGGCGTACAGCAGCCGCAACCCCAGTGCGGGGTTCGCCAGCAGGTCGCGCAGCCGCATTGGAGGAACCTACAACCCATTCGGGGTGCCGGGTCGGGCGATTCGTCACGACGGCGACTTCTGCGCGTCGCGCGGGAGCGCTCTACTTCCTGGCATGGACTTCCTCGCCCCCACGACGTGGGCCGACGCCCTCGCGGCGAAGGCCGAGCACCCGGACGCCGTGCCGGTGGCCGGCGGCACCGACGTGATGGTCGAGATCAACTTCGACCACCGCCGCCCGCCCGCCCTGCTCGACCTCACCCGCGTGCCCGACCTGCAGGAGTGGGGCACCGAGACCGACGGGCGGGTGCGGCTCGGCGCCGGCGTCACCTACACCCGCGTCATCGACGAGCTGGGGGACCGGCTGCCCGGGCTCGCGATGGCCGCGCGGACCGTCGGCTCGCCGCAGATCCGCAACCGCGGCACGGTGGGCGGCAACCTGGGCGCGGCGTCGCCGGCCGGGGACAGCCACCCGCCGCTGCTGGCGGCCGACGCGGAGATCGAGCTCGCCTCCGTGCGCGGCGTGCGGCGCGTCCCGGCGGCGGAGTTCTACACGGGTGTGAAGCGCAACGCGCTCGCACCCGACGAGCTGATCGCGGCCGTCCTGATCGCGCCTGCGAGCGGGCCCCAGCAGTTCTGCAAGATCGGCACCCGGAACGCGATGGTGATCGCCGTGTCGGCGTTCGGGCTGGCCCTGCACCCGGGGCGGCAGGCCGTCGGCACCGGCATCGGCTCGGCGGCCCCCACTCCACGCCGGGCGGTCGCCGCCGGGGATTTCCTGGCGGGCGAGCTGGCCGCGACCGGCCTGTGGGAGTCCCGGGGCGCGCTGCCCGAGGGGCTCGCCGTGGAGTTCGGGCGGAAGGTACGCGACGCCGCCGCCCCCATCGACGACGTGCGCGGCAGCGCCGCGTACCGCCTGCATTCCCTGTCGGTGATGGCGCGGCGCGCCGCCACCTGGGCGTGGGACGACTACCGGAGGGCTGCCTGACATGCGGATCGACCTGACGATCAACGGTGAGCGGCGCGAGGCCGACGACGTGTGGGAGGGCGAGAGCCTGCTCTACGCCCTGCGCGAGCGGCTCGGCCTGCCCGGGTCGAAGAACGCCTGCGAGCAGGGCGAGTGCGGCTCCTGCACGGTCTACCTGGACGGCACGCCGGTGTGCTCGTGCCTGGTGGCCGCGGGGCAGGCGAACGGGCGCGAGGTCACCACCGTGGAGGGCCTCGGCTCCGGGGAGGACCTGCACCCGGTGCAGCAGGCGTTCGTGGAGCGCGGCGCCGTGCAGTGCGGCTTCTGCACGCCCGGCCTGATCGTCTCCACGCACGACCTGCTGCAGCGCAACCCGCACCCGTCCGACCCGGAGATCCGGGAGGCCCTCGCGGGGAACCTGTGCCGCTGCACCGGGTACGAGAAGATCATGGATGCGGTCCGGACCGCGGCGGAGCGTGCCGAATGATCGTCATCGAGGGCGCGCACGTCGTCACCGTGTCCGGCGAGGAGCACCCGGGCGGGCACGTCGTCGTGGAGGGCAACCGGATCACCGCGGTCGGCGCGGGGCCCGCGCCGCGCGCGGAGGGGGCGCGCGTCGTGGACGGGCGGGGCTGCCTGCTCACCCCGGGCTTCGTGAACACCCACAACCACCTCTACCAGTGGGTCACCCGCGGGCTCGCCGTCGACTCGACGCTGTTCGAATGGCTCACCACGCTCTACCCGGTGTGGGCCGGTATCGACGAGCGGGCCGTGCACGTGGGCGCCGCGGGGGCCCTGGCCCAGCTCGCCCGCACCGGCTGCACCACCAGCACCGACCACCACTACGTGTTCCCCCGCGAGGGCGGTGACCTGCTCGGGGCCGAGATCACCGCCGCCCGCGAGGTCGGGCTGCGCTTCCACCCCACCCGCGGCTCGATGGACCTCGGGCAGCGCGACGGCGGGCTCCCACCCGACCACGTCGTGGAGGACCGGGACGCGATCCTCGCCGCGTCCGAGGAGGCGATCGACCGCTGGCACGACCCGGCACCCGGCGCGATGCTGCGCATCGGGCTGGCGCCGTGCTCACCGTTCACCGTCACCGGCGACCTCATGCGCGAGGCCGCCGAGCTCGCCCGGCGCCGTGGCGTGCGGCTGCACACCCACCTCGCCGAGACCCTCGACGAGGAGGACTTCTGCCGCGAGCGGTTCGGCTGCACACCCCTGGAGTACGTCGAGGGCCTCGGCTGGACCGGTGAGGACGTCTGGTTCGCCCACGCCGTCCACCTCGACGACGCGGCCGTGAAGCGGATCGGCGACACCGGCACCGGCGTGGCCCACTGCCCGTCCTCGAACGCCCGGCTCGGCGCCGGCATCGCCCGCACCCGCGACCTGCGTGACGCCGGCGCCCGGATCGGCCTCGGCGTGGACGGAGCGGCCAGCAACGAGGCCGGGAGCCTCCTCGAGGAGGTGCGCCACTCGGTGCTCTTCGCCCGCGCCGTCGGCGGCCCCGCCGCGCTGTCCGTGCGCGACGGCCTGGAGCTGGCCACGCTCGGCGGCGCCGCCGTGCTCGGGCGCACCGACGAGATCGGTTCCATCGAGGTGGGCAAGCTCGCCGACCTCGCGCTCTGGCGGCTCGACGGCCCGGCCCACGCCGACGTCGCCGACCCCGTGGCCGCGCTCGTGCTGGGCGCCCCGCCGCCCCTCGAGCTGCTGCTCGTGGACGGGCGGCCGGTCGTCGAGCGCGACCGGGTGCTCACCGTCGACGCGGACGCGCTGGCCCGCGAGGCCCAGGCGGTCCACCGTGAACTCCTGGAGAAGCCATGACCAGTACGGAAACCAGGACCGCCGGCCGGATCGGGGACAGCCCGCTGCGCCCGGACGGCACGCTCAAGGTCACCGGTGAGTTCGCGTACGCCAGCGACCTGTGGCACGACCAGATGGTCTGGGGCGTCACCCTGCGCAGTCCGCACCCGCATGCCCGGATCGTCTCCATCGACATCGGACCCGCGCTCGCGCTGCCCGGCGTGTGGGCCGTGCTCACGGCGGCCGACGTGCCCGGCGAGAACTCGGTCGGGCTGGAGCACCAGGACACCCCGGTCCTGGCCGCCGAGGTCGTCCGCTACCAGGGTGAGCCCGTGGCCCTGGTCGCCGCCGACCACCCCGAGACCGCCCGGCGGGCCGCGAAGAAGATCGTGGTGACGTACGAGGAGCTGCCCGCGGTCACCGACCCGCGACGCGCCCTCGACGCGGACGCGCCGCACGTGCAGGCCGGGGGCAACCTCGTGCGGCACCTGAAGCTCCGGCGCGGTGACCAGGACCCGGCCGCACCCGTCGTCGTGGCGCTCGACTTCGAGGTCGGCATGCAGGACCAGGCCTTCCTCGGGCCGGAGTCCGGGCTCGCCGTGCCCGCCGAGGACGGCGGCGTGGACCTCTACGTCGCCACGCAGTGGCTGCACGTCGACCAGCGGCAGGTCTGCCGGGCCCTCGGGATGGGCGCGGACGAGGTGCGGCTGCACCTCGCCGGGGTCGGCGGGGCCTTCGGCGGGCGCGAGGACCTGTCGATGCACGTCCACGCCTGCCTGCTCGCGCTGCACACCGGCAAGCCGGTGAAGATGAGCTACTCGCGCGAGGAGTCGTTCTTCGGCCACGTGCACCGCCACCCCGCCTGGCTGCACTACGAGTTCGGCGCCGAGCGCGACGGCACGCTCGTCTACGCCAAGGCCGACCTGCTCTTCGACGGCGGCGCCTACGCCTCCTCGACGCCCGCGGTGGTCGGCAACGGCGGCACGCTGGGGCTGGGGCCGTACCGGATCCCGAGCGTGCGCGTCGACGCGCGCGGCGTGTACACGAACAACCCGCCGTGCGGCGCGATGCGCGGGTTCGGCTGCGTGCAGGCCGCGTTCGCGCACGAGGCGCTGATGGACGAGCTGGCCGACGCGGTCGGCGTCGACCGGGTGGAGATCCGCGCCCGCAACGGCATGCGCGAGGGCGACGTCAACACCACCGGCCAGGTGATCGACTCCGCGGCCCCGGTGGCCGAGCTGATCCGCACGGTCCGCGACCTGCCCCTGCCGCCCGAGCCCGGGACCGCGCGCGACCTGCGGGACCTGCCCGGCGGGGTTTCCAACACCACCCACGGCGAGGGCGTGGTCCGCGGTGTCGGCTACGCGGTGACGTACAAGAACGTCGGCTTCTCCGAGGGCTTCGACGACTACTCGACGGCCCGCGTGCGCCTGCAGGTGATCGGCGGTGAGCCGGTGGCCACCGTGCAGACGGCGGCGGCCGAGGTCGGCCAGGGGCTGATCACCGTCGAGCAGCAGATCGTGCGCACCGAGCTGGGCATCGACCGGGTCGTCGTGGCGCCCAAGGACACCACCGTCGGGTCCGGCGGCTCCACGTCGGCGTCGCGCCAGACCTACGTCACCGGTGGCGCGGTGAAGGCCGCGTGCGAGGCGGTGCGCGCCGCGGTGCTGGGGCGGGCGTCCACCGTGCTCGGCCGCTCGGACCTGCGGCTGGACGGCGTGAAGATCGTCGATGTCGGCGGCGAGGTGCTCGCCGACCTCGTGGAGGTCCTCGGCGAGGACACCGTGGAGGAGACGGTCGAGTGGCGGCACCGGCCGACGCACCCGATCGACCCCGAGACCGGCCAGGGCGACGCCCACGTCCAGTACGCGTTCTCCGCCCACCGGGCCGTCGTGGACGTCGACGTCGACCTCGGCCTCGTCAAGGTCGTCGCGCTGGACACCGCGCAGGACGTCGGCAGGGCGATCAACCCGGACGCGGTCGTCGGCCAGATCCAGGGCGGCAGCGCCCAGGGTATGGGCCTCGCGCTGATGGAGGAGGTGGTGGTGCGCGACGGCGTCGTGCAGAACCCGTCGTTCACCGACTACCTGATCCCCACGATCCTCGACATGCCGCCGATGAAGATCGAGGTTCTGGAGTACGCCGACCCGCACGCGCCGTACGGTGTCCGTGGTGTGGGTGAACCCCCGACGATCTCCAGCGGCCCCGCCGTCGCGGCCGCGATCCGGGCGGCGACGGGGAAGGCCCTGCGCCGCGTCCCGATCCGGCCGGAACACATCACGGGGGTTTGACCGACCATGCCACTGATGTTCCTGAACGGCACCGCCATGTCCGGCGGCGCCGACCACCACCTCGTGGGCGGTGCGCCGCTGGTCGCCCGCACGAAGACGGCGCCGCGCTACCGGTTCCACGCCGTCGGCGGGAAGTACCCGGCGCTCGAGGACGTCGGCGAGGGTGGCGCGGCCGTCGAGGGCGAGGTCTACGACCTGCCCTACGAGCAGCTGCGCGAGGTGCTGCTGCCCGGTGAGCCCGACGGCCTGGAGCTGGGGGTCGTCGAGCTGGCGGACGGCAGCGGGTCGCTGGCGATGGTCCTGCGCCGGGAGTACCCGCGGCTCCCGCCGCTCGAGGACATCTCCGAGCTCGCGAGCTGGCGTTCCTACCAGGAGAAACAGTGATCGTCATCCGGGCGCGGCGGGCCGTCGTGGACGGCGCGGAGGGCCCGGCGGCAGTCCTGGTGTCCGGGGAGCGCATCCAGGCGGTGCTGCCCTACGACACGCCCCTCGACGCCCCCGACGACACCGAGGACGTGATCCTCGCCGACGACGAGGTCCTGCTCCCCGGGCTGGTCGACACGCACGTGCACGTCAACGAGCCGGGCCGCACCGAGTGGGAGGGCTTCGCCACGGCCACCCGGGCGGCTGCCGCGGGTGGCGTCACGACGATCGTGGACATGCCGCTCAACTCGCTGCCGCCCACCGTCGACGTCGCCGCGCTGCAGACCAAGCGCGCGGCGGCCGACGGGCAGTGTGCCGTGGACGTCGGGTTCTGGGGCGGGGCGGTCCCCGGCAACGCGGGTGAGCTGGCGAAGCTGCACGCGGAGGGCGTCTTCGGCGTCAAGTGCTTCCTGCTCGACAGCGGGGTCCCGGAGTTCCCGCCGCTCGACGCGGACGGCCTGAGGGCCGCGCTCTCGGCCGTCGCCGAGTACGACGGGCTGCTGATCGCCCACGCCGAGGACGGCGAGGCGGTCCGCCCCGCATCCGGCCGCCGCTACGCCGACTTCGTCGCCTCCCGGCCGCCTGAAGCCGAGGACGGGGCGATCGCGATGCTCCTGCGGCTGGCCCGCGAGACCGGGGCGCGGGTGCACGTCGTGCACCTGTCGGCGGCGTCCGCGCTGCCGCAGCTCGCCGCGGCCCGGGCCGGGGGACTGCCGGTGAGCGTCGAGACGTGCCCGCACTACCTCGCGCTCACCGCGGAGGAGGTGCCCGACGGCGACACCCGGTTCAAGTGCTGCCCGCCGGTGCGCGAGGCGGCCAACCGGGACGCGCTGTGGCAGGGCCTCGCGGACGGCGTGATCGACATGGTGGTCTCGGACCACTCGCCGTCGCCGCCGGAGCTGAAGCACCTCGATACCGGCGACTTCGGCGCCGCGTGGGGCGGCATCGCGTCGCTGCAGGTCGGGCTGCCGGTCGTGTGGACGGAGGCCCGGCGGCGCGGGCACCGGCTCGCCGAGGTCGTCGAGTGGATGGCGCACGCGCCCGCCGCGCGCGTCGGGCTCGCCCGCAAGGGCCGCATCGCCGCGGGCGCCGACGCCGACCTCGTCGTCTTCGCACCGGACGCGCCGTACACGGTGGGGGAGCTGCACCACCGCCACCCGGTCACCCCGTACGCGGGCCGGGAGCTGACCGGCGTGGTGCGCCGGACCTGGCTGCGCGGTGCGCCGGCCGACGGGGTGCCGCGGGGGCGGCTGCTCCGACGAGGGGAGGACCGATGACGGACTTCCGGGAGCTGCCCGATCTCGCGCTGCGTTCCGCGGGCGGCGCGGTGGTGTACGCCAACGACGACGCGTTCGCCGCCAAGGAGAACCTGATCACGCCGGGCCGGCCCGCGTTCGACCCGGCCACGTTCGGCGCGCAGGGCAAGGTCTACGACGGCTGGGAGACCCGCAGGCGCCGTTCCCCCGGGCACGATGAGGCGATCGTGCGGCTCGGGGCGGCCGGGATCGTGCACGGGGTCGTGGTCGACACGGCCTGGTTCACGGGCAACTACCCGCCGGAGGTGGCCGTCGACGGGATCCGCGCCGACGGCGTCGTCGACGCGGAGGACCTGCGGGACTGGCAGCCGCTGGTGCCCCGCAGCGCGGTGAAGGGCGACTCCGACAACGCCTTCGCGGTGGACCACCCGCGCCGCGTCACCCACGTCCGGTTGCGGATCTTCCCCGACGGCGGGGTCGCCCGGCTGCGGGTGCACGGCGAGGCCCTGCCCGACCCGGACCTGCTGGACGCGCTCGGCACCGTCGACCTCGCCGCCCTCGAACACGGCGGCCGCGTGGTGGCCTGCTCCAACGCGTTCTACGGCTCGCCGAACAACCTGCTGCTGCCCGGCCCCGCCCGCACGATGGGGGAGGGCTGGGAGAACGCGCGGCGCCGCGACGACGGCAACGACTGGGTCGAGGTGGCGCTCGTCGCGGAGGCCGGGCTGGTGCTCGCCGAGCTCGACACGAGCTGGTTCCTGCACAACGCGCCCGGCTGGGCGGCGCTCACCGGCCGCACCGCCGACGGGGGCACGGTCGAGCTGCTGCCCCGCACCCCGCTGCAGCCCGACACCCGCCACCGCTTCCGCGTGCCCGCAGACCCGGTCACGCACGTCCGGATGGACGTCTTCCCCGACGGCGGAATGGCCCGCCTTCGCCTGCACGGCGCGCTCACCCCGAACGGCCGCGCGGATCTCGCGGCCCGCTGGTCCTAGCCCCGATGTCAGCCCGAACGCACTTCCGGGGAGCCGCCGCCGCTGCGAAGCAAGGCGGGGGCTCGCCGGGGACAACACCGCCACGTTCATGTCGCGTGGCGTCGTGAAAGTGGCTTTGCTGACACCTACCCGGAGGTCTCATCGGTGAGATACACCGTCAACTGCTCCATCCTCTTCACCGAGCTGCCCCTGCTCGACCGGCCCGCCGCGGCGAAGGCCGCCGGCTTCGACGCCGTCGAGTTCTGGTGGCCCTTCCCCACGGCCGCGCCTGCCGACGGCGAGGTCGACCGCTTCGTGCGCGCGATCGAGGACGCGGGCGTGCAGCTCACCGGACTCAACCTGGCCGCGGGTGACATGCCGGGAGGCGACCGCGGGCTGGCGTCGTGGCCGGGGCGGGAGTCCGAGTTCCGCGACAGCATCGACATCGCCGCCGGCATCGGCAAGCGGCTGGGCACGCGGGTGTTCAACGCGCTGTACGGCAACCGGGTCGAGGGCGCCGACCCGCGCGACCAGGACGAGCTCGCCGTGCAGAACCTCGCCCGCGCCGCCGCCCTGCTCGACGGCACAGTGGTCCTCGAACCGCTGTCCGGCGCCGACCGCTACCCGCTGCGCACCGCCGCCGACGCGCTGGCGGTGGCCGACCGCCTCAACGTGCCGAACGTCGCGCTGCTGGCCGACCTCTACCACCTGTCCGTGAACGGCGACGACGTCGCCGCCGTGATCCGCGACCACGCGGCCCGGATCGGGCACGTCCAGATTGCCGACGCCCCCGGCCGCCACGAGCCGGGCACCGGCGAGATCCCCTTCGACGCGCACCTGTCCGCCCTCACCACGGCCGGCTACACCGGCTGGATCGGGCTGGAGTACGTGCCGTCCACCGACACCGACCACGCGTTCGACTGGCTCCGGGAGGAAGAGCAGTGACCACCGCAAATCCGACCACCATCGCCTTCATCGGGCTCGGCATCATGGGTGCCCCCATGGCCGGCCACCTGATCGACGCCGGCCACGACGTGGTGGGCTACAACCGTTCCCGGCCCGCGGTGGACCGGCTCGTCGAGCGCGGCGGGCGGGCCGCCGACAGCGTGGCCGACGCCGTGCGCGACGCCGAGGTCGTGATCACGATGGTGCCGGACAGCCCGGACGTCGAGGACGTGTCGCTGGGTGACGACGGCATCTACGCCACGGCGAAGCCCGGCACCCTGCACATCGACTGCTCGACCATCCGCCCCGACGTCGCGCGCGCGGTCGCCGCGGCCGGGAACGAGCGCGGCGTCCGCGTGGTCGACGCGCCCGTGAGCGGCGGCGAGGCGGGCGCGAAGGAGGGCTCGCTCTCGATCATGGTCGGCGGCTCGGCCGAGGACGTCGAGGCGGCACGCCCGTACCTGGACGTCGTGGGCGGCACCGTCGTGCACGTCGGGCCGGCGGGCGCGGGCCAGACCGTCAAGGCGGCGAACCAGCTGATCGTCGCCGGCAACATCCAGCTGCTCGCCGAGGCGCTGGTGTTCCTCGAGGCGCACGGCGTCGACACCGCGGCCGCCACCGAGGTGCTCGGCGGCGGGCTCGCCGGCAGCACCGTGCTGCAGCGCAAGGCCGCGGGCATGCGGGCCCGGGAGTTCGCGCCCGGCTTCCGCATCGACCTGCACCACAAGGACCTCGGCATCGTCACCGCCGCCGCCCGCGAGGCCGGCGTCACCATCCCGCTCGGGGCGCACGTCGCGCAGCTGGTCGGGGCACTGCGGGCCATGGGCCACGGCGACCTCGACCACAGCGCGCTGCTGCTGCTGGTCGAGCGGATGTCGGGAAGGAGTACGTGATGGCACAGCCACGAGGCACGACGCTGCGGGCGGTCGACGCCGCCGTCGCGATCCTGCGCCGCGAGGGCGTCGCGCACCTGTTCGGCGTGCCGGGCGCCGCGATCAACCCGTTCTACGACGCGGTGCGCCGGGACGGCCACCTGCAGCACGTGCTCGCCCGCCACGTCGAGGGCGCCGCGCACATGGCCGACGGCTACAGCCGGACGGCCGCCGGGAACATCGGCGTCTGCGTCGGCACGTCCGGGCCCGCGGGCACGGACATGATCACCGGTCTCTACGCCGCCGCGGCCGACTCCGTCCCGCTGCTCGCGATCACCGGGCAGGCGCCGGTGGCGCGGCTGCACAAGGAGGACTTCCAGGCCGTCGACGTCGCCGCGATCGCCGCTCCCGTCACCAAGTGGGCGGTCACGGTGCGCGAGCCGGGGCAGGTCCCGGGCGCGTTCGCCCAGGCCTTCCACCTGATGCGCTCGGGCAGGCCCGGGCCGGTGCTGATCGACCTGCCGCTGGACGTGCAGCAGGCCGAGATCGCCTTCGACGTCGACACCTACGCCCCGCTGCCGGTGCACCGCCCTGCGGCCACCCGCGCCCAGGCGGAGAAGGTCCTCGACATGCTCGCGGCGGCGGAGCGGCCGCTGATCGTCGCGGGCGGCGGGATCATCGGGGCGGACGCCTGCGCGGAGCTGGTGGAGCTGGCCGAGCTCCTCGACGTGCCGGTGGTGCCCACGCTCATGGGCTGGGGCTCGATCCCGGACGACCACCCGCTCACGGCGGGCATGGCCGGGCTGCAGACGGCGCACCGCTACGGCAACGCCACGCTGCTCGCATCCGACCTGGTGCTGGGCATCGGCAACCGGTGGGCCAACCGGCACACGGGCGGGCTCGCCGTCTACCGCGCCGGGCGCACGTTCGTGCACGTCGACATCGAGCCGACGCAGGTCGGCCGCGTCTTCGCACCCGACTACGGCGTGGTCTCCGACGCAGGTGCGTTCCTGCGCGAGATGCTCGCCGCGGCCCGCGCCCGCGCGCTGCCGAGCCGCACGGCGTGGGTCCGCGAGTGCGCGCGGCGCAAGGGCTCGATGCAGCGGCGCACCCACTTCGACGACATGCCGATCAAGCCGCAGCGGGTGTACGAGGAGTGCAACCGGGCGTTCGGGCCCGACACGCGCTACGTCACCACGATCGGGCTCTCCCAGATCGCGGCAGCCCAGTTCCTGCACGTCCAGCGGCCGCGGCACTGGATCAACGCGGGGCAGGCGGGCCCGCTCGGCTGGACCGCCCCCGCCGCGCTCGGGGTGCGCGCCGCCGATCCGGAGGCGTTCGTCGTGGCCGTCTCCGGCGACTACGACTTCCAGTTCATGATCGAGGAGCTCGCCGTCGGGGCCCAGTTCAACCTGCCCTACCTGCACCTCGTGCTGAACAACTCCTACCTCGGCCTGATCCGGCAGGCGCAGCGGGCGTTCGACATGGACTACTGCGTGCAGCTCGGCTTCGACAACGTCAACGCGCCCGGGCTGGGCAAGTACGGCGTCGACCACGTCGCCGTCGCCGAGGGGCTGGGCTGCAAGGCCCTGCGCGTCACCGACCCGCGCGAGCTGCCCGGCGCCTTCGCGAAGGCCCGGGAGCTCATGGCCGTGCACCGGGTGCCGGTCGTCGTCGAGGTGATCTGCGAGCGCGTCACGAACATCGCCATGGGTACCGAGATCGACGCCGTGCAGGAGTTCGAGGAGCTCGCCACCACGCGCGCCCACGCCCCGACCGCGACGGTGCCGCTCGACGCCTGAGCCGTGTCAGCGGTTGCGGCGGGTCGGTCAGCCGCCAGAACGCGCGGGAGGCGTATGCGAAGGCGCCGTCGAGCACAACCCCGATGCCGTGGGAGGACGCCGCTGCGACGATCGCGTCGAGATCCGCTACGTCGCCGAGACGCTCGTCGACCACCTGGTGGGTCACCGTGTCGTAGCCGTGCGAGACGGACGCGAAGATCGGTCCGAGCAGCATCCCATCGGCGCCGAGCGAGGCCACGTGCGGCAGCCATTCGGCCAGCTCACGTACGGCCTGCGGCAGGTCCGGTCGGTGCCTCCCTGATCCCCGCCGAGAAGTCCGAGCGGGAAGGCATGCCAGAGCAGCGTCGGCTCGCCCCGGTCTGTCACCCTTGATCGTCCCGGCACATCCTCCGAGCCTAGGCGCGCCCCGCGGGGCAGGGCGGCCGCCCCGTCAGCCGGGTTCGGAGACCGGGCGGAACCAGCGGCCGGCCGCGAGCCGGGTGTCGCTCGCGCGCATCCCGCGCAGGTGGGGGGCGAGGATCGGGAGGTCGGCGAGCACGGCGGGGGTGAGCTGGGCGCCGGTGGCGGGGCGGGCGACGAAGTGGCCCTGCACCAGGTCGCAGCCCTGGCGGCGCAGCTCGTGCAGCTGCCCGGCGCGCTCGACGCCCTCCGCCACCGTGCGCAGGCCGAGGTGGCGGGACAGTTCGAGCAGGCCACGCAGGAACCAGCGTTGCTGCTCGTCGTGGTCGATGTGGGCCACGAAGGACCGGTCGATCTTCACGGTGTCCACGGGGGTGCGGGCGAGCCGCGAGAGCGTGCTGTAGCCGGTGCCGAAGTCGTCGAGCGCGATCCGGACGCCGAGCTCGCGCAGCCGGTGCATCACGTCGACGGCGTTGGCGGGCCGGTTGTTCACGGCCGTCTCGGTCATCTCCAGCGCGAGCTGGCCGGGGGAGATGCCGTAGCGGCGCAGGACCCCCGCCACGCGGTCGGGCAGCCCGCTGTCGCCGAACTCCGTGGGGTCCACGTTCACCGCGATGCGCAGCCGCCGGTGGGCGAGCCCGGCGTTCCACAGGCCGAGCTGGGCGCACCCCTGCTCCAGCATGAGCGCGGTGAGCTGGCCGGACAGGCCCGCGGCCGCGCAGGCCGGGATGAACGTGGACGGCGGGACGGCCTCGCCCTCGTGGGTCCACCGGGCGAGCACCTCCATGGCGGAGATCCGTCCGGACACCGGGTCCACCACCGGCTGGTAGATCGCCTGGACGTCGCCGCGGTGCAGGGCGTCGGCGAACGCCTCCGGCAGGGGCGGGCGGACGCGGCGCACCGAGTGCCGCCCGTTCCGGCCGGTCGGATCCCCGTCGAGCGCGGCGGTGTGGGCGGCGACGTCCCCCTTGCCGGACGCCTTCACCGCGTACATCGCGACGTCGGCGCGGTGCACGAGGGTGGCGGCGCGGGTGGCGGCGTCGGTGCCGGTGTCCTGGCCCGGCTCGACGGTGGCCACGCCGATGCTCGCCGACACCGCCACCGACCGGCCGTGCACGTGGAACGGGTCGCGCAGGGTGGCCAGGAGCCGCCGGGCGGCGGCGGTCGCGTCGTCGCCCTGTTCGACCAGCACGGCGAACTCGTCGCCGCCGAGGCGGGCCAGGGTGTCGGCGCTGCGCAGCGCCCCGCGCAGGCGGCCCGCGACGGCGACGAGCAGCGCGTCGCCCGCCGCGTGCCCGAGCGTGTCGTTCACGGCCTTGAACCCGTCCAGGTCGACGAAGGCCACGGAGACGGGCTGCCGGGTGCGCTCGGCCCGGTCGAGGGCGTGTTCGAGCCGGTCGAGGAACAGCGCCCGGTTGGCGAGGGAGGTGAGCGGGTCGTGGAAGGCGAGGTGGTGCAGCTCGACCTCGCGTTGCCGGATGGCCCGCGTGAGCTCCTGGTTCTCCCGCATCGTGACGTACTGGCGCCCGAGGACGAGCAGGACCAGCGCCGCGACGCAGGCCACCTCGACGCCGTCGAGCCCCACGCCGCCCGTGGCCTCCAGCGCGACGAGCACCGCGGCGGCCGCGAGCGGGAGGTAGGGCAGCAGCCCGGCGCGGACGGAGTCGCGGGGCGCGGGAGCGCTGTGGAACTCCGTCGGTGGACCGCCCTGCACGAGCGAGCCGGCCAACCCGAGCAGGCAGAACGCGATCCGCCATCCCCACTCGACGATCGATCCGGTGGCGTAGGCGCCCACCGCCACCTGGTAGGCGAACGCCGCGTCGGAGGCCGCCACCGCGAGCACGGCCGCGCCGAGCAGGCCCCAGCGCAGCGGCGAGTCGCGGGTCTGGGCGAGCGTGAGGACGGTGACGCTCAGCAGGACCGCGTCCGCCACGGGGTAGGCGATCGCGGCGGCGGCGTGCGCCAGGTCGCCGGAGGACCCGATCACGGGGTCGAGGACCGTGACCCAGGCGACCAGCCCCACCGCACACCCGACCAGCAGCGCGTCGAGCACGCGGCGCGGCGTGGCGAGGCCGGAGCCGGTGGGGGCGAGGAAGGCCAGTCCCACCAGGGCGGCGGCCGGGAAGCCGAGGAAGCCGGCGTCGGCCACCGACGGGTACGGGGTGGGGACGGCGAGCACTTCCTCGTAGAGGGTCCACACCGCCTGCCCGGCCGCCCACGACCAGCACGCGACGGCGAGTGCCCCCCAGCCCCGGCGGATCCGCCCGGCGCTGCGCCGGGCCGCGCCGAAGCACAGCACGCCGGCAGCGGCGAGCAGCGCGAGCACGCCGAGGTTGGCCACCAGCCGCCGCGCGTCGCCGTCGAGCACCGCGCCGAGCCCGCCGAGCGCCAGCAGGGCCACGGCAGCCGCGGCGGCCGC
>NZ_BAABJO010000036.1:0-96428 GCF_039543345.1 Pseudonocardia adelaidensis | reverse complement strand
CCCGCGCCGCCGCCTGGTTCGCCGCCTGCGGCATCGAGCGGATCGAACGAGTCCTGACCGACAACGGCTCCTGCTACCGCTCCCGCGAGTTCGCCGCCGCCCTACACGCCACCCACACGACCCACAAGCGAACCCGGCCCTACCGACCACAAACCAACGGCAAGGTCGAACGGTTCAACCGCACCCTGCTCGACGAATGGGCCTACACCCAGCCCTACCCCCACGAGACCGCTCGGCGCGCCGCCTTGCCGGGATGGCTGCACCACTACAACCATCACCGCGGACACACCGCGATCGGTGGCCTCCCGCCACCCGCGTCCCCAACCTCTCGGGGCAGTACAACTAGCCGGATCGAGACGAACCCGGGACGTGCCGGCCGATGCGCGGCGATGCACCAGCCGGCCCTCACGCACCGCGTGTGCGCCCACGCGACCCGCCGACGGTGCGCGAGCGTCGACCGGGTGCAGGAAGCGAGACGAAGCCCGCTGTAGTGCTACGGCTGGATGAGGACGAAGTCGGGTGCCTGGTGGGGCCGCTCCTCCCGCGGCATGCGGTAGTCGTTCATCGGCACCCCGGTGGGGACGACGGTCTGCGAGACGTGGATGCCGCGGACGCATTTCTCGCACCACAGCTGCGCGTAGGCGCGCCGCGAGCGCGGATCCCCGGTGAAGACGAGGTGCAGGGTGGTCCCGCCGCAGTCCGGGCACGGGGTGGCACCACGAGCGGGAAGGGCGCTGTACATGAGGTCGAAGGCGTCCAGCCAGGTCTCGAACTCGTCGCTCATGCCGTCGATCATGGCACCACTCTCCCAGGCGATCACCGGCTCCGGTCGTCGGTGTGGGCCCGGGTGCAGCGGTACGGGGCTGCGCGCAGCGGCGACAGGGACCACGATGGTGGCCGTGCCCGACGACGCCGCGCCCCCGCGACCGACGCCCCGCTACCGGAACGTGCTCCGGCACGCCGAGGACCAGGCCAGCCGGCACGGCCACCACCGCCTCGGGGTCGAGCACCTGCTGCTCGGCATCCTGGACGACGGGGAGTCGGTGGCCACCGGTGTGCTGGCGAAGTACGTCGACCTGCCGGAGCTGCGGAAGGCGGTCGAGCGGGTACTCGCGTCCGAGGGATACAACCGGCCGGCCCAGGCCGAGCCCGACGGTGGCGGGCGGTCGGCGAGCACACCGGTCACCCTCGTCCGCGGCGACGAGCGGCAGCAGGCGGTGATCCACTGGGCGTGGCAGGGCCGCAGCGGCCCGTCGGACCTGTACCGGGCTCAGCTGGACTGGTCGGGCGAGCCCATCGACGTCGGCGCGGGCGACATGTTCGACGCACTGGTGCGGATCCGGGAGCAGCTCGAGCCGCAGGGCTGGTTCGTGGCGGTGCAGGGCTCGCGCCTGGACGCCTTCCCGAGCGCGATGCAGCGCGAGATGGCGGGCGGGCTCAACGTCTACGTCATGCGCGTGGGCGAGCCGATCCGGCTCGGGGACGCCGTGGAGACGTTCGCCGAGGCCGATCCCGGCCTGCTCGCCACCGTGGCCGCGCAGCACCAGCACGCCGCCAAGTGGCAGCGGTCGGTGCAGGGCGGCGTGGGATCGCCCCGGTAGCCGGCGTCCCGGACACCGGGCCGGGACCGGTCAGAACGGCAGCTGGATCGGGTTGACCACGTCGGCCACCAGCAGGATCGCGCTCCAGCCGATGAACAGCAGCGCCACCATGTAGGCGATCGGGAGGAGCTTGGCGGCGTCCACCGGGCCGGGGTCGGGCTTGCCGCGCAGCCGGGCGATGCGCTTCTTCACCGCCTCCCACACGGCCGGGAAGATCTGCCCGCCGTCGAGCGGGGGCAGCGGCAGCATGTTGAACAGGAACAGCGAGATGTTCACCAGCGCCAGGAGGTTGAGCAGGAACAGCACCTGCTGCGTGGCCGTGAAGTCGTCGGAGGCCAGGAACTCGCCCCCGATCCGGGACACGCCCACGATGCCGACCGGCCCGTTCTGGTCCCGTTCGGCGCCGAGGAAGGCCGAACCGAACAGGTTCGGCAGCCGCTCGGGCAGGTTGATGATCGCCTGCCCGGTGCGCACGATGACGTCCCCGACCGCCGCGACCACGGCCACCGGTCCCTGGCGCGCGATGGTCGGCACCGGCGTGACCCCGAGGAAGCTCACCTGCACGACCCGCTCCGGGTCGTTCAGGTCCTGCGCCTCGGTGCGGATCAGGGTGGGCGCGAGGTCCAGGCGTTGCCCGCCGCGATCCACGGTGATGGTCACCGTGCCGGACGCGGCGCGGATGTCCTCCTGCAGGGCGCGCCAGTCGTTGTCGGCCACCGGCGCACCGTTGAAGGCGACGATCTTGTCGCCGGGCAGCAGGCCTGCCGCCGCGGCCGGGCTCGGCGGGGCGTCCGCCGGGCACTGCTCGGTCTGCGGCGCCGTGGCGGGCAGGACGCACTGGCTGACCGTGGCGATCGTGGTGCTGCTCGTCGGGACCCCGATCCCCATGATCGCGATCGCGAACAGGACGACGGCGAGGATCAGGTTCTGGACCGGCCCAGCGGCCATCACGATGATCCGCTTCCAGGGCGCGCGGGTGTAGAACTGCCGGTGCGCGTCCTCCGGTTGCACGTCCATCGCCGACTGCTGCCGGGCGTCGTCGATCAGGCCCTGGAACGGGCCCGTGCGGCGGCTGCGCCCCAGCGTCTCGCCCTTGGCCGGCGGCAGCATGCCGATCATGCGGATGTAGCCGCCGAGCGGGATCATCTTGACCCCGAACTCGGTCTCACCGACCTTGCGCGACCACAGCGTCCTGCCGAACCCCACGAAGAACTCCGGCACCTTGATGCCGAACTTCCGGGCCGCGAGGTAGTGGCCGAGCTCGTGCCAGGCCACCGAGACCAGGATCCCGAGGAAGAGCAGCAGGATCCCGAGAACGAACATCATGAGAGTGACGCCTCCCTCGAGGCGGCGAACTCACCCGCGCGCACTCTCGCCCACTCCTCCGCAGCCAGCACGTCCGCCACGGTAGCGGGATCCGCGGTCCAGCCGTCGGCCGCGTCGAGGACGCGCTCGAGCACGGCGAAGATGCCGACGAACGGCAGCCTGCCCGCCACGAACGCGGCCACCGCCTCCTCGTTCGCGGCGTTGAGCACGGCGGGGACGCAGCCACCCGCGGTGCCCGCCGCGCGCGCCAGCCGGACCCCGGGGAGCGCGTCGTCGTCGAGCGGCTCGAAGGTCCAGCTCTGCGCGGCGTCCCAGCGGCACGGCCGCGCCGCGCCGGTGAGCCGTTCCGGCCACCCGAGCGCGAGCGCGATCGGCAGCTTCATGTCCGGGGGGCTCGCCTGCGCCAGCGTCGAACCGTCGGTGAAGGTCACCATCGAGTGCACGACCGACTGCGGGTGCACCACCACGTCGATCCGGTCGTACGGCACCCCGAAGAGCAGGTGGGCCTCGATGAGCTCGAGCCCCTTGTTGATCAGCGTGGCCGAGTTGATCGTGACGACCGGCCCCATGACCCACGTCGGGTGCGCCAGCGCCTCGGCCACCGTGACGCCCGCGAGCTCCGCGCGCCGCCTGCCGCGGAACGGGCCGCCGGACGCGGTGAGCACCAGGCGGTCCACCTCCTCGGCGCGGCCGCCGCGCAGGCACTGGGCGAGCGCCGAGTGCTCGGAGTCGACCGGCACGATCTGGCCGGGCGCCGCCGCGCCCGTGACGAGCGCTCCCCCGGCCACCAGGGACTCCTTGTTGGCGAGCGCGAGCGTGGCCCCCGAGGCGAGCGCCGCGAGGGTGGGACCGAGCCCGACGGAACCGGTGATCCCGTTGAGCACGGTGTCGGCGCCCGCGCCCGCGGTGAGCTCCGCCGCCGCGTCCGGCCCGGCCAGTACGTCGACCCCGGGGAGCCGCTCCCGCAGCTCGGCGGCCGCGGCGGTGCTCGCCACGGCGATCCGGGGCACGCGGTGCTCCCGGACCTGCCGCACGACGAGGTCGGTGTCCCGGCCGCCCGCCGCGAGCCCCGCGACGGTGAACCGGCCCGGGTGTGCGGCGACGACGTCGAGTGCCTGAGTGCCGACCGAGCCGGTGGAACCCAGCACGACGACGGAGCGAGTGGTCATCACCGCCCATCATCCCCGCCGCCGTGTTGTGCGACGATGAGGCCCACATCCCGGATCAGGAGGACAGGGTGGCACGCAACTCGCGAGAGCTGGCACGGCGGCCCGCGGTCGACCCGCAGGACGAGCCGTCGGCGGAGTGGGGCTGGCACGGCGGGTTCCCCCGCGGCATGATCGCCGCCGGCTGGGTCACCGTCGTGATCCTCCTGCTCATGAACTTCACCAACAACAACCTCACGAACAACACCGCGAACGTGTGGCTCACCGGGCTCGCGATCGTCATGGCGATCGGGCTCGTGATGCACTCGATCCGCCGGCGCACCGCCTGGCGGCGCTGAGTCCCGTGGCGGATCCCGCCGTCGAGCTGGAGGTCGGCGACCGCGTCGTCCGGATCTCCAACCCCGACCGCGTGTACTTCCCGGCACGCGGCGAGACCAAGCTCGACCTGGCGAACTACTACCTCGCCGTCTCCGACGGCGTCGTGCGCGCGCTGCGCGACCGCCCCTGCATGCTGCACCGCTTCCCCACCGGCGTCTCAGGGGAGAAGGTGCACCAGAAGCGGCTGCCCAGGGGCGCGCCCGACTGGGTGCAGACCGTGCGCATCCACTTCCCCCGCTGGAACCGCACGGCCGACGAGCTCTGCGTGCAGCACCCGGCCGACGTGATCTGGGCGGTGCAGATGTCCACCGTCGAGTTCCACCCCTGGAACTCCCGGCGCGCCGACACCGAGAAGCCCGACGAGTGGCGCATCGACCTCGACCCGATGCCCGAGGCGCGCTACGCCGACGTGCGCCGCGTCGCGCACGTCGCCCACGAGGTGCTCGACGAGCTCGGCGCCACCGGCTGGCCCAAGACGTCGGGCGGCAAGGGCATGCACGTCTACGTGCGGATCGCCCCCGACCACGGGTTCGCCGACGTGCGGCGCGCCGCGCACGCGTTCGCCCGCGAGGTCGGCCGCCGCTGCGGCCTCGTCGACCTGACGTGGTGGCGCAAGGACCGCGCCCCGAAGTCGATCTTCGTCGACTACAACCAGAACACCCGCGACCACACCATCCGCTGCGCGTACTCGGTGAACGGGGTGCCGGAGGCCGTGGTCTCGACCCCGATCCGCTGGGACGAGGTCGACGACGCCGAGCCGCGCGACTTCACGATCGCCACCGTCCCGCGCCGCTTCGCGGAGCTCGGCGACCTGCACGCCGGCATCGACGATCACGAGTTCCTCATCGACGAGCTCCTCGAGTGGGCCGACCGCGACGCCCGCGAGGGCGAGGCCCCGCCGGACGAGGAGGCCCAGGACCTCGACGGGTGAGGCGGGCCGCCCCACCCGTCGCACACGAACCCTGGCGCCCGCACACCAACCGTGGCGCCCACACACCAACTGCAGTTCGTGCGTCGCCACCACGCTTCGTGTGCGACGACCTCCGGCGACCACCACCCGGTGCCCGCACACCAATCGTGGCGACCGCCGCCGTGTGCGGGCGCAACGATGTATGTGCGACGCCCGCGAGCCGCGCCGAAGCACTGCCGCACACCATTCCTGGCGCTCACGCACCGACTCTGGTGCTGGCACACCAACTGCAGTTGGTGTGCCAGCACCACGGTTGGTGTGCGACTGCGGTGGGCCGGGGTCAGCCGCCGTCCGCGGCGGCGCGCAGGCGGGCGTACTCCGCGGTCATCGCCGGGAGCTGCCAGTGGGCGTTCAGCCCGCTCGGGTTGGGCAGCA
Organism: Pseudonocardia adelaidensis; assembly: GCF_039543345.1. Taxonomy (NCBI): domain Bacteria; kingdom Bacillati; phylum Actinomycetota; class Actinomycetes; order Pseudonocardiales; family Pseudonocardiaceae; genus Pseudonocardia; species Pseudonocardia adelaidensis. The sequence goes on along the minus strand of NZ_BAABJO010000036.1, from coordinate 90,612 downwards.
CCCACACCGCCGTGTCACCCAGCCGCTCCTCCTGCGGCCCGACGGACGCGCGCGGCGTGCCGAACGCCACGCGGTAGGCCGTCACCCCGACGACCGCGAGCCAGCGCGGGCGCCGCTCGGCCACGAGCGCCCGCAGCCGCGCACCGCCCGCCACCAGCTCGGCGGGACTCAGCTCGTCGGCCCGGGCCGTGGCCCGTGGCGCGATGTTCGTGATGCCCAGACCGAGCGCGCGCAGCTCCCCCTGCTCGGCCGGTCGCAGCAGCCGCGGCGTGAAGCCCGCGCCGTGCAGGGCGGGCCAGAACCGGTTGCCGGGCCGCGCGAAGTGGTGCCCGGTCGCGGCCGACACGAGCCCGGGGTTGATCCCGCAGAACAGCACGCGCAGCGGCGGGTCGCCGGGCCCGGGCAGCACGTCCTCGATGGTGCGGGAGCGCGCCGCCTCCAGGTCCGCGCGGGTGAGGCGGGGCACCACGGGATGATCGCAGCCGCTCAGCCCGCGAGCGCGATCAGGCCCACCGCGGCTCCCGCCAGCCCGAGCCCCGCGGTCTGAGCCCGGGTGAGCCGCTCCCGCAGGACGCTGAGCCCGAGCAGCACCGGCACCACGGGGTACAGCGCCGCCAGCACGACGGCCACGGCGAGCAACTGCTCCCGCGTGGCGAGCGTGTAGCAGGTGATGGCGAGCGTCCCGACCGCCCCGCTGCCGGCCGCCGCGAGCCCGAGCCGCCGCGGCATCCGCAGCGGGCGGGCCGCGAGCGCCATCGGCAGGATCGTGACGACGGAGGCGACGCGGCTCGCGACCAGCGGCCAGAGCCCGGCCGCGGGGTCGACCGGCACGAGTGCGACGAACTGGAGCGCGAACCCGATCCCCGACACGAGCCCGTCGACGCTCCCCTCGGCGGTCGGCCGCCCGGGTCCGACGTGCGTGACCAGCCAGAGCGCGGGTGCAGCTGCGGCGATCCCCAGCCAGCACAGCGCCGAGGGCCGCTCCCCCAGCAGCAGCACGCCGGTGAGGACCGGCAGGACGACGCCGCCGACGTCGCTCAGCGGGACGACGACGGACAGCTGCCCCGCGCCCATCCCGCGGAACAGGAACGCGACGCCGATGCCCGTGCCGATCCCGGACAGTGCGCCCCACCCGAGCGCCCCCGGCGTCACCGCCGGGGCCGGCACCACCAGCGCCGCCACCAGGATCAGCGCCGTCCCGCCGAGCTGCGCGACGAGCGCCACGGCGGCGCTGTGCACGCGGCGGGCCAGGAGCGCGCTGACGAAGTCGGTGATCCCGAAGCAGAGCGCCGCGCCGAGTGCGAGGGCCTCACCCACGGGCGCTCTCCCGTTCGGCCTGGCCCACCGGGCAGATCGCGCCCGCATCGGTGCAGCAGGGCCGGTCGCACAGCCGGCACACGCGCTCCGAGCTGCCGACCTCGGCGTAGACCGCCCGCAGCAGCCGCTCCAACACCCGCGCGAGCGCCTCCTGGTCGGCGGGCGGCAGGGTGTCGACGAGCGCGGCGAGCCGGTCGCCGCGGGCGTCCAGCAGGTCCGCCGAGGCCGCCCGGCCGGCGGCCGTCGGGTGCACCGCCACCCACTTCCCCAGCGTCGGCCTGCGCTCGACGAGACCGCGCGCCTCGAGCGCGTCGACCATCCGCGCCGCCGCCGACTGCGTGAGGCCGACCCGCCTGCCGAGCTCGGTGACGCTGATGCCCGGGTCGGCGCCCAGGACGACCAGCGCGGCCGCGGCGCTGCCGCTCACCCCGGCGGCCGCGGCGGCACCGCCGAGCACGAGGTCCGTGACGGCCAGCGCGGTCGCCCCGAGCAGGTTCGCCGTTCTCCTGGTGTCATGCATGACTCATGCATACCCTGCACTTCGACAGGTTATGCGGCAGACTTGCGCCCGTGAAGCTCCCGGTCATGCCGCCCGTCGCACCGATGCTGGCCAAGCCCATCGCCGACATCCCCGCAGGCCAGATGTACGAACCGAAGTGGGACGGCTTCCGCTCGATCATCTTCCGCGACGGTGACGACGTGGAGATCGGCAGCCGCAACGAGCGGCCGATGACGCGGTACTTCCCCGAGGTCGTCGTGGCCGTCAAGGCGAACTTCCCCGAGCGCGCCGTGGTCGACGGCGAGGTCGTGGTGGCCGACACCGCCCGCAACACCCTCGACTTCGACGCCCTGCAGCAGCGCATCCACCCCGCCGCGAGCCGCGTCAAGCTGCTGTCCGAGCAGACACCGGCGAGCTTCATCGCGTTCGACCTGCTGGCCCTCGGCGACGACGACCTCACCCAGCGGCCCTTCGCCGAGCGGCGGGCGCTGCTGGAGCAGGCGTTCGCCGGTGCCGCGCCACCGATCCACCTCACTCCGGTCACGCGCGACCTCGACGTCGCACGGCAGTGGTTCGAGCAGTTCGAGGGCGCCGGGCTCGACGGGCTGATCGCGAAGAAGCTCGACCTGCCCTACCAGCCCGACAAGCGCGTGATGAGCAAGATCAAGCACGAGCGCACGGCCGACTGCGTGGTGGCGGGCTACCGCGTGCACAAGTCCGGCCCGGACGCGCTCGGCTCGCTGCTGCTCGGCCTCTACGACGACCGCGGCGTGCTCAACTCGATCGGCGTGGTCGGGGCGTTCCCCATGGCCACCCGCCGGTCGTTGCTCACCGAGATGCAGCCGCTCGTCACCACGTTCGACGAGCACCCGTGGAACTGGGCGGCGCACGAGCAGGGCGAGCGCACCCCGCGCAAGAACGAGACCAGCCGCTGGAACGCGGGCAAGGACCTGTCGTTCGTGCCGCTGCGCCCGGAGCGCGTGGTCGAGGTCCGCTACGACTACATGGAGGGCGACCGCTTCCGGCACACGGCGCAGTTCGTGCGGTGGCGCCCGGACCGCGACCCGGAGTCGTGCACGTACGAGCAGCTGGAGCGGCCGGTCAAGTTCGACCTGGCCGACGTGCTCGACGTCCGGTAGCGGGGGGTGCGGATCCGACCGGCCCGGGTCGGGGAGACGGCGCTGCTGAACGACCTCGTCATGCGTTCGAAGGCGTACTGGGGTTACGACGAGGAGTTCCTGGCCGCGTGCCGCGACGAGCTCACGATCGACGCGGGCGACGTCACCGCGGGCCGGGTCGTCGTCGCCGAGGACGGGCACGGGGTGCGGGGCGTCGCGTCGTTGCAGGGCTGCGCGCCGGAGGGCGAGCTGGGTCTGCTCTTCGTGGATCCCGAGGCGATCGGCACCGGCGTCGGGCGGGCGCTCTACCGCCACGTCCTGGCCATGGCGCGTGAGCTGGGGTTCACCCGGCTGCGGATCGAGGCGGATCCGAACGCCGCACCCTTCTACCGCGCCACGGGCGCCCGGCCGGCGGGCACCGCACCGTCCGGTTCCGTGCCGGGCCGCGCCCTGCCTGTGCTGGAGGTGGCGCTGCCAGTCGCCCGTGGCGGCTGGCTCGACGCGTGGACGGGCGGGCGCCGGGCGGCCCACCTCGGCAACGTCGCGGAGTTCCAGGCGCAGTGGGGCGATCCGTCCGAGGAGGCCCGCCGCGCCGGCTCCCACTACGCCTGCCTGGCAGCCTTCGCGAGCCCCGATCCGGCGGTTCTCGTGCTGCCCAGGCCCGTACCCCGCGCCTGGGTCGAGCTCAACGCCGCCCAGCTGGCGTGGGACCGGGTCGTGGTCTACGACGGGCTCGACGACCGTGCGGGCCTGGTCGCCGCCGTCCTGGCCCGGCCCGCACTCGCCACACACCTGAGAGACAGCGGCCTCGCGCTGCTGCCGTGGGGTCGCACGCGGGCCTTCGGCCGCCTCACCGGCGAGGACCTGCCGTCCGCCGCGTTGCGCTACGAGTCCAAGCGGGCCGCTCACGAGGTGTTCGTGCGGCTCGCACCCGCTCATCCCCGGATCGCGGTTCCCGCGCAATGGCCCGTTCCGAACCGCTGGGCGGCCGCCCGCTCCGTGCGGGCCAGGGCGCGCCGTGGCCACGCCACGATCGTCAAGACCGAGCACGGCGCAGGCGGGTCCGGAACCTGGCTCGTCGACGGCCACCGGGTCCGGCTCCCGCGGGGGCCGCTGCTGCTGGAGGAGGTCGTGCTCGCAGGCACCCCCCGGGACGTCACCTACGACGGCGTCATCGGACCGGGCGGCGAGGTGCACGACGTGGGTGTCGCCGTGATGGACGTGAAGGGCACGGCCTACCGCGGCGCGACGGTGGGACCGGGCGTCGTTCCGGACCCCCTCGCGGAGACGGCCTCGCGGTTCGGGCACGCGGTCGGCGGGGAGATCGGGGCCACCGGCTACCGGGGCTGGTTCGACGTCGACTTCGTGACCGGCGGGGACGGCAGGCTCGCCCCCACCGAGATCAACCTCCGCCTGACCGGTCCGTCCGCGGCATTCATGATCAAGGCTCGGCTGGACCGGATCCGCGGAGGGGACCACGTCGTCCGGACGGTCGACCAGGTGCCGCTCGGTGCGCGCCTGCCCGACGACGAGCTGATCGCCCTCCTGCGACGGCTCTGCCGCCGGTGCGCCGAGAACGGCACCGTGCTGGTGCCCACGATCCCGACCGCCGCCTACGAACCGGCCCCGTACCTGGGGGTCGCGCTGGCGGCGCACGCGATCGACGGGCTCGACGCCGCCGAGGCACTGGTCCGCGACGCCGCCCTCGACGTCGGACGGATGTTCAGCCCACCGGACGGCTCCGCCGCGCCACGAAGATCATCACGATGACCGCCGCGATCATCAACGTCACGTTGAAGGTGTAGACCAGCGCCGCCTGCTGGGGCCAGTCGTTCTTCGCCGCGAGGCGGTAGGAGTTGTCCTGCGGCCACCACGACACCAGCAGCCAGACGATCGACAGGTGCGCCAGCGTGGTCAGCACCGGCGAGCGGCCCTCGCGCAGCATCCGCGCCCGCCCGAAGAGCAGGAAACCCACTCCGACGGCGAACGCCAGCACCTCGACGAGGTACAGGACGCCGAAGAGCGCCGCCCACGGCTGCGGCACCGCGGCCAGATCGGTGGACCCGGGCCACAGAACCCCGGTGAGCACCAGGGCCGCCGGCAGCGACACGACGGTCAGCAACCCCCGGACCACGAGCGACCGGTCCGCCCTCGTCATCGGTCCCCCTCCCTTCCCGCCGGTGCCGGAGGCAACGGCCGACGGCGGCAGCGGGAGCACGTGCCGGGCCACCCGCCCGGACCGGTCCCGAGGCAGCGCCGCCAGGCTGACGACCCGCTCCGGGACGTCCTGCTCCGGGACCACCCCGTGCAGGTGGTCCCGGACCGCGGCCGGGCGCACCGGGTCCTCACCCCGCGGCACGACGTAGGCGACGAGCTCGCCCTCCGAGGACGCGATCACCGCATCCCGGATCTCCGGCTGCGCCGCCAGCGCGGCCTCGGCCTCGTAGGGGTCGACGACGCGGCCGCGGACGGTGACCCGGTCCGCGCGGCGGCCGCGGAACTCCAGCACCCCGTCGTCCCGCATCCGCCCCAGATCGCCCGTGGGCAGCGCAGCACCGCCGTCCGGGGGCGTCAGCCGGATCTCGCCCCCGACGACTGCGACCGCGCAGCCGGGGAACGGGCGGCCCAGCAACGACGCCCGGTCCGGCGCGGGCTCGGTGCCCTCCGGCCGGCCGGCCTCGAACCACGTACCGCAGCCGGCCACCTCGGCGGTTCCGTAGACGTTGAGCAGCCGCGCCCCCGGGGCGAGCCGGCGCTGGAGCCGGATCTGCTCGGCAACGGTGATCCGCTCACCTCCGACCAGCACCAGGCGCAGCGAGTCCGGTGGATCCGCGGACAGCGCGCTGGCGGCGGTCGCCGGGTCGGTGTCGAGCACCGTGGTTCCGTCCGCGACGGTCAGCCACCGGCCGGGCAGCACCAGCGTGCCCCCCGAACACAACGCCCGGACCCAGCCACCGGTGAAGGCGGGGACGTCCGGCGCGGCGGTGACCAGGTGCCGGTCGCCCGGGTCGAGCCGGAAGACCTCGGCCCAGGCGGCGTACGCCGCGAGCAACCGGCTGTGGTCGACGTCCACCGGCCGCGCGGCACCGGCGGTGAAGAGGACGGCGGCCCGCGATCCCGCCCGTGCGTCCGGCGGATCCACCGGACCGGCACCGACGGCGTCCAGGTCGACGACGGGCCGGCCGCTGCCGTCGTCCACCCGCGGGCGCAGCTCCCCGCTCGTGACGACGACGCGGGCGCGGGCGGCCGCGAGCAGGAGCCCGATCCCGCCCATCGGCTCGTGCGGGCCGATCAGGGCGTACGCCCCGCCCGCCTTGAGCACACCGAGGATCGCGACCACGGCATCGGCGTGCCGTTCGGTCACCACCGCGACGGTCTCGTCCGCGTGCAGCCCCGCCGCCAGCAGCGCCCCGGCGAGCCGGTTGGCCCGGCCGTCCAGCTCCGCATACGTGATCGCGACGCCCCCGGCGGCAACCGCCGCGGCGTCCGGCGTCTCCCTGGCCCGATCCTCGAACAGCCGGTGCAGTCCCCGCACCGGGGGATCATCCCAGACGATCTACCCCTGGGCGGCGAGCTGCCCGCACGCGGCGGCGATCTCCCGGCCGCGGGTGTCGCGGACCGTGCACGCGACACCAGCGGCCTGCACGCGCGCCACGAACTCGTCCTGCACCCGCCGCGGCGAGGCGTCCCACTCGCTGCCCGGCGTGGGGTTGAGCGGGATCAGGTTGACGTGCACGCGCGAGGGTCCGACGTGGCGGCGCAGCAGCTTCCCGAGCAGGTCGGCGCGCCACCCGTGATCGTTGACGTCGCGGATGAGCGCGTACTCGATCGACACCCGCCGCCCCGTGGTCTGCGCGTAGCGCCGGGCGGCGTCCAGGACCTCCGCGACCTTCCACCGGTTGTTGACGGGCACGAGCGTGTCGCGCAGCTCGTCGTCGGGGGTGTGCAGCGACACGGCGAGGGTGACCGGGAGGCCCTCGGCGGCGAGCCTGTCGATCGCCGGCACCAGCCCCACCGTGGAGACGGTGACGCCGCGCGCGGAGATCCCGAGCCCGTCCGGCGCGGGCGACGTGATCCGCCGGACGGCCGCCACCACGCGCTTGTAGTTGGCGAGCGGTTCCCCCATCCCCATGAACACGACGTTGGACAGGCGCATCGGGGTGCCGAGCGCGCCGTCCCGGGCGGCCGCGGCGGCCTGGCGCACCTGCTCCACGATCTCCCCGGTGGACAGGTTGCGCTGCAGCCCGCCCTGCCCGGTGGCGCAGAACGGGCACGCCATCCCGCAGCCGGCCTGGCTGGAGACGCACACGGTGGCGCGGTCCGGGTAGCCCATCAGCACCGACTCGGCGCGGGTGCCGTCGTGGCCCTTCCAGAGGGTCTTGCGGGTGGCCCCGTCGTCGCAGGCCTGCTCGAGCACGGGGGTGACCAGCGGCGGCAGCAACCCTCGCAGGGTGTCCCGCGCGGGCGCCGGCAGGTCGGTCATCGCGTCGACGTCCGCGGTGAGCCGACCGAAGTAGTGGCGGGCGAGCTGGTCGGCGCGGAAGCCGGGGAGCCCGAGCTCGCCGACCGCGGCCCGGCGGTCGGCCGGGTCGAGGTCGGCGAGGTGGCGCGGCGGCTGGGCGCGCCGGGGCGCCTCGAAGACGAGGGGAAGGGCAGTCATGACCCCTCGATTGTGCCAGCGGCGTGACCACTGCGACGTAGCGCGTACCCCAGCACGGCGATCCCGAGTGCCGGCCCCCATACGCCGAACGGGAACACGATCAGGATCCACGGCTCGTCCGACTCGACCGCCATGACCACCATCGGCACGGCGGCCACGGTGAACAGCGCGGCCACCACCCCTCCGGGCACGACGGCGGCGGCCACGGGCACGGGCCGGCCGCGCACCACCGGCATCCAGCGCGGCCACACCTCGCCCCAGCGCGCCACGAGCCCGGTGGTCAGCAGCGCCCCCGCCAACGCGGCGAGGCCGAGGAGCAGGCCGTGCAGCCGCATCTCCGGCGCGGTCACGAACTCGGCGGGGTCCATGCCGAACGGCCACGGCGTCAGCCAGGTCATCCGCAGCAGGCCGTACGGCAGCGCGCACAGCCCCGCGACGACCGTGGCGGCCCTCCCCCACCGTGCCGCGGCCTCCGGCCGCGTCCACGCGGGCCGTCCCGCCCCGCGGGGGGCGGTGCGGGCACCGACCACAGCCCAGACCAGCGCGCCGCCGAGGAAGAACGCCATGAGCACCGACGGTCCGGCGAGGTGCACCGTGGCGCCGATGACGCCCAGGTAGCGGCGCAGGACGACACCGTCGGCGATACCCGTGGCCCACGCCGCCGCTCCCACCAGCGCGAACACCCCGACGGCCACCGGCCCCCCGCGCCACCGCCACGCCCCCGCGAGCACCGTGACGAACAGCACGACCGGCCCGAACATCGCCATCAGGTAGCCCACGAGCGTCAGCGGCCGCAACCCCGGCACGGCGAGCCCGAAGACGAGCACCCACGCGACGGACGTCGGCACGACGAGGCCCGCGGCCCGGCCCGCACGCGCGAGCAGGGCCACCACGAGCCCCGCGATGCCGGCCCCGACCAGCGCAGGTGGCACGGCGGCCGGGGCCACGACATCGAGCAGCGTCCCGACCGGGTCGCCGGGACCCGGCGGGAACGGGTACTGCGCGGGCCACACCCACCACCACAGCCCCAGCGCGATGGTGAGGGCCGACCAGGCGGCCGCCGCGAGCGACGGGTTCGACGTGCGGGTGCGCGGTGAGGGAGCGATGTGCATGCCCGGGACGATCCGCCGACCAGGGGCCGCCATCCTCCCGGCGCCGGGGGAACGTGCTCCCCCGCCGGGGGGAGGGTCCGGGTGGAGCGAGCGGCGCGCCCGCTCGCAGCTCGCGTGCGGAAGTGCCGTTCGCCTCGCGGCGGGCTACCGCCGCACCCGGTACCGCGCCTCCGCCAGCAGCCCCGTGCGATGCGCGCTCGTCAGCCAGAACAACGCGCCGGCGACGAGCCCGACCATGCCCTGCGGGTACAGGCCGCCCACCGTGCTGAGCGCGAACAGCGCACCGGCCGCGCCGAGCACCATCAGGGCACCACCCAGCGCGATGAGCGACCGCTCGTCCAGCTGCGAGGACAGCACCATCAGCGCGACACCGATCATGGCCGCGGCCACCGGGACGGCGAGCTCGCCCCACGAGAACCTGCCGAGCACCGTGCCCGCCACGGCCACCAGCGCCGCCGTGACGCCGAGCAGCCGCAGGAACCGGCCGCGACCACCGCGCGGCAGCGGATCGCCCGACCCGTACCGGCTCCGCAGCGCCATCACGAGCAGCGCGGTGACGCCGAGCCCCGCGGCCAGCACCACCGTGCCGAGCCCGGCGTCGAGCGCCGCAGCACCGACCGTCCACCACGCCGCGCCGACGATCGGCTCGAGGTACGGCACCCGGGTCGCACGCATGCCGCCACGGTAGCGAGGACGCACCCGGAGGGGTCGGGGCACCCGCTCACGAGGCCCGGAACGTCTCCTTGCGCCGCACGTGCAGGCGGTAGCCGACGGGCACGACGAGGCCGGTGGTCGCGGCGATCGCCCGCTCCGCCACGGGCCGGGAGAACTCGATGGAGAGCACCGCCTCGAGGGTCTCGCGGTCCGGGAACCGCCACGTCGTCGGGATGCGGCGCATCGAGAAGCCGTGGCGCTCGAAGAACTCCTCGACCCGGTCCGGCCGGTACCGCGGCAGGTCGGCGCGCATCCAGTCGCCGTACGGCGCGACGGTGGCGTCGAGGTCGATGATCGCGATCACCCCACCCGGCCGCAGCACCCGCTGGGCCTCGGCCAGCCCGGGCTCGCAGCCGGGCCCGAAGAAGTACGCCGTGCGCGCGTGCACGACGTCGACGCTCCCGTCCCGCAGCGGGAGGGCGGCCGCTCCCGCCCGGTACACGGCGGCCCGATGGCCCATGCGCTCCCGCGCACGCTCCACCAGACCGGCGTGCGGCTCCACCCCCGTCACGGACGCGGCCTCGGCCGCGAAGACCGGAAGGTGGAAACCGTCGCCGCACCCGACGTCCAGCACATCGGCACCGGCCCACGGCGCCGCCTGCCGCAGCGCCGCCCAGATCGCGCCGTCGGCGTCCTGCGCGCGGTTCTCCCGCTCGTAGACGTCGGGCCAGGTCCAGATGTTGGGGCTCGGGATCGCCGCTCCCGGCTCGACGCCGAGCAGACGGCGGAACCCGCGGATCACGGGACGACGATGCTCAGCAGCGCCCACGCGACGACGGCGGTGGGCAGCAAGGAGTCCATCCGGTCCAGGAGCCCGCCGTGGCCGGGCAGCAGGGTGCCCATGTCCTTGATGCCGAGATCGCGCTTGACCATCGACTCGATCAGGTCGCCGAGCGTGGCGCACGTGACGAGCAGCGCACCCGTGACCGCACCCGCCCACCAGACCCCGCCGAGCATCAGGTGCACGCACAGCGCACCCGCCACCATTCCGGCGAGCTGCGACCCGCCGAAGCCCTCCCACGACTTCTTGGGGCTGATCGTCGGGGCCATGGGGTGGCGGCCCAGCAGGACGCCCGCCGCGTACCCGCCGACGTCGGATGCCACCCCGCAGATCAGGAACGTGAGCACCCGGGCCAGCCCGTCGTCGGCCACGACCAGCAACACCGCGAACGAGCAGAAGAGGGGCACGTACGCGGCCGTGAACACGCCCGCCGTGACGTCCCGGACGTAGTGGGCCGAACCCGCACGCAACCGCCAGAGCAGCACCGCGAGCGCCGTGACCGCGAACGCCACCGCGAGCCCCGGCAGCCGGAACGGCCACGACAGCCAGACCATCGCCTGCCCGCCTGCGAGCAGGATCGGCAACGGCACCGCGATCCCGGCGCCGCGGCGCAGCGCGCCGGCCAGCTCCCACGTGCCCATCGCCGTGGCGACGGCGAGCACCCCGATGAAGAAGTGCCGCTCGACCAGCAGCGACCCCAGGATGACGACGCCCAGCGCGACACCGACGGTGATCGCGGCGACGAGATCACGCCCGGCGCGGGACGGACGGCCGGCCGGAGGCACCATCGCCGTGGTGTGGGAGGAGGAGGTGGTCACCGTCAGACTTCGAGCAGCTCGGTTTCCTTGTGCTTGACCAGTTCGTCGACCTGGCGGACGTACCGGTCGGTGGTGCCCTGCAGCTCCTTCTCCGCGCGCCCGACCTCGTCCTCGCCCGCCTCACCGTCACGCGCGATGCGGTGCAGCTCCTCCATGGCCTTGCGGCGGATGCTGCGGATCGTGACCCGGGCGTCCTCCCCCTTGCCACGCGCCACCTTGACCATCTCCCGGCGCCGCTCCTCGGACAGCTGCGGGATGATCACGCGGATGATCTGCCCGTCGTTGCTCGGGTTCAGCCCCAGGTCGGAGTTGCGGATGGCGGTCTCGAGGGCCTTGAGCTGGCTGGCGTCGTAGGGCTTGATGACCGCCATCCTGGCCTCGGGAACGTTGATCGAGGCGAGCTGGTTGATCGGGGTCATCGAGCCGTAGTAGTCGACGAGCACCCGCGAGAACATGTTCGCGTTGGCCCGGCCGGTGCGCACGGAGGCGAGGTCGTCCTTGGCGACGGCGACGGCCCTCTCCATCTTCTCCTCGGCGTCGAAGAGCGTCTCGTCGATCACGGCGTGTTCCTGCCTTCCGCGTACTCCGGGGTGCTGACCAGGGTGCCGATCCTCTCACCCCGCACCGCTCGTGCGATGTTCCCCTCGACGAGCAGGTTGAACACGATGATCGGCATCTTGTTGTCCATGCAGAGGCTGAACGCCGTGGCGTCGGCCACCTTCAGCCCCTGCTCGAGCACCTCGCGGTGGGTGATCTCGTCGTACAGCTTGGCCCCGGGGTCGAGCTTGGGGTCGGCGGTGAAGACCCCGTCGACGCCCTTCGCGAGCAGCACGACCTCGGCCCCGATCTCCAGCGCACGCTGGGCACCGGCGGTGTCCGTGGAGAAGTAGGGCATGCCGACCCCCGCGCCGAAGATCACGACCCGGCCCTTCTCGAGGTGCCGGATCGCGCGGCGCGGGATGTACGCCTCCGCGACCTGGCCCATCGTGATGGCCGTCTGGACGCGGGTCTCGACGTGGTTCTCGCGCTCCAGGAAGTCCTGCAGCGCGAGGCAGTTCATGACCGTGCCCAGCATGCCCATGTAGTCGGCCCGCGCGCGGTCCATGCCGCGGTGCTGCAGCTCCTCACCGCGGAAGAAGTTGCCGCCGCCGATCACCACCGCCACCTGCGCACCGGTGGCGACGACCTCGGCGATCTGGCGGGCGACCGTCTCGACCACCCCCGGATCGACCCCGACGGCCCCGCCGCCGAACATCTCGCCGCCCAGCTTGAGCAGCACGCGGCGATAGCCAGCGCCAGGGCCGTCGGAGCCGTTCCGTGGAGTGGTCATCGCGTCGCCTCGTCCTCGGCCGGGTCAGGCCTGGCCGACCTCGAAGCGGGCGAACTCGCGGACGGTGACACCTGCCTCGTCGAGCAGCGCCTTGACCGTCTTCTTCGGCTCGTGGACCGACGGCTGTTCCAGCAGCACGACGTCCTTGTAGAAGCCGTTGATCCGGCCCTCGACGATGCGGGGCAGGACCTGCTCGGGCTTGCCCTCCTCGCGAGCGGTGGCCTCCGCGATGCGGCGCTCGTTCTCCAGCACGTCACCCGGGACCTGGTCGCGGGTGGTGTACTGCGGCCGCGCCGCGGCGATGTGCATGGCCACGCTCTTGGCCGCCTCGTCGCTCGCACCCTCGTACGCCACCAGCGCGCCGATGGCGGGCGGCAGGTCCGACGCGCGGCGGTGCAGGTAGAGCGCCACCGGGCCGTCGACGTGGACGTAGCGCTTGAGCTCGATCTTCTCGCCGATGCGGGCCGAGAGCGCCTGCACGGCGTCGTCGACGGTGCCGCCCTCGAGCGGCGCCTTCTTCAGCGCGTCCAGGTCGGCGGGCTGCTGCTCCACCGCGACCCTGAGGATCTTGCCGGCGAGCGCCTGGAAGTCGTCGCTCTTGGCGACGAAGTCCGTCTCGCAGTTCAGCTCGACCATCGTGCCGCCCTCGGCCGCGACCAGCCCGTTGGCCGTCTCCCGGCCCGCGCGCTTGCCCACGTCCTTGGCGCCCTTGATGCGGAGCAGCTCGACCGCCTTGTCGAATTCGCCCTCGGACTCCTCGAGCGCCTTCTTGCAGTCCATCATCCCGGAACCGGTCAGGTCCCGGAGCTTCTTGACGTCGGCGGCGGTGTAGTTCGCCATGGTGCCTTTTTCGTCCGTTTCTCTTCGAGGAGTGTGAGGGGCGTCAGCCCGCGGTCTGCTGGGTGCCGTTGCTGGTGCTGGCGGGCGCGGCCTCGGCGGCCGGGTTGGGCGCGTCGGCACCCTGCCCCGCGGCGGTGAGGCTGGCACCGTCGGACCCGGCACCCTCGGCGAGCAGGTTCTGCTCCCACTCCGCCAGCGGCTCGTCGCTGCCGACGGCCTCCGGCTTCTCCTCGCCGTCGCCACCGCGCGCCCGCTGCGAGCGCTGCATCAGCCCGTCGGCCGCGGCGCGGGCGATCACCTTGGTGAGCAGCGCGGCCGAGCGGATGGCGTCGTCGTTGCCCGGGATCGGGAAGTCGACCTCGTCGGGGTCGCAGTTGGTGTCCAGGATGGAGACCACCGGGATGCCCAGCTTGCGGGCCTCCCCGACGGCGATGTGCTCCTTCTTGGTGTCCACCACCCAGACCGCGCTCGGCACCTTCGACATGTCCCGGATGCCGCCGAGGGTCTTCTCGAGCTTGTCCTTCTCACGGGTGAGCATGAGGATCTCCTTCTTGGTGCGACCCTCGAAGCCACCCGTCTGCTCCATCGACTCCAGCTCCTTGAGGCGCTGCAGGCGCTTGTGCACGGTCTGGAAGTTCGTGAGCATGCCGCCCAGCCAGCGCTGGTTGACGTACGGCATGTTGACCCGGCCCGCCTCGTCGGCGATGGCCTCCTGCGCCTGCTTCTTCGTGCCGACGAACATGATCGTGCCGCCGTGGGCGACGGTCTCGCGGACGAACTCGTAGGCCCGGTCGATGTACGACAGGGTCTGCTGCAGGTCGATGATGTAGATGCCGTTGCGCTCGGTGAGGATGTAGCGCTTCATCTTCGGGTTCCAGCGGCGGGTCTGGTGCCCGAAGTGCACGCCGGAATCCAGCAACTGCTTCATGGTGACGACGGCCACTGCCGGTGCTCACCTCTCGTTCAGGCGTGACCGGCGAGCGGCCACGCGTGCGGTTTCGCGGAGCGCCGGTCGGCGGCACCGCCCTGGCGTGGCGCCGGTGGCCGGACCCGGGAGGCCCGGGACCGCCCGTCCACCGCTCCCGTTCGAGACGGGTGCGCGCACGCGCGAAGTCACCTCGACGTGGTCGAGATGCAGATCGAGTGTACGCCGCGGGGCCGAGCCCCCCGACGGCGCGTCCCGCGGTTGTCCACCTCGCCCTCCGAGCATCCACAGGCCGCGCCTTCACCCGCCCCACCGCCCCGTCCCCCGCCACGCTGGGTCCGTGAGCGGAACGAGGCGGCACCGGCCGCGGCGCGGTCCCGGAGGCCCGTGGTCGTCACCGCGACCGGGCGCACCCGGGACGCGGCGCCGTGCCCGGCCGGGCCCCGGCGCGGGATGGGCGCCCCGCGCGCTGGCCGGTGCCCTCGGCGCGGCGATGCTGATCACGGCCGGCGCGCCCGCTGCGGGCGGCCCGCCGCGGCCGGATCGGCCCGCGGCCGTCGCCGCGCCGGTTCCGCAGGCGCCGGCTCCACCGCCCGCGGGCCGGGTGCCGGCGCCACCGGCCGACGACACCGCGGGCCCGCCGTCCACCCGGCCCGCACCCGGGTCCGGCACCGAATCGGCAGTGCCCGGCCTGCTCGCACCGCGGTCCGGCGGCGCGCCGGCCCCGCCCGGCGGGCCACCCGTCGCAGCCGCACCGCCGTCCGACACCGGGCCGCCGTCCGACACCGGGCCGCCCCCGGCCGGTCAACCGCCCGGTGTGCGGGCACCGCCGCCTCCCGACGGGGCCGGGATCCCGGCACCCGGGGCGCGGTACGCGTGGCCGCTCCTGCCGGTGCCCGCGATCGGCGCACGGTTCCGGGCTCCGCCGCATCCGTACGGGCGCGGGCACCGCGGGGTCGACCTCGTCGGTGCCACCGGTCAGGCGGTGCTCGCGGCCCGCGCCGGCACCGTCGTGTTCGCCGGGCCGGTCGGCGCGCGGAACGTGGTGTCGGTCGACCACGACGACGGGCTGCGCACCACGTACGAACCGGTGCGGCCCACGGTGCGGCCGGGCGCGGTGGTCCGGGCAGGCGACGTGCTCGGGCTGCTCGAGCCTGGCCACCCCGGCTGCGCCGCGGCCGCCTGCCTGCACTGGGGCGTGCGTCGCGGTCCCCGGGAGTACCTGGACCCGCTGGTGCTCGTGCGCCCGCCCGAGGTGCGCCTGCTCCCGGCACCGGAGCCGTGGCCCGCCGGCTTCGTGACGGCACGGGACCCGCCTGCGGCACCGCGGGGGACGCGCGCGGAGCCGGGCCTCAGCCGGCCGCGAGCTCCTCCAGCCGGCCGCGCAGCCGCCCCACCAGGCGCGTGTGCAGCTGGCACACCCGGGACTCGGTCACCCCGAGGAGCCGCCCGATCTCGGCGAGCGTGCGGTTCTCCAGGTAGTAGAGGCGTACGACGTCGCGGTCGCGCTCCTCGAGCTGCGCCACCGCGAATGCGAGCTGCCGGAACGTCTCGGCGGTCTGCACCACGGCCATCGGGTCGGGCGCCCGGTCGTCGGCCAGTACCTCCGACACCCTACCGCTGTTCTCGTCGAGCGCCTCCACGCTGATCAGCTGCACCTGCCGGCCGAGCGACCGGACCTCCTGCACCGCGAGGCCCAGCTCCTGGGCGAGCTCGGCGTCGGTGGCCGCCCGCTGGAGCCTGCCCTCGAGCCGCTCCTGCGCGCGCTCCAGCTCGCGGACGCGTCCGCGCACCGTGCGCGGCACCCAGTCCTGCGCGCGCAGCTCGTCGAGGA
This sequence comes from Pseudonocardia adelaidensis, assembly GCF_039543345.1. Lineage (NCBI taxonomy): Bacteria > Bacillati > Actinomycetota > Actinomycetes > Pseudonocardiales > Pseudonocardiaceae > Pseudonocardia > Pseudonocardia adelaidensis. The sequence continues at coordinate 74,664 of NZ_BAABJO010000036.1, read as the reverse complement.
TCGCGCCGCGGATGCGCGACACGGCGTAGTTCTCGAACCGCGGGTTCCGCTCGGGGTCGAACCGCTCCACCGCGTCGATGAGCCCGAACACGCCGCACTGCACCAGGTCCGCCACCTCGACGTAGGAGGGCAACGCGCTCCCGAGCCGGTGTGCCACGGCCCGCAGCAGCGGTGTGTAGTGCACGACGAGCCGGTCACGAAGGGCACGGGACCGGTCCGCCAGGTAGGCCGACCAGAGCTCCTCCACGGGCGTCGCCGAGACCGCGAGTGGCAGCACCGGAGCGTTGACCACGGGAGACGACGACGTTCTGAGCTGCGCAGGCGGGGCCGGGAGGACGTCATGCCCGCGGATGCGCCTGCTCATGAACCACCTTCAGCCGCTCGACGGTCACCTGCGTGTAGAGCTGAGTGGTTGCTAGCTTAGCGTGACCGAGCAACTCCTGTACGTAACGAAGGTCCGCGCCGCGCTCCAACATGTGAGTGGCCGCGGCGTGCCGCAGGCCGTGCGGGCCCACGTCGGGAGCGCCGGGCACGGCCGCGAGTGCCTGGTGGACGGCGTGTCGCGCCACCCGCGGGTCGAGGCGGCCGCCCCGCGCGCCCAGCAGCAGCGCGGGCGGCGATCCCGGGCGCGCCAAGACGGGTCGCCCGGCGGCGAGCCATCGGCGCAGCGCGTCGGAGGCGGGCACACCGTAGACGACGGTGCGCTCGCGGTTGCCCTTGCCGACCACCCGCAGCGCGCGGCGGGACGGGTCGACGTCGTCGAGGTCGAGCCCGCACAGCTCCGCCACCCGCACGCCCGTGGCGTAGAGCAGCTCCAGCACGAGCAGGTCGCGCAGCGCGACCGGGTGCTCCTCCGCGGCCCCGCTGCCGGCGGCGTCGAGCACCGCGCCTGCCTGCTCGGCGGTCGGCACGGCGGGCAGGGCGCGGCGCGGCCGGGGCGACACCAGCCGCGCCCCCGGGTCGACCGCCATGCGCCCGGTGCGGTGCGCCCACGCCGTGAAGCTGCGCGCGGCGGCCGCGCGGCGGGCGAGCGTGGCGCGCCCGAGGCCCGCCTCGTGCCCAGCCGCCAGCCAGCGCCGCAGCCGCGCCAGGTCGAGGCCCTCCAGCCCGTGCAGGCCCTCGAGCAGACCCACCAGATCACCGCGGTAGGCCCGAACGGTGTGAGCGGAGCGCCCCCGCTCCAGCTCGAGGTGCTCCAGGAACGCCTCCAGCGCCGCTGCCGGACCGGGCGCGAGTTCTGGCTGGGAGGGCACCGACCGACGGTGCGCGCCGTGGGGCGAGCGGTCAAGCGCTGCCCCAGCGTGTCGCAGGTGCCCGCTCATCCACGACCTGGCCGCACACACCGCCGGGCCACGGCACAGACGCCCCGGCATGTGTGCCGCCTCCGGCGGATGTGTGCGGTCGCCCGGAGCCACGCCGTGCCCGGAACCACGCCGTGTCCGTGCTCATCTCTCCTCCTCCGCGACCCGGCGGCGCCAGCGGCCCTCGCAGTGCTCCACGAGCCCGCGCCGTTCGAGGGCCGTCAGCGCCGCCCGCACGGCACCGATCGGGACCCCGGACTCCAGCGCGAGCCAGCGGGTGTCGCGCGCCGCGCGGGCCGGCAGGGCGTCGTGGACGAGCGCAGCCGGGGCGTCGAGACCGTCGGTGGGCCGGCCGGCCTCGAGGGCGGGCGCGCCTGCGAGGTGCTCACCGATCGGCGCCACCGCCTCCAGCACCTCGTCGCTGCAGGTGACCAGCAGGGCGCCGTCCCGGACCAGGCGGTGGCACCCCACCGACATCGCCGACGTGACGGGACCGGGCACCGCCATCACCGGCAGGCCCAGCGACAGCGCATCCGACGCGGTGCGCTGCGCACCGCTGCGCGGACCGGCCTCGACGACGACGGTGCCGGCCGCCAGGCCGGCGATGAGCCGGTTGCGCACCAGGAAGCGGTGCCGGGCAGGCACCCCGCCGGGCGGGTACTCGCTCACGACGAGCCCGCTCGCGGCGATCCGCTCCAGCAGCAGCTCGTGGGATGCCGGGTAGAAGCGGTCGACCCCGCACGCGAGCACCGCCACGGTGGGGCCCTCGACTCCGAGCGCCCCGCGGTGGGCGGCGCCGTCGATGCCGATCGCCGCGCCGGAGACGACGGTGCACCCGCGGTCGGCGAGCCCCGACCCGAGCTCGGCGGCGACGTGGGCGCCGTAGCTCGTGGCCGCCCGGGCCCCGACCACGGCGACGGCGTGCCCGCAGAGCTCGTCGAGCCGGCCCGGGCCGCGCACCCAGAGCGCCAGCGGAGGGGCGAGCTGCGCGATACCGGCCGCGTCGAACGCCGCGAACGCCTCGGCGGGCCACTCGGGGTGCTCCGGGGTGACCAGCCGGGCGCCGGCGGCGGCAGCGGCCTCGAGATCGGCGCCGGGCCGGTGTACGGCGCGCCGGACACCCGTCTCCGCTGCCACCGGCTCCTCGACCCGCCCGTCGAGCACCCTCGCCGCCGCCTCGACCGGCCCGACCTGCGCCACCAGCTCGACCAACCCGGGTGCCGGCGGCTCGGCCACCCGCGACAGGTAGGCCCGGGCGAGCAGGACCTGCTCGTTCATGCCGCCCTCCGGTCGCGGAAGAAGAGGGCGGTCTCGACCAGGTCCTCGTCGGGCCGGTCGCGCCCGGCGAGATCGGCCAGCGTCCACGCGACGCGCAACGCGCGGTCGGCTCCCCGTGCCGTGAGCTGGCCGGCCCGCAGCCCGGCGTCGAGCGGGCGGACCGCGCTGCGCGGCAGCGCGAACCGCGTGCGCAGCACGGGGCCCGGCACCTCGGCGTTGGTGCGGTAGCCCAGGGCGCCCCACCGCTCGGCCGCCGCCCCGCGGGCCGCCAGCACCCGCGCCCGCACCGTGGCGGTGTCCTCGGCGGGCCCGGCGGCGGCGAGCGCGGTGACCGGGAACATGCGCGCCCGCAGGTCGACGCGGTCGAGCAGCGGGCCGGACAGCCGGCCGAGGTAGCGGCGGCGCACGAGTGACGGGCAGACGCAGTCGCGGTCGTGGGCGGGCGCGCAGGGGCAGGGGTTGGCCGCCAGCACGAGCTGGAACCGAGCCGGGTACCGGACCGTGCCGTCGGCCCGCGCGAGCCGGACCTCCCCCTCCTCCAGCGGGGTGCGCAGCGAGTCGAGCAGGCTCGCTCCCCACTCCGGCGCCTCGTCGAGGAACAGGACGCCGAGGTGCGCCAGCGACACCGCGCCCGGCCGCGCGATCCCGGAACCACCGCCGAGGAGCGCGGCCATCGAGCTGGAGTGGTGTGGCGCGACGAACGGCGGCACCGTGCTCAGCACGCCGCCGGCGGGCAGCCGCCCGGCCACCGACCGGACGGCGGCGAGCGCGAGCGCCTCCTGCGGCGCGAGCCGGGGAAGCAGGCCGACGATGCGCCGCGCCAGCATCGTCTTGCCCGTGCCCGGCGGGCCGACCAGCAGGACGTGGTGGCCGCCTGCGGCCGCGATCTCGATGGCGTGCCGCGCGTCGTCCTGCCCCACGACGTCAGCCATGTCGGGCGGGTCCGGCGCCACGTCGTCGACGGGCGGTTCCGGCCTGCGCAACGCGCCCCCTCCCTGGAGGAAGGCCAGCACGTCGGCGAGGCACGACGCGCCGTGGACCTCGAGGCCCTCGACGAGCCCGGCCTCGGCGAGCACCGCCGCAGGCACGACCGCGCGTCGCATGCCCGCGTCGCGCGCCGCGATCAGGCACGGCAGCACGCCTCGCACGGGCCGGAGCCTGCCGTCGAGGGCCAGCTCGCCCAGCAGGACCGTGCCGTCGAGCTCCGGCTGCGGCAGCACCTCGCCCGCGCCGAGCACGGCGCAGGCCAGCGCCAGGTCGAACCCGCTGCCGGTCTTGCGCAGGTTGGCGGGCGAGAGCGCGAGCACGATCTTCTCGTTGGTCCAGGTGAACCCCGAGTTGACGACGGCCGCACGCACGCGGTCCTTCGACTCGTGCAGGGCGGCGTCGGGCAACCCGAGCAGGTGGAACCTGGGCAGGCCCTTGCCGACGTCGGCCTCGATCTCCACGACGTGGCCGTCGACCCCGACGAGTGCCACCGCGTAGGCGCGTGCGATCGGCATCAGAACGCCGCCTCGTAGTGCTGGACGGTGACCGGCGCACCGGGCTCCGCGACGACGGCGAGGACGTCGAACCGCACCGGCACCCAGCGAACCTGGTGGGCCTGCAGCCACGCGTTGGTGACCAGCCGGATGCGGGCCACCTTGCGCGCGTCGACGGCCTCGGCCGGCTCGCCGTACCGGGTGCCCGAACGGGTCTTGACCTCGCAGACCACGAGCCGGGTGGAGTCGGTGGCCACCAGGTCGATCTCGCCGTGGCGGCACCGCCAGTTGCGCGACAGGATCACCAGACCCTGCTGCTCCAGATAGCGGGCGGCGAGCTCCTCACCGCGGCGCCCGAGAACGTCCTTCGCTGCCATACCGTCAACGATGGGTGAGCCGGGGGAACGCGGACAGGCTGGTCGGGGATCTGTGGACGGCCGGGGTACGAGGTGGACAACCCGGCCCGGGCCGGGCGGGACCGTCGGGGCGATCTGCTACCGCGCGAGGCGCGTTCCGGCGTGCGGCGGCAGCGGGCGACGCCCCAGCGCCCGGGAGCCTGGTGATCGCCGCGAGGTGGGCCCCGGCGCCCTCGGGCGGCCGTTCGCGAGCGCCTCGGACCGATCATGCAGCGATCGGACCGCCCTGACCCGGCGACGCCCGACCGCGGAACGCCGACCGGCTAGCCGAACTGGTCGCCCTCCGGCAGCCGCAGGTCGGGCTTCTCGAGCTCCTCGACGTTGACGTCCTTGAACGTCAGGACGCGCACGTTCTTGACGAACCGCGCGGGCCGGTACATGTCCCAGACCCACGCGTCGGACATCCGGACCTCGAAGTAGATCTCCCCGTCGGCGTTGCGCGCCGCGACGTCGACCGAGTTGGCCAGGTAGAAGCGACGCTCCGTCTCCACGACGTAGGAGAACTGGGCCACGATGTCCCGGTACTCCTTGTAGAGCGTGAGCTCCATCTCGGTCTCGTACTTCTCGAGATCCTCGGCGCTCACGGTGCTACCCCTCCTCTGGAACCCTCGGACGTCCCGACGGCCAGCGCCCCATTGTGGACCAGACCCTCCGCGAGGTCCTCCCCCAGCCCCGACTCGATCGGGTCGTCGTCGACCAGATCCGCCTCGGCCCCTTCTTCGTCGTACCCGACGACGGGCGGGCGCACGCCGTCGCGCGCCGCACGCACGTTCACGAACGAGTACCGGTGGACCCGGCTGGGGCCGTTCGCGAGCATGGCCTCGTCGTGGTCGGGCGTGCAGTACCCCTTGTGCTCGGCGAACCCGTACTGGGGGAACTCGGCGTCGAGCGCGACCATGATCCGGTCCCTGGTGACCTTGGCGAGCACCGACGCCGCCGCCACGCACGCCGCTACCTGGTCGCCCTTGGGCACGGCCAGCGCCGGGGTGCCGAACCCGCGCACGGCGAACCCGTCGGTCAGGACGTAGCCCGGCACGGTGGCGAGGCCGGCGACGGCGCGGCGCATGCCCTCGACGTTCGCCACGTGCACCCCGCGCCGGTCGACTTCCTCCGGCGGGATGACCACTACGGAGAGGTCCTGCGCCCGCCGCCGGATCAGCGTGTAGTACTCCTCGCGGGCCGAGGGCGTGAGGAGCTTCGAGTCGGTGAGGCCGTCCAGCCGCTTCGCGTCGCCGGGGCGCAGCACGCAGGCGGCCACGACGAGCGGGCCTGCGCAGGCGCCCCGCCCCGCCTCGTCGACGCCCGCGACGGGCCCGAGACCGTGCCGGTGCAGCGTGCTCTGCAACGTCCAGCTGCCCGCCGAGCGGCGGACGACGGCGCGGTCCGGGCGCAGCTCGGGCGGCAGCACCGCGCGCACCGGGCGGCGGCGCGCCCGCCGGTGGGGTACAGGTCGTGCGGCCATCGAGGAGCAGTCTGCGCCAACCGGTGAACGGCCGTGCGCTCAGGGTCGAAGTACCCCGGACCGGGAGTCCGGTGCGCATGTCGTCGGGATCCAGCTTCTCGCTGGGCGTGCCGGTGAGCCGGCCTCGTACCGGGTGTACTCGGCCGGGGCGCCCCCCAGCGGGAAGCCGGCCCGTCGAGATGCGTGGTGTACTCCCGGTCCGGGCACTAATGCGGGAGGAAGTCCGGCGAGAGCGCGTCGCGGCGCCGGCGGCTCCGCAGCAGGGCGATCGGCAGCGTGCCGAGCAGCCCGAGGGCGAGCGGCGCACCCGCGCCCGCGTCCCCCATCCCGACCGCGGTGGACTGCGGGTTCTGGGCGGTGACCCACCCCAGCCTGCTGAACGGCAGCACGATCATCCGGGCCTGCCCGATCACGTACTCGATGGGCACCGCGCCGTGGTCGGGCATCCGCGAGTCGGCCGAGTTGTTGCGGCTGTCACCCATCATCCACAGCTGCCCATCGGGCACGGTGACCGGACCGAAGGGCGCCTGCTTGGGCGGCCCGGCGTCGGGGAGGTAGAAGATGTACGGCTCGTTGAGCGACTTGCCGTCGACCATCACCTGGCCGCGCGAGTCGCAGCACTGCACGGTCTGGCCGCCGACGGCGATGACCCGCTTGACGAAGTCCTTCTCGTCGGGAGGGGCGAGGCCGATCAGCGAGCCGAACAGCTGCAGCCCGCGGACCACCGGGCTGCTCGGCTCCTCGATCTCGATCTCGCTGCTCCAGCTGTCCGGCCCGCGGAACACCACGACGTCGCCGGGTGCCGGGTCGCGGAACCGGTAGGTGACCTTGTCGACGAGCACGCGGTCGTTGTTGCAGCCGGTGCAGCCGTGGAGGGTGGTCTCCATCGACCCGGAGGGGATGACGTAGACCTTCGCGAGGAACGTCTGGATCAGGAACGTGAGGACGAGTGCCACCACGATCAGGATCGGCAGTTCCTTCCAGAACGTGGGCCGCCTGCGCCGGCCGGGGCGCAGCTTGCGCCCGCTCGCCTCGACCTGCTCCTTGTACTCCGACGCCGGCTTGCTGCCGGGCGACGCACCCGCGCGGCGGCGGTGGCGTCCCGGCACCTCCCCCTGGGCGGGGTCGGAGGGGACAACCGCTCCGTCGAACACCACGGTGGGCTCGTCGTCCTCCGGGACCGGCCGCCGCGGCGGGGGTGGAGGAGCGGCCCGCTGTGGCGGCGGGACGCGTCCGGGCGGCGCCGGGCGGCGCGCACCGTGGGGCCCTGCGCCGTTCCCGGACGGCGCGCCCCCGTGCCGGGGGGGCCGGGGGTCGCGCTGCGCGCGCCGGGGCGGTACGGGCCCCGGGTCGCCCGGCGCGAACGGCTCCGACGCGGAGAGCCGCGGAGGTGCGGCCCGCCGGTCGTCGGGGAGCTCAGGGAGGGCCACGCCCACGAGGCTACGGCACCCGCGCCGGATCGGTCAGGACGCGGACGTGGTCTCGCGCTTCTCCTTGATCTTCGCGGCCTTCCCGCGCAGATCACGGAGGTAGTAGAGCTTCGCGCGGCGCACGTCGCCGCGGGTGAAGACCTCGATCTTGTCGATGTTCGGGGAGTGCACGGGGAAGGTGCGCTCGACGCCGACACCGAACGAGACCTTGCGGACGGTGAAGGTCTCGCGGGCCCCGGAGCCCTGGCGCCGGATGACGACGCCCTGGAAGACCTGGATCCGGGACCGGTTGCCCTCGATGACCTTCACGTGCACCTTGAGCGTGTCGCCCGGCCGGAAGGCGGGGATGTCGGAGCGCAGCAGCTGTGCGTCCAGTGCGTCCAGGGTGTTCATCGCGAAGATCCGTCCTCGGTGCGTGATAAGCGGTCGTGCGGGGGCGCGGTGCGTACCGTGAAGTGACGCGGCGCCGGGCAGGCCCGTTGGGGCTCGGGCAACCAGTCCATAGTGCCAGACGCGCGATCGCGCGGCGCAGTCACCCGTCCCGCAGGCGCGCGAGGAAGGTCCGGTCGGCGTCGTCCAGCGCGTCGTCGGGGAGGGCGGCGAGCAGGTCGGGGCGCCGCTCGGCGGTGCGTTCGAGCGCGCGGTCGCGCCGCCAGCGGGCGATGAGGGCGTGGTTGCCGCTGCGCAGCACGTCCGGGACGGCGAGCCCGCGCCAGACCTCCGGCCGCGTGTAGGCCGGCCCCTCCAGGAGCCCGTCGGAGAACGAGTCCTCCTGCGCCGACGCGGGGTTGCCGAGCACCCCTGGCAGCAGCCGGACCACCGCCTCGGCGATCACGAGCACCGCGACCTCGCCGCCGACCAGCACGTAGTCGCCGATGCTCACCTCGTCCACCTGCAGCCCGCGGCGGCGAGCGTCGTCGACGACGCGCTGGTCGATGCCCTCGTAGCGCCCGCAGGCGAACACGAGCCGCTCGTCGGCGCTCCACGCCTGCGCCGTGGCCTGCGTGAACGGGCGCCCGGCCGGGGTGGGCACGACGATCCGGGCCGGGCGCTCGTCGAGCGCGAGCACGGCGTCGAGCGCCTCCCCCCACACCTGCGGGCGCATCACCATGCCCGGGCCGCCGCCGTACGGGGAGTCGTCGACGGCCTGGTGGACGTCGTGGGTCCAGGTGCGCAGGTCGTGCACGGCCAGGTCGACGATCCCCGCGGCGATCGCCTTGCCCGGCAGGGCCTCGCGGAGCGGGCCCAGATAGCCGGGGAAGATCGTGATGACGTCGATCCGCACGGACGGATGCTCCCAGGTCGTGCCCGACCCGATGCCGGCCCCCGGGGCGGCTGCCCCGGTGGGCCGACCGGGACGCCTCAGCCGGCCGCCTTGCGCTGGCGCACCAGCTTCTCCACGACCGCCCGGGCCGGTTCCAGCCGCACCCCTCGCGCGGCCAGGACGTGGTGGGCGGCTCCACCCTCGGTGTGGACCAGCCCGAGCAGGATGTGCTCGGCGCCGATGTGGTCGTGCCCGAGGTGCAGCGCCTCGCGCAGCGACAGCTCGAGCGCCTTCTTGGAGGGGCCCTCGAACGGGATGTGGCCGAAGAGCCCTCCGGACCTCCCGCCGAGGGCCGCGCGGGTGCGGTCGAGCGCACCGGGCCCGAACGCCTCCTCGACCTGGCGGCGTACCTCGTCGAGATCGATACCGATGGAGGACAGCGCCTCGGCGTCGAGGGCCCGGGGCGAGCCCGCGTGGAGCCGGTCGATGTCGCGCAGCACGTCCGCCTCCTCGACGCCGAGCTCGTCGAGCACGGCGAGCGCCAGGTTGTCCCGCACGATGTAGATCGCGGCGAGCAGGTGCTCGGTGCGGATCTCGTCCGCGGCCCGCGTCCGCGCCTCCTCCTGGGCCTCGACGACGACCTGGCGGGCCTCGCCGGTGAACCGTTCGAACATCTCTCGTCCCCTCAGAACCCGTACCGGCGGTACTTCTTGTGCACGGCCTGGCGGCTCACGTGCAGCGCTTCCGCGATCTGCTGCCAGGACCACCCCTGGGACCGCGCGTTCGAGACCTGCAGCTCCTCCAGCGACTCCAGCAGCCCCCGCAGGGACGCCACCGCCGCCAACCCGACGGCCGGGTCCCTGCTGGACGCCGCCGCCGCGACCTTCGTGGCATCGCTCATGCTGTCAACCTACGTTGACGCCTTCCCAAGCGTCAACCTGGGTTGACGAAACTGCGCCGAACGGTCGTTGCCACGCCACCGGTTCCGGGGTGCACTGAACGCCCGCCCAGCACGGAGGGCAGCCGTGCCCGCTGCGAGCACCACCCGAACCGCGCCCCACGGCGCCTACCACGCGCGCGTGGTCGTCCACCTGCTCGGTGAGCCGACGGCCACCGTCGACGGACGGCCGCTGCCGGAACTCACCGGCGCGCGCGTGCAGCGACTGCTCGCGCGGGTGGCGCTCGCCGGGATCGCCGGGGTCCCCCGCGACCGGCTCGCGGACGAGCTGTGGCCGGACTCCGGGGCCGGACAGGCCCGCACCAACCTGCGCAAGCTGCTGCACGACCTGCGCAGGGCGCTGCCGTGCGACGCCGTCGACACCGGCGGGCGCACCGTGCGCTGGATCGGCGAGGAGTCCGTGTGGCTCGACGCCCTCGCGTTCGCCGACGCGGCCGGCAGGGGCGATCCGGAGACCGCGGCCCGCTGCTACGGCGGTGACCTGCTCCCGGCGTGCGAGGACGACTGGACGGTGGCCGTGCGCGAGCGGCTGCGCCGCCTCGCCGTCGAGGTGCTCGCCGGTCTCGCGGCGCGCGCCGACGCCGAGCGCCGCGACCCCGCCGTCCTCCAGCACGCGCGGCGGCTGCTCGGGATCGACGCGCTGCACGAGCCCGCGTGCCGGATGCTGATGGGCGCGCTGGCCCGCCGGGGCGAGCGGAGCGAGGCGCTGCGCGTCTACGACCGGCTCGCCGCGGGCCTGGCGCGCGACCTCGGGGTCGCCCCCGAGCCCGCCACGACGGCGATCGCCGAACGGCTCCGCGGATCGGGCCACGGGGCTCGACGGGGACCCGTCCTCGTCGGGCGCGCCGCCGAGTGCCAGGCGGCCGACGCCGCGTGGCGGGACGCCGCGGGCGGGCGGGCCCGGCTCCTGCTCGTGACGGGTGAGGCGGGCATCGGGAAGTCCCGGCTCGTCGAGGAACTGTCCCGCCGGGTGGCCGCGGACGGGCACGCGGTGGCCTACGGCCGGGCCTACGAGGCGGCGGGCCGCCCGCCGTGGGGCCCGGTGATCGACTGGCTGCGGTCGGATCGCGTGCAGGCGGGTCTCGACACCCTCGGCGACGTGTGGCTTGCCGAGCTCGCCCGGCTGCTGCCCGAGCTCGGGGCCAGGCATCCACGGCTGCCGGCCGCCCCACCCGCCGCCGACCTCGGCAGGCGGAACCACCTCCTCGACGCCGTCCGCCGCGGGCTCCTCGCGACCGGGCGGCCGCTGCTCCTCGTCGTCGACGACCTGCAGTGGTGCGACTCCGACACGCTCGATCTCTGCGCCTACCTCGTGCAGAGCGCGCCATCGGCCCCGCTGCTGATCGCCGGGACGGCGCGGGTCGACGACGCCGCCGGAGCACGGGCGTCCGCGACACTGCGCGCGAGCCTCGCACGACGTGGTGTCCTCTCGGCGATCGCCCTCGGGCCGCTCGACCCCGCCGCGACCGCGCAGATGGCAGCGCTCGTCGGCGACCGTGCGCTGCACCCGGACGCCGCGGCCCGCCTCTGGGAGGAGACCGAGGGGAACCCGCTGTTCGTCGTCGAGGCCGTGCGAGCGGGGTTCGGCAGCGGCCGGGCCGGCCGGATCGCGCTCACGCCCACCGTGCACGCCGTGATCACGGCACGCCTGGACCGCCTCTCCCCCGGCGCGCGCCGCCTCGCCGAGGTGGCCGCGACGATCGGGCGCGAGTTCCCCCCGGCCGTCCTCGCCACCGCGGCGGGCCGGATCGAGGCCGACCTCACCGACGACCTGGACGAGCTCTGGCAGCACCACGTCGTCCGCGAGCGCGGCCCGGCGTACGACTTCACCCACGACCGGCTGCGCGAGGTGGCCCTCGATCTGATCAGCCCGGCGCGGCGGCGCACGCTGCAGCGCCGGGTCGCCGAGGCCATCGAGGCGCACCACGCGGCCGATCTCGACCCGGTCAGCGCCCGCCTCGCCGTCCACTACGCCAGCGCGGGCCTCGAAGCACGCGCGGTGGAGGCGTACGAGCGGGCCGCGCGGCACGCCCACCGCGTCTTCGCCCTCGACGACTGCATCGCGCTGCTCGAACGCGCCCTCCGGATGCTCGAGGAGTCACCGCGGGGCACGGCGCGCGACGAGGTGGAGCTGCGGCTGCGCTCGGCGCTGGGGGTGCCGCTGGTCGCCCGGCGCGGGTACGGCGCCGCGGAGGTCCTGCACTGCTACGAGCGGGCGCTCACGCTGCACCGCAAGCTCGGCAGGCGCCCCGGCCCCGCGGTGCTGCGCGGCCTCGCGCTGCACGCCGTCGCCACACTCCGGCTCGACCGGGCCGCGGAGCTGGGCCGGGAGCTGCTCGTCGCGGACGATGCCGACCGCACCACCCGCACCGAGGGCGAGTACGTCCTCGGCGTCACCGCGTTCTGGCGGGGCGAGTTCGCGGACGCGGAACGCCACCTCCGGGACGCGATCTCCCACTACCGCATCGAGGACGCGCCGCTGCACGTCGCGCGCTACGCCCAGGATCCCCTCGGCGTGTGCCTGTCCCGGCTCGCCCTCACCCGGCTCTTCCGCGGGCGGCTCGCCGAGGCCGGCGCGACGATGCTGGAGGCGCTCCGGGTGGCCGCGGAGCTCGACGACCCGATGACCACCTGCTACGTCCGGGCCTTCGACGCGATCCTCGCGGCCCTCGAACCCGGCCTGCGGGACCTGCCGGCCGCGGTGGACGCGCTGGACTCGGTGACGCGCACGGTGGGCCTCGGCTACTTCCCCGTCGTCGCGCGCTGCCTGCGGGGCTGGCGCGACGTGCTCGACGGCGACCCGCGCGGCGTGGCACCGATGCGGGAGGCCGCCGAGTGGTTCCGCGCGGAGCAGCCCCTGCACCTGACCCTGGCGGTCTACCTGCTGGCCCGCGGCCACCTGCTCGCCGGTGACACGGTAGCCGCCCAACGGACCGTCGCCGAGGGCCTGCACCGGACCGAGGACACCGGCCAGCTCTACCTGCTGCCCGAGCTCCTCCGCGTCGACGCCGAGGTGCGCTCCGTGGCGGGTGACCCGCAGGGCGCCGGCCGCAGCGCCCGGCGCGCGGTCGAGTCCGCCGTCGCGCTGGACGCGCCGTGGCTGCGCGATCGCGCCGCCGCCACCGCCGCCCGCATCCGCGGCTGATCGGGGCGGCTGATCGGGAACGATCCGGGAACGCCCCCTCGGGCATGGTCAGCGCCTCCACAGGAGTGCCAGGAGGGGATCATGACCAGCATCGCCCAGCTGCGCGAGCAGGTACGCGGGCCCGTCGTCGAGCCGGACGAGGCCGACTACGACGAGCTCCGCCGCGTCCACAACGGCGTGCACGACCGACGGCCCGCCCTCATCGTGAGGGCGACGTCGACGGCCGACGCCGTCGCGGCGGTGAACCACGCGCGCGAGGCGGGCCTCGACATCGCGGTCCGCGGCGGGGGGCACAGCGCCCCCGGCTTCGGGACGTGCGACGGCGGCGTCGTGCTCGACCTCTCGCTGATCAACAACGTCTTCGTGGACCGGGTGCGGAAGACCGCGCTCACCGGTGCCGGTGCCACGTGGGGCGACTTCAACCACGCCACCCACGCGTACGGACTCGCGACCACCGGCGGCATCATCTCGACCACCGGAGTGAGCGGCCTGACGCTGGGCGGCGGGGTCGGTTACCTCAACCGGGGCTGCGGGCTGTCGTGCGACAACCTCGTCAGCGCCGAGGTCGTCACCGCCGACGGGCGCGTCCTCCTCGCGAGCGAGCACGAGAACGAGGACCTGCTCTGGGCCCTGCGCGGCGGCGGCGGGAACTTCGGCGTCGTGACGTCGCTCGAGCTCGCCCTGCACGACGTCGGCACGATCTACGGCGGCCCCATGTTCTTCGAGGTCGAGGACGCGCCGGCCGTCATGCGCGCCTACGACGACTACATCCAGGAGGCCCCCGAGCAGCTGGGGGCGTTCTTCGGCTGGCAGATGGCCCCGCCGCTGCCGTTCATCCCCGAGGAGCGCCACGGGGACATGTTCTGCGTGATGGTCACGTGCTGGAGCGGCCGCCCGGAGCAGGGCGAGCAGGCGATCAAGCCGTTCCGCGACGTCGCCGAGGTCAAGGCCGAGCACGTCGGCCCGATGCCCTACCCGGCCCTCAACTCGGCGTTCGACGGGCTGTTCTACAAGGGGATGCGGCAGTACTGGAAGGCCGACTTCATCCGGGACCTGCCCGACGAGGCCATCGCGGCGCACGTCCGGCACGGGCCCCCGACGCCGTCGCTCTCGTCGACGATGCACCTCTACTCCATCAACGGCGTGACATCGCGCGTCGGCCCGGAGGAGACGGCGTTCGGACACCGCGACGCCCGGTACGTCATGGTCATCGGCGCGTTCTACGACACCCCGGCCGAGGACGAGGGCGCCATCCGGTGGGTCCGGGACTACTACGACGCGGTCCACCCCTTCGCGGGAACAGAAGGGGGGTACGTCAACATGCTGTCGGAGGACGAGGGCCGGGTGCCGCAGAACTACGGGCGGAACTACGAACGGCTGCGGCAGGTCAAGGCCACCTTCGACCCGGACAACCTGTTCCACCTCAACCAGAACATCACCCCTGCGCGGTGACGAGCGTCGCCCCGATCCCGTCCAGCAGCCAGTCGAGGATCCGCTCGAACGACTGCGGGGCGGGGTCGAGGCGGGCGGGGTCGTTCGCCCACCGGATGAAGTGCGGGTAGCGGCCCTCCTCGGTGATGCGCTGCAGGTAGGGCCCGGCCGCGCCGGCGAGGTCCTCGTCGGTCGGCAGCCCGGCCCGCTGCCGCATCGCCCGTTCCTCGAGCAGCGCCAGTCCGGAGCCGAACACGTGCCCCAGCACGGTGTTGACCGCTCCCATCCGCTCCGCAGCGCCGAGCTCGAACCCGTCGAGCGCGGCGAGGGCGGAGTCGTAGAGCGCGAGTGCGTGCGGCCCGAGCGGTGGGCGGCTGAACGCGAGCCGCGCGAACCACGGGTGCCGCTGCACCGCCTCCCAGCCGGAGAGCCCGAGCCCGCGCAGGCCGGCGCGCCAGTCCCCGGGGGGCACCGTGATCTCGCCGTAGACCTCGTCCGCCATGAGGTCGGCGAGCCCGTCCTTGCTGCCGACGTACCGGTACAGCGACATCGGCGTGCTCGAGCCGACCCGCGCCGCGACCGCGCGCATCGTCACCTCGCCGCGCACGTCGGCGTCCGCGATCTCGATCGCGGCGGCGACGATGCGCTCCCGGCTCAGCTGCTCACCGCGCGGCGGTGCGGGCACGTCGAACCACACGAGGCTCATTGCCGCATCGTAATCCGCCGTGTACAACGTACACGTGGATGTACGACGTACACGCGAGTGCGAGGTGCTGATCGTCGGCGGCGGGCTCGTCGGCCTCACGGCCGCGCTCGTCCTGCGCCACCACGGCCTGGCCGTCACGCTCGTGGAGCGGCGCACTGCCACCTCGCCGCAGCCCAAGGCCCGGCGCTTCCACGTCCGCAGCATGGAGGTCTTCCGCGAGCTCGGGCTGGCCGCCACGGTGCACGACGCCGCCCGGGACCTCGCCGACCACGACCGGATGGCCGTCGGGCGCACGCTCGCCGAGGCCGAGCGGCTGCCGCTCCGGCAGCCGGCCGGCGTGGACGCACCCGAGGTGAGCCCGGAGCTCCCCTGCCTCATCGCCCAGGACGTGCTCGAACCGGTGCTGCGGGCCGCCGCCCGGGACGTGGGCGCCGACGTGCGGTTCGGCACCGCCCTGACCGGCTTCGAGCAGGACACGGACGCCGTGGTGGCGGACCTGGGCGGGCGGTCGGTGCGCGCGGCGTACGTCGTCGCGGCCGACGGCGCGCACAGCGGCGTCCGACGGCGGCTCGGCATCGGGCGCTCCGGCCGGGGACCCGTCGGCGGTCCGAGCGTGAACGTCTACTTCCGCGCCGACCTCGCCGACGTCGTGCGCGGCCGCGAGTTCAACCTCTGCCAGATCGAGCACCCGGACGCGCCCGGCGCGATCGCGTCCGTCGACGGGCGGCTCCGCTGGATGTTCATGACCGGAGGCGAGCGAACCGACCGGGACTGGCCGACCGTGCTGCGCACCGCCCTCGGCGTGCCGGCCCCCGACCTGGAGGTGCTGAGCGTCCTCCCCTGGCAGGCCGAGATGCTCGTCGCGGACCGGTACTCCGCGGGCCGGGTGCACCTCGCGGGCGACGCGGCCCACGTGATGCCCCCGTTCGCCGCCATGGGTGCCAACACCGGGATCTCCGACGCCCACGAGCTCGGCTGGAGGCTCGCCGCGGTTCTCCGCGGCGCAGCGGCGCCCGCGCTCCTCGACGGCTACGCCGCCGAACGGCGCCCGGCCGCCTGGTTCGCGGCCGACCAGTCGGCCCGCCGCACGCTCGACCTGCGCGGCCGGACCACGCCCGATCCCGCCCTCGCACACCCGTTCGTACTGGTGGCGGGCGGGTTCCAGTACACGGACGGGACCCTGTGCCGCCCGGACGGCCATGACCCCGAACCCGTCGACCGGTTCGCACCCGCCGGCCGGGTCGGGACACGCGTGCCGCACCGGTGGCTCGACGCCGCGCGCAGCCGCTCGACGCTGGACCTGGGCGGCCCCGGCTGGGCGCTGCTCGTCGCGGGCGACCCGCGGCCCTGGGCGGCGACGGGCGCGGTGCCGGTGCACCGGCTCGACGCGGACTTCCTGCCCACGGGCACGGCGCTCCTGCTGCGCCCCGACGACATCGTCGCCTGGCGCGGCACCGACGTCACGGCGCCCGGGCGGGTGCTGCAGGAGCTCCTGCACCCCGCCCGGGACGCGAGCGTCCCGAACTCGACGGTTGATTCCACTGGGTAAGACCGTGGGGTCCTTCTCGGGGCCTCCTGGCGGCGCCGCGCAGCGTGCGGGGCCGCCCCTCGCAGCTCGACGGCGTCACTGCGCGACCCGCGACCTCCGAGCATCTGCAGCCCCTACGGGCAGCAGCGCGGGCAGGCCGGGGCCTGCCCGATGGTCCGCGCGGCGCCACCAGGAGGCGGTCCCCACCGGGCCGGGGCCGCAACCGGGGCCAGCGCAGCGATCAAGGGCAAATGGTCGCTCCCGGAGATCATTCGGCCACCATTTCGCCTTGATCGACCGCCGCGCCGACGCCCCGGTCGAGCGCTCCCCGATCGCCCGCGACCACTGAGAACCCGGGGATCAACCACCTAGTCGAGCAGGCCTTCGGGCGGGGTGAGGACGAGGCGCCCGGCGGCCAGGTCGACGGTCGGCACGATCGCCAGCACGAAGGGCACGAGCGCGTCGGAGCGCTCCGGCCGGGCCACGACGAGCATGTCGCCACCCGGGCCGTGCACGACCTCGCGGACCGAGCCGACGACGGTGCCGTCCTCCAGCTCGGCGCGCAGGCCCTCCAGCTGGTGGACGTGGAACTCCTCGTCGTCCTCCGGCGGCGCGATGGCGTCGGCCGGGATGAGGAGGCGGGTGCCGCGCAGCGCATCGGCGGCGGCGCGGTCGGGCGCCTCGACGAAGCGCACGAGGAGCCTGCCGGAGTGCGGCCGGGCCGACTCGACCGTCAACGTCCCGGCGGGGCCACCGGGGCGCTGCGCGATGAGCGAGGCCCCTGGCACGAACCGCTCGTCGGGCGCATCGGTGTGCACCTCGACGACGAGCTCGCCGCGCAGGCCGTGGGCCCGCACGGCGACCCCGACGAGGTACTCGGCTCCGGTCCTACCGGTCGGTGTCGACGACATCCACCCGCACGCCCCGGCCACCGATGCCGCCGACGACGGTGCGCAACGCGGTGGCGGTGCGGCCGCCGCGACCGATCACCTTGCCGAGGTCTTCGGGGTGCACCCGGACCTCGAGGGTGCGGCCGCGGCGGGTGGTGACGAGCTCCACCTGCACGTCGTCCGGGTGGTCGACGATGCCCCGGACGAGGTGCTCGAGAGCGTCCGCCAGCACAGTCACGACTCTTCGGAAGCCTCGGCGGAAGCCTCGGCCTCACCCTTCGAGCGGCGGTCGCTCTTCTTCCTGGGCGTGGTGGCCTCGGTGGTGGGCTCCTCGCCTGCGGCGGCGAGCGCCGCCTGGAAGCGGGCGTGCTTGTCGACCTTCTCCGGCTGCGGCTTCAGGGTGCCCTCGGCGCCGGGCAGACCCTTGAACTTCTGCCAGTCACCGGTGACCTCGAGCAGGTGCTGCACCGGCTCGGTGGGCTGCGCACCGACCCCCAGCCAGTACTGGGCCCGGTCCGAGTCGATCTCGATCAGGCTCGGCTCGTTCTTGGGGTGGTACTTCCCGATGGTCTCGATCGCCCGGCCGCTGCGGCGGGTGCGGGCGTCGGCGACGACGACGCGGTAGTAGGGCTGGCGGATCTTGCCCAGCCTCATCAGCTTGATCTTGACAGCCACGCTGGTCGGTGCTCCTCGCGGATCTGTGGTTCGGGTGGGTCCGCGCGGCTCGCGTGGGGTTACGGGCTGCGCATTCCTCGGCGTCTGGTGCGTCCGCGGCACGGTAGAGGGCCAGCCGCGGGGCCGATCGGCCATTCTGCCAGACGACCGCCGGCCCGGGCACATCGAGTGGCCCACGCCGCGATCCCCGTCGGTTCACGCCATGGGCATGACGCCGAGCAGCCCGAGCATCAGCACGACGCCCGGCAGCAGGTTGTTGACCTGGTGGGCGACGATCGACGGCAGCAGCCGGCCGGTGTAGAGGCGCGCGAGGGCGATGGGGATCGCCACGACCAGCAGCAGCGGCGCGCGGGTGAGCTCGAAGTGGGCCAGGGCGAACAGCAACGTGCTGACCACGAATGCCACCCAGCGGCCCGCGATCCGCTCGACGCCGCCCCACAGCAGGCCGCGGTAGAGGATCTCCTCGCACATCGGTGCGACGAGCACGACGATGAGCAGTACCACCACCGCCAGCACGGGCCCTGCCCGGAAGCCGCCGAGTGCGTCGCCCACCGCCGACGAGGCGTCCTGCCCCGCGATCGCCACGAACACGATCGACGCCGGGATCGTCAGCACGAGTCCGCCGAACCCGAAGGCCAACCCGAGCCCGACGTCGCGCCACGACCATTCGAGTCGCAGGTCGATGCGTGGTCCGTTGCCGCGCACCTTCGTGATCAGCAGCGCGGTTCCGGCGGCGAGCAGTGTGGGTACGGCGAGCCCGACGATGAGAAGGGCAACGGACGGCTCGGCCCCGGTGATGATCAGGTAGCCGCTGATGAGCCCGCCGGCCAGCAGGAAGACCGCCTCGGCGAGCAGGTACGCGCCCAGACCCCACCGGTGCGTGCGGGTCGGTGCCGGCGCACCCCAGGAGACGCCGCGGGGCGGGGTGCGGCCGATCGACGGGGCGGGGTACGGCACGGCGGCGGGATGGGCACCGGTGGCCGGGTAGGGACCGACAGGCGGGTACGGCCCCGGCGGGTACGGCTGCCCCGGTGGGTACGGCTGCCCCGGCGGGTACGGCTGCCCGCCCGCGTACCCCGGCGGCGGACCGAAGGAGCCGGGGTACGCCGGCCATCCGGGCGGTGGCGGCGGGGTCGTGGCCACGCCCGCCGGGTGTCCGAGAGGCGCCGTGGCGTACGGCGGGGCGGGCGGGACACCGCCTGCGACGCCCGCCGCGGGCACCTCCCACCCCGTTGGCCCGGGCGGCGGCGCCGCGTCCGGGGCCGGACCCGGCTCCGTGACGTCGGCCGAGGCGCCCTCTTCGCGGACGGGGTCGGCGTTGCCGGTGCCGACGTCGGCCTGGTCCCGTCCCGCGGCGACCGCCTCGTCCCCGGAGCCCGATCCGGACTCCTCCGAGCCTGGTCGGTCGTCCCTCTGCACCCCTCCCACGCCCCCGACGCTACCGGCCGGCGGCGGACGGCGCCGCTCGCCGGGCGCCCTTCGGGCAACGTCATGGCCGGATCGTCACCCGATCGAACCCGCAGGCACGCTTTCCGGTGAGGGGCACATCACCACAGCGGCGACGACGGGCGTCCCGGATCGTCCACCTGAGCAACCGCGGGATGCCCGCCATCACACTCGGCGACGGCCGGGAGCCCGCTGCGGGCCGTCAGGCGCCTGCGTGCACCGGCCTGCCACGCAGCATGACGAGGGCGGGCTCGTGCAGCACCGACAGGTCGGCCCGGGGGTCGCTCCGGTACACCACGAGGTCGGCGCGTGCACCGACCTCGAGCCCGGGGCGCCCGAGCCACGCCCGCGCCGCCCAGCTGGCGGCACCGAGGGCGTCGGCGGTGGACAGCCCCGCGCGGTGCAGGGCGATCACCTCGTCGGCCAGTCGCCCGTGGTCGATGCCGCCGCCCGCGTCGGTGCCCGCGTACACCGGCACCCCGGCCTCGACGGCGCGGCGCACCGTGTCGTAGGCACCCGCGTACAGCCGGCGCATGTGGTCGGCGTACGCCGGGTACTTGCGCGCCTGGTCGGCGATCCCGGGGAAGTTCTCGACGTTGATCAGCGTGGGCACGAGCGCGGTGCCGCGCTCGGCCATCTCGGCGATGAGGTCGTCGGTGAGGCCGGTGCCGTGCTCGATGCAGTCGATCCCCGCGCGGACGAGGCCCGGGATCGCGGCGGCCCCGAACACGTGCGCGGTGACGCGCGCGCCCGCGGCGTGGGCGGCGTCGATCGCCGCGGCCAGCACGTCGTCTGGCCAGACCGGGGCGAGGTCGCCCGCACCGCGGTCGATCCAGTCGCCGACGAGCTTGACCCAGCCGTCGCCCGCCGCGGCCTGCTCGGCGACGACGTCGGGCAGCAGCGCGGGATCGTCCAGCTCCAGCGCCATGCCGGGGATGTAGCGCTTGGGCCGGGCCAGGTGCCGGCCGGCGCGGATGATCTCCGGGACGTCGGTCCGGGCCTGCAGGGGTGTGGTGTCGATCGGCGAGCCGCAGTCGCGGATCAGCAGCGTGCCGGCGTCGCGGTCGGTGCGCGCCTGGGCGTCGGCCTCCTCCAGCCCGACGCCGCCGGTGGGGCCGAGCCCGACGTGGCAGTGGGCGTCGACGAGGCCCGGCACGATGAACCCGCAGTCGACGAGCGTCTCCGCGCCCGGGAGCGGCTCGACGAGCACGCCGGAGGAGTCGACGTGCAGCTCGACGGTGTCCTCGCCGGGCAGCAGCACCCCGCGCAACCGGTACACCAGGGGCACTTGACTACTTCTGCTTCGGGAACTTGAACTTGCTCGGGTCGAAGCCGGGTGGCAGCTGATCGAGACCCGGCGGGAGCTCGCGCAGTGACGGCGGCAGCCCGGACAGGTCCGGCATCCCGCCCCCGAGGCCCGGCGGCAGCCCGGCGGCGCGGGCGGGGGTGGGCCCGCGGCCCTTGGCCTTGCCCTTCTTGCCCTTGCGGCCCTTGTTCTGCTTCTTCGTGGCGCTGCGCCCGCCGAAGCCGAACTGCCCGGCCATCTGCTTCATCATCTTCCGGGCCTCGAAGAACCGGTTGACGACGTCGTTGACCTCGCTGACCGTGACCCCGGAGCCGTTGGCGATGCGCAGCCGCCGCGAGCCGTTGATGATCTTCGGGTCGGCCCGCTCGGCGGGCGTCATGCCGCGGATGATCGCCTGCAACCGGTCGAGCTGCTTGTCGTCGACCTGGGCGAGGGCCTCCTTCATCTGCCCCGCGCCGGGCAGCATGCCGAGGATGTTGCCGATCGGGCCCATCTTGCGGACGGCGAGCATCTGCTCGAGGAAGTCCTCGAGGGTGAGCTCGCCGGTGGAGATCTTGGCGGCGGCCTGGGCCGTGCGCTCCTGGTCGAAGGCCTGCTCGGCCTGCTCGATGAGCGTGAGCAGGTCGCCCATCCCGAGGATGCGGCTGGCCATCCGGTCCGGGTGGAAGACGTCGAAGTCGGCGAGCTTCTCGCCGTTGGACGCGAAGAGGATCGGCTCGCCGGTGACCTCGCGGACCGACAGCGCCGCGCCGCCGCGGGCGTCGCCGTCGAGCTTGGTGAGCACCACGCCGGTGAAGCCGACGCCGTCGCGGAACGCCTCGGCCGTGGCCACGGCGTCCTGGCCGATCATGGCGTCGACGACGAACAGGGTCTCGTCCGGCGAGACGGCGTCGCGGATGTCGGCGGCCTGGCGCATCAGCTCCTCGTCGACGCCCAGGCGGCCCGCGGTGTCGACGATGACGACGTCGTAGTGCTTGTCCCGGGCGTGCGCGATCCCGCGGCGCGCCACGTCCACCGGGTCGCCGACGCCGGTGCCCGGCTGCGCTGTCTGACCGGTCGCTGACGCGCCCGGATGTGGCGCGAACGTGGTGACACCCGCCCGCTCGCCGACGATCTGCAGCTGGTTGACCGCGTTGGGCCGCTGGAGGTCGCAGGCCACGAGCAGCGGCGTGTGCCCCTGGTTCTTCAGCCAGAGCGCGAGCTTGCCCGCGAGGGTGGTCTTACCGGAGCCCTGCAGGCCGGCGAGCATGATCACGCTCGGCGGCTCCTTGGCCAGCCGGAGGCGCCGCGTCTCGCCGCCCAGGATCGTGACCAGCTCGTCGTTGACGATCTTGACGACCTGCTGGGCCGGGTTCAGCGCACCGGAGACCTCGGCACCCTTCGCCCGCTCCTTGACCCGCGCGATGAACCCGCGGACCACCGGCAGCGCGACGTCGGCCTCCAGCAGCGCGATGCGGATCTCGCGCGCCGTGGTGTCGATGTCGGCGTCGGAGAGGCGCCCCTTGCCCCGGAGGTTCGCAAGGGTGCCGCTGAGGCGCTCGGAGAGGGTGTCGAACACCCCTCCAACCCTACTTGCGCGCCTCGAGGCCCTGCAGGGCCGCCAGTGCCTCCGCCGACGGCGACCCCGGCTCGGCGAAGTAGGTGACCACCATCTGCCCCGGGGCGCTCGCCACGGCGAGGGCCTCCCACCGCAGCGTCACCTCGCCGACGGCGGGCGACACCATGCGTTTGGCGCCCCCGGACTTCGCGCGGACGTCGTGGCGCGCCCAGAGCCTGCGGAACTCCGCGCTCTTCACCGACAGCTCGCCGACCAGCGTGACGAGGCGCGGGTCGTCCGGGGTGTCGGCGGCCGACGCCCGCAGCGCCGCGACGGTCTCCTCCGCCACGGCTGACCAGTCCGGGTACACCTCGCGCGCCGCGGGGTCGAGGAAGACGTGCCGCACGACGTTGCCTGCGCCGGGTACCCCGCCGCAGAGCAGCTCGGCCAGCCGGTTGTGGGCCAGCACGTCCATGCACCGGCCCAGGACGAACGCCGGCACGCCGGGCATCGCGTCGAGCAGCCGGGCGATCTCCGGGGCGACCCGCTCCGGGCCGCGGCGCGGGCGACGGAGCGCGCGGGGTGCGGGCGTGGCGAGCGAGGCGAGGTAGGCGGTGGACTCGTCGTCGAGGTCGAGCACGCGGGCGAGTGCCTCCACCACCTGCGCCGACGGGTGCCGGTCCCGGCCGCGTTCCAGGCGCAGGTAGTACTCGGCGCTGATGCCGGCGAGCATCGCGACCTCCTCGCGACGCAGCCCCGGCACGCGGCGCCGCCCGACCGGAAGGCCGTGGTCCTCGGGCCGCGTCAGCTCGCGGCGGGCACGGAGGAACTCGCCCAGCAGGTTCGGCATGCACCCCACGGTAGGCGCGGCCGCGGGGCGAGGGGTGGCCCCGCCACTACCCCCCTTCGCGGGGCCTCCCCGGTCCCTCCGCGCCGCTCGCAGGCTCGGTGGCATGACGCAGAACAGCACCAACCCCAGCACCGGCAATCCGAGCCACGACCTCACCGGACGCATCGCCGTCGTCACCGGGGCCAGCAGCGGGATCGGTGCCGCCACCGCGCGGGCACTCGCCGCGGGCGGTGCCCGCGTCGCCGTGCTGGCGCGCCGCGTCGACCGCATCGAGGCGCTCGCGAAGGAGATCGACGGTATCGCCGTCCCCGCCGACGTCACCGACCCGGCGAGCCTCGCCCGCGCGGCCGGGACGGTCCGCGCCGAGCTCGGCCGCCCCGACCTGGTCGTCGCGAACGCGGGTGTCATGCTCGGCGCGCCGTTCGCCGCGGCGCAGCCGGTCGAGTGGTCGTCCATGGTGGACACGAACATCAGCGGGCTGCTGCACACCGGCAAGGCGTTCGTCGACGACCTCCTCGCGGCCGCCGCCGACGGCAGGCCGGCCGACCTCGTGCACGTCGGCTCCATCGCGAGCCACGAGGTGTTCCCCGGCTACGCCGTCTACGGCGCGACGAAGGCGGGCGTCGCGGCGCTCACGCGCGGCCTGCGGCTCGAGCTCGGGCCCCGCGGGGTGCGGGTGCGCGCGATCGAGCCGGGGGTCACCGCGACCGAGCTGGGCGACACGATGCTCGATTCCGAGGGCCGGGAGACCCTCGCGCAGATCAGGAGCGAGGTCGGCCCGATCCCGGCGAGCGACGTCGCCGAGGCGATCGCCTGGTCGGCCGCCGCACCGGCCCGCGTCAACGTGGCGCAGCTGATCGTGGTACCGACGGCGCAGGGCTAGCGGCCGGTGCCGGCGCTGACCGGCGAATCCCAGCGGGGAGGGCTGACGGCCGTGATCGGGGCCGTCACGCGCGGGCGTGGTCGCGGGAACCGGCCGCGGTGCCGGCACCCCGTGCGGGCTCGGGGTCGGTGACGAGCCGGAGGCCGCCGCTGGCGGCCGCCCGGTCGACCACGGTGACGCTCCGCCACCCCGGCGGCGGGTCGCCCAGCAGCTCGGCCGCGGTGCGCTCGGCCCGCCGCGCGTGGGCGCAGAAGGAGTGCTCTTGCACCACCCGGCCGCGGGCGTACTGCCCGCGCCGGGCCTCCGCGGCGTCGGCCTGCAGCCACAGCAGGTGCGCGTCGCGCCCGGTGGCGGCGGCGAGGCGGGCCATCGCGGCCCGGGTGCGCGGTTGCGTGGCGGGCAGGTGCACGACGACTGTGGGGGTGGCGGAGACGGCGGCCCCGACCACGGCCGTGCGGTGCATCAGGTGCACGACCGGCCGCTGCCAGGCGTACGGCACGCCGCCCGCCACCGGGCGCAGCGCCGCCCGTTGTGCCTCCGAGTCGAGCACGGTGAGCCCGGCGGCGGCGGGCAGGCTCGCCAGGAGCGTGGACTTGCCGGCCCCCGGCATCCCGGCCACCAGCAGCAGCGTGCGGCCAGGCAGGGCGAGCCGCACCGGCGGTGTCGCGGTGGTCACGGAGTGCTCAACGTGCGGTTCGGGCGATTCGTTCCATTCGACCCGGGATCGCGTGATCACGATCATGCCCGAACCGCGACTCGTCCGCATCGGGAGCGCGACTCGCGGAGTGGGGTGCCCGGTCTTCCGCGCGCCGTGGTCTGCGTGTGCGCGAGCCGGGGCCTGCGCGTGCGACGTCAGCCGGCGGCGGTGAGCACGGCCTTCTCGATCCGCTGCCGCTCGGCCCGGCCGAGCGTGCCCTCGCCGCCCGCGCCGGCCAGGCCGAACGCGTCGACGACGGAGGCGCCGAGCGTCGACGCCTTGGCCCAGCGCACGTCGGCGCCGCACTCCTCGAGCGCGGCCGCCACCCGGTACAGCAGCCCGATCCGGTCGGTGCCGCGCAGCTCGAGGACGACGGCACCGGTGGCCTCGTCGTCGAACCAGAGCACCCGCGGCGGGGCGGGCGGGTCCACGACCGGGCCGCGCGGGGCGTAGTCGCGCTCCTTGCGGGCCAGTGCCTCGGGGAGCTGCAGGCCGCCTTCGAGCACGCGGGTGAGGTCCGAGCGCAGCAGGGCCGGGTCGGGCAGGCCGCCGAACCGCGGCGAGACGGTGAAGGTGAACACCGCGACGCCGCCGAGCGTCGCCAGCTCCGCGGCGTGGACCACCAGCGAGTGCAGGGCGAGGACGCCCGCCGCGGCGGCGAGCGAGCCGCTGCGGTGCGGCACCGCGACGACGACGCCCGCGGGGTCGCCCTCGTCGAGGCGCACCTGCGGCCGCCCGTCGGCCTCGACGGTGCCGGCCAGCTCGGTGGCGGCCGCGGTCGGCGGGGTGTGGCCGGGGAGCGACTTCCCGGCCAGCAGCGCCCGGCACCGGTTGGCGAGGTCGTGGATGAGCGTCCGCTTCCACGGGCTCCACACGCCGGGGCCGGTGGCCAGCGCGTCGGCCTCGGCGAGCGCTTCGAGGAGCTCCAGCAGCATGCCGTCGCCGTCGAGCGTGTCGACGACGCGGGTGACGGTGGCCGGGTCCTCCAGGTCGCGGCGGGTGGCGGTGTGCGGCAGCAGCAGGTGGTGGCGCACCATCCGGCCGAGCACGGCGACATCGGCGTCGGGGAAGCCGAGCCGCTGCCCCACCTGCACGGCGAGCGACTCCCCCACCTCGGAGTGGTCGCCGCCGCGGCCCTTGCCGATGTCGTGCAGCAGCGCGCCGACGAGCAGGAGGTCCGGGCGCGCGACGCGCGTGGTGAGCCGGGCAGCCTGGGCGCAGGCCTCGACGAGGTGCCGGTCGACCGTCCAGACGTGCGCCCGGTCCCGCGGCGGCAGATCGCGCACCGCACCCCACTCGGGGAAGAGCCGCCCCCACAGCCCGGTGCGGTCCAGCGACTCCACGACGTCGACCAGCGGGCGCCCGGTGCCCAGCAGCGACAGCAGCTCACCGCGGGCCGGCCGCGGCCACGGCGCCCGCAGCTCCGGTGCGGTGTCGGCGAGCCGGTGCAGGGTGCCGGCCGCGATCGGCAGGCCGGTGCGGGCGGCGGTGGCGGCCACGCGGAGCACGAGTGCGGGGTCGCGGGCGGCGGAGGCGTCGCGGGCGAGCGCGACCTCGCCGATGTGCTCGACGACGCCCGCGTCCAACGGGCGGCGCACCGGCGGGCGGCGCAGCGCGGCGAGCCCCCGCCGGGGCAGTGCGGTGCGGGCCGAGCGCAGCCCGACCTCGGCCGCGAACGCCACCGACCGGGCCGCCCCGGACAGCGCGCGGGCCAGCTCGAACCGGTCGGCGATCTCCAGCGCCGCGGCGACCTCGTCGGCATCCTGGGCGTGCAGGACGTCCCGGGCCCGGCCCGCGAGCCGGTGCAGCTCGGTGCGGACGTCGAGCAGCAGCATCCGGGCGTTCCGGACGTCGGCCGCGGGCCGGTCGACGAGCTGGGCCGCCGCGAGCGCGTCGACCAGCTGGATGTCACGCAGGCCGCCGTGGCCGTTCTTCAGGTCGGGCTCCACCCGGTGGGCGACGTCGCCGACCTTGCGCCAGCGCTCCTGCGCGCTGTCGGCGAGCTCGTCGAACCGGCCACGGATGCCGGCCCGCCACTGCTGGCGTACCGCGGCCCGCACCTTCTCCGAGAGCGCCGGGTCGCCCGCGATGTGCCGCGCCTCGAGCAGGCCGAGCGCGGCACGCAGGTCGCCGGCGGCCACCTGCACGGCCTGGCCCGGCGTGCGGACGGCGTGGTCGAGCCCGATCCCGGCGTCCCACAGCGGGTACCACAGGTCCCTGGCGAGCCGCTCGACGTCCTTGCGGCCGTCGTGCAGCAGGACCAGGTCGAGGTCCGACCACGGCGCCAGCTCCCGCCGCCCCAGCGCCCCGACCGCCACCAGCGCGGCCCGCTCCGTGAGCCCGATCGCCGCGGCCCGCGAGGACAACCAGAAGTCGTGCAGGTCGACCAGCGCCTCGCGCAGCGCCTCGGGACCGAGCCGCCGCTTGCCCGTGCCCTGCTCCAGCAGCACGGCCTTCGCCCGGGCCAGATCCCCCGCGTCCCCCGACGCCACGGCCACGGCACCCACTACGCGTCTCTCCTCCAGGCCTGGAACCCCAGCAAGGTGGCTGTGCTCCGGTTGAACCGGAGCACAGCTCGAACCGGAGCACAGCCACCTTGCTGCGGGAACGACAGGAACGACGGCCGTCAGATCGCGTCCGAGCCGCGCTCGCCGGTGCGGACGCGGACCACGGTCTCCACCGGGGTGACCCACACCTTCCCGT
Source organism: Pseudonocardia adelaidensis (assembly GCF_039543345.1). Classification (NCBI taxonomy): domain Bacteria; kingdom Bacillati; phylum Actinomycetota; class Actinomycetes; order Pseudonocardiales; family Pseudonocardiaceae; genus Pseudonocardia; species Pseudonocardia adelaidensis. The sequence continues at coordinate 47,277 of NZ_BAABJO010000036.1, read as the reverse complement.
CACCGATCTTGCCGGTGCGCGCCGCCTCGACGACGGCGTCGACCACCTTGTCCGCGTTGGTGTCGTCCGCGACGACCTCCACCCGCACCTTGGGCACGAAGTCCACGGAGTACTCCGCACCCCGGTACACCTCGGTGTGGCCCTTCTGCCGGCCGTAACCCTGCACCTCGCTGACCGTCATGCCGAGCACGCCGATCTGCTCCAGCGCACCCTTGACGTCCTCGAGGACGAACGGCTTCACGATCGCCGTGACCAGCTTCATGGCTCAGCTCTCCTTGCCTGCGGCCGCGTGGACCTGCTCAGCGGGTGCGGGGGCGCTGGTCGCGGGCCGCGACGCGCCGATGCCGGCGAGGCTACGGTGGCTGGAGAAGTCGTAGCCGGTCTCCGCGTGCTCGGTCTCGTCGATGCCGGCGGCCTCGGCCTCGGCCGTGACCCGGCCGCCGCCGGTGACGGCCTTGACGATGTAGCCGAGCACGAGCGCGATCACGAACGAGTAGCCGAGCACCGCGAGCGCGCCCACGGCCTGGCGCCAGAGCTGGTCGAAGCCACCGCCGTAGAAGAGGCCGTCGACACCGGCCGGGGCGCTCGCGGTGGCGAAGAAGCCGACGAGCAGCGTGCCGACGAGGCCGCCGACCAGGTGGACGCCGACCACGTCGAGCGAGTCGTCGTAGCCGAACCGGAACTTGAGGCCGATCGCCAGTGCGCACAGGACGCCTGCGATCCCGCCCACCGCGATCGCCCCGAGCGGCGAGACCGACGAACAGGACGGGGTGATCGCGACCAGGCCCGCCACCACACCGGACGCCGCACCGAGGCTCGTCGGCTTGCCGTCGCGGATGCGCTCGACGAGGAGCCAGGCGAGCATCGCCGCCGAGGTGGCGACCATCGTGTTGACGAACGTGAGGCCGGCGACCCCGTTCGAGGCCACGGCCGAACCGGCGTTGAACCCGAACCAGCCGAACCACAGCAGGCCTGCGCCGAGCATGACCAGCGTGAGGTTGTGCGGCCGCATCGGCTCCTTCGGCCATCCGCGGCGCTTGCCCAGGACGATGGCGAGCGCGAGGCCCGCCGCACCGGCGTTGATGTGCACCGCCGTGCCGCCGGCGAAGTCGATGGCCTTGAGCTGGTTGGCGATCCAGCCGCCGGTCTCCGCGGTGACGCCGTCGAAGGAGAACACCCAGTGGGCCACGGGGAAGTAGACGATCGTGCCCCAGAGCCCCGCGAACAGCAGCCACGCGCCGAACTTCATGCGGTCGGCCACGGCACCGGAGATCAGCGCCACGGTGATGATCGCGAACATCGCCTGGAAGGCCACGAAGACCGTGGCCGGCACGGTGCCGACGAGCGGGACGTCGACGGGCGGGCCACCGTCGGTGGCGAGGTAGGTGCCGCCGAAGGTGCCCTGCAGGCCCGCGAACTCGGCCGGGTTTCCGAGCAGGCCGCCGCCGACGTCATTGCCGAACGCCATCGAGTAGCCGTAGAGCACCCACAGCACACCGATGAGCCCCAGTGCCGAGAAGCTCATCATGATCATGTTCAGGACGCTCTTGCTGCGGACCATGCCGCCGTAGAAGAACGCAAGACCCGGTGTCATCAGCAGCACCAGCGCTGAGCTGGCGAGCATCCAGGCGGTATCGCCGGTATCCACTCGCTACTCCCTCCCGTCTCGGCCGCCTGGGCCAGCGGCGAGCTGGGAGGAACTATCGGTTCGGCGTGTTTCGGACACCCTCCGCCGTTGTTTCCGACCCGTGAACGAGCCGGCTCCGGATGTTACGAGCGCGTTATCTGTCGAGAAGCGCGTCGACGAAGGCCGCCGGGTCGAAGGGGGCCAGGTCGTCCGGGCCCTCCCCCAGCCCGACCAGCTTCACCGGCACGCCCAGCTCGCGCTGCACCCGGAACACGATCCCGCCCTTCGCGGTGCCGTCCAGCTTGGTGAGCGCGATGCCCGTGACCTTGACGACGTCGCCGAACACCCGCGCCTGCGTGAGCCCGTTCTGCCCGGTGGTGGCGTCGAGGACCAGCAGCACCTCGTCCACCTCGGCCTGCCGCTCGACCACCCGCTTGACCTTGCCCAGCTCGTCCATCAGGCCGGTCTTGGTGTGCAGCCGGCCCGCCGTGTCCAGCAGGACCGCGTCGGCGCCCTCCTCCGCGCCCTGCTTGACCGCGTCGAACGCCACGCTGGCCGGATCGGCGCCCTCCGGCCCCCGCACGACCGTGGCCCCGGCGCGTTCCCCCCAGGTGGCGAGCTGCTCGGCGGCGGCGGCGCGGAACGTGTCGGCCGCGCCGAGCACCACGTGCCGGCCGTCCGCCACGAGCACGCGGGCCAGCTTGCCGGTGGTGGTGGTCTTGCCGGTGCCGTTGACCCCGACGACCAGCACCACGCCCGGGCGCCCGCCGTGCGGGAGCGCGCGCACGGACCGGTCCATGTCGGTGGCCAGCGCGTCCGTCAGCACGTCGCGCAGCAGCTGGCGGGCCTGCTCCGGGGTGCGCACCGCCCGGGCCGCCAGCTCGGAGCGCAGGGTGTCGACCAGCTCGACGGTCATCTCCGGGCCGAGGTCGGCCTGCAGCAGCGTGGCCTCGACGTCCTCCCACGACTCCTCGTCCAGCTCCCCGGCGCCGAGCAGGCCCAGGAGGCCCTGGCCGAAGCCGGTGCGGGAGCGGGCGAGCCGGCCGCGCAGGCGCTCCAGCCTGCCCTCCGTCGGCGCGATCTCGGGCGCCGCGGGCGGTGGGGCCGGCACGGGAGGAGCCGCGGGCGGCGGTGGCGCCACACCGTTCGTGGAGGGCGGCGCCGTGGTGGCTCGCCCGTCGCGACCCGGCGCGGGCTCGACCGGTGGTGCAGGCGGTGCGGCCTCCGCCGGCGGGGCCGTCTCCGCTGCGGGCGGTGCCTGCTCCTCCGGCGGGGCGGCCGCATCCGGCGCCGGGGACACCGGCGAGACGAACGGCGGGCCGTCCACGCTCGGCGCGGGCGCGGACGGCGGCTCGGCCCCGGGCGCCGGCGCGGGTGGCGTCTCCGGTTCCGCGGGCGCGGTGTCCGCGGCGCCGCTGGAGAAGGAGATCCCGCTCCCGGTCTGGTAGGTGCCACGCCGCGGCGGCTCGACCTCCTCGGGCTCGCGCAGGCTGATCTGGCGCCTGCGGCGCAGCACGAGGCCGAGCGCAACGGCGATGATCAGGACCGCCACCACGACGGCGACGACGATCCAGAGGGTCTGCGTGGTCACGGCTCCACCCTGTCATGCCCGCCGACCCCGAACGCCGGCATGGTGGCTTTGCCGGCGCAATACGCCAGTATGGCCACCATGCCGGCGCTCCGGCCCGGGGTCAGCTGGCCGCCCGGAGGCGTTGGCTGATCACGGTCGTGATGCCGTCGCCCCTCATGCTCACGCCGTACAGCGCGTCGGCGACCTCCATCGTCGGCTTCTGGTGCGTGATGACGACGAGCTGGCTCGTCTCGCGCAGCTCCTCCATCAGCGAGATGAGCCGGCGGAGGTTGACGTCGTCGAGGGCTGCCTCGATCTCGTCGAGGACGTAGAACGGCGACGGGCGGGCACGGAAGATCGCCACCAGCAGCGCCATCGCCGTGAGCGAGCGCTCGCCACCGGACAGCAGAGACAGCCGCTTCACCTTCTTCCCCGGCGGCCGGGCCTCGACCTCGACGCCGGTGGTGAGCATGTCGTCGGGGTCGGTGAGCACGAGCCTACCGTCGCCGCCGGGGAACAGCGTGCGGAAGACGATCTCGAACTCGCGGGCCACGTCGCCGTAGGCGGACGCGAAGACCTCGAGGATCTTGTCGTCCACCTCGCGGACGACGGTGAGCAGGTCGCGACGGGTGTTCTTGAGGTCCTCGAGCTGGGTGGAGAGGAACCGGTACCGCTCCTCGAGCGCGGCGAACTCCTCCAGCGCGAGCGGGTTGACCTTGCCCAGCAGCGCGAGGTCCTTCTCCGCGCGCTGGGCGCGCCGCTCCTGGGTCCCGCGGTCGAACGGCATCGGCGGGGGCTCGACGACCTCCTCGCCCCGCTCCTTCGCCGCGTCGTACTCGGCCATCTCGGCGGCCGACGGCGGCACCGGCACGTCCGGGCCGTACTCGGCCACGAGATCGTCGACGGCCAGACCGTGCTCGCCCAGCACCTTCTCGGTGAGCTGCTCGAGCCGCAGCCGGTTCTGGGCGCGCAGCACCTCGTCGCGGTGGACGGCGTCGGTGAGCTTGTCCATCAGCGCCAACAGGCGCCCGGTGGTGGCACGGGCCTCGCCGAGGGCGCGCTCGCGGGCGTCGCGGGCCGCCGCGGCGGCGTCACGCTCGGCGGCGGCCTCCGCGAGCGACTCGGCGATCCGCTCGCTCGCCGTCTCCCCCGCCGCGACCACGGCCTGCGCGATCCGCGCGTTGCGCTCCCGCGCCTCGCGCGCGGCCGCAGCGCGGGCCCTCGCCTGGCGTTCCGAGGCGGCCTGGCGCCGCAGGGAGTCGGCGCGCCCGGCGATCGCCCGCGCCCGCTCCTCCGCGGTGCGCAGCGTGAGCCGGGCCTCCACCTCCTCGGCCCGCGCGGCCGCCACCGACTCGGCGGCGGCATCGCGGACCTCGGTGTCGGGCTCGTCGTCCACCGGCTCGTCCTCGGCCACCGCGAGCTGCTGCTCGGCCGCCTCCAGCGCGAGCAGGGCGTCGGAGCGGCGGGACTCGACGGCGTCGCGGCGCTCGCGCAGCCGCTGCGCCTCGGCCGTCGCCGAGCGGACCGTCTCCTCGAGCCTGCCCAGCCGGGCCGACGCGGCGGCCCGCCGCGAGTCGGCCGCGTTCTGCACCTGCCGGGCGGCCTCGACGTCGGCGAGCCGGGCGGCCTCCTCCGCGCGGGCCCCCTCGAGCGTGGGACGCAGCCGGGCGAGCTCCTCCTCCACGGCCTCGCGGCGTTCGAGGGCCTCGTTGACCGCGGCCTGCACGTCCAGCGCGCTCGACGCTGCGCCCGACCCGCCGGACGCACGGGCGGCGCCGAGCACGTCGCCGTCGCGGGTGACGGCGGTGAGCTCCGGGTGCTCGGCGACGACGGCCCGGGCGGCGGCGAGGTCGTCGACGATCAGGACGCCGTCGAGCAGGAGCGCGACGGCAGAGGCGATCGGGCCCTCGGCGGTGACGAACTCGAGGGCCCAGCGGCCCTCCCCGATGTCAGCAGAACCACTTTCATGACGCGAGGTGTCGTCAAGGTGGCTTTGCTGACTTCCGCCGGAGGCCACCACGAGGCTGGCTCGGCCCGCGTCCTTCGTGCGCAGCAGCTGGAGCGACCGCACCGCTGCCTCCGGCGACTCCACCGCCAGGGCTTCCGCCAGGTCGCCCAATGCCGCGGCCACGGCGGCTCGGGCCTCCGGCTCGACGGTCAGCATGCCGGAGAGCGGGCCGAGCACGCCGTCGGTGCCCACCAGCTCGCCGGAGCCGTCGCGGCGGGCGAGGCTCACCGAGAGCGCGTCGACCCGGGCCCGCCAGTGCGCCCGCTGCTGCTCCAGCTCGCGCTCGCGGGCCACCAGCTCGGCGACGCGGGCGCGCGCGGCCTCGTGCCCCTCGGCGGCCTGGGTGCTGCGCTGCTCCAGGCCGCTGTCCCCCTCGTCGAGGGTGCCGAGCTCCTCGCGCGCGTGCTCCAGCTCGGTCTCGGCTGCTGCCGTGCGCTCCTGGGCCTCGGCGAGCGCCTCCGAGAGCCGCTCGATCTCGTCGGCCGTGGCGGCGGCGCCGCTGCGCAGCGCCTCGGCGCGGCCGGCGAGGGTGGCGAGGCCGGCCTTGCGGTCGGCGAGGGCCCGGACGGCCGCCATGTGCGCGCGCTCGGCGGCGGCGAGGGTCTTCTCGTGCTCGGCACGCTCCTCCAGGACCTCGGAGAGCCTGCGGCGGGCCTCGGCGACGGCCGCCACCAGCTCGGCCTCCTCCTCGGCGACGGCGTCGGCCTCGGCGTCGAGCTCGTCCGGGTCGCGGCCGGGGGCGCGTTCCTGCGGGTCCGCGAGGTGCCGGCTGCGCTCCTGCGCGAGCCGGACGGTGCCGGACAGCCGCTCGGCGAGCGCGGAGAGCCGGTACCAGGTGTCCTGGGCGGCGGCCAGGCGCGGCGCGTCCTGCGCGAGGGCGGCCTCGAGCCGCTCCTGCTCGACGCGCGCCACCGAGAGCTGCTCCTCCACCTCGGCGCGCCGGGCGCGGGCGCCCGCCTCGTCGGCCTCCTCGCGGGCGAGCTGGTCCCGCACGGTGACGATGTCATCGGCGGCCAGGCGGAGCCGGGCGTCGCGCAGCTCCGACTGCACCGACTGGGCCCGGCGCGCGATCTCGGCCTGCCGTCCCAGCGGCTTGAGCTGACGGCGCAGCTCCCCGGTGAGGTCGGTCAGCCGGGTGAGGTTGGCCTGCATCGCGTCGAGCTTGCGGAGCGCCTTCTCCTTGCGCTTGCGGTGCTTGAGGACGCCCGCGGCCTCCTCGATGTAGGCCCTGCGGTCCTCCGGCTTGCTCTGCAGCACGGAGTCGAGCTGGCCCTGCCCCACGATGACGTGCATCTCCCGGCCGATGCCGGAGTCGGACAGCAGTTCCTGGATGTCCAGCAAGCGGCACGACGAGCCGTTGATCTCGTACTCGCCCGCGCCGTCGCGGAACATCCGGCGGGTGATCGAGACCTCGGAGTAGTCGATCGGGAGGGCGCCGTCGGAGTTGTCGATCGTGAGCGTGACCTCGGCGCGGCCCAGCGGCGCCCGCCCCGAGGTGCCGGCGAAGATGACGTCCTCCATCTTCCCGCCGCGCAGCGCCTTGGCGCCCTGCTCCCCGAGCACCCAGCTGATCGCGTCGACGACGTTGGACTTGCCCGACCCGTTCGGACCGACGACGCACGTGATGCCCGGCTCCAGCCGTAGCGTCGTGGCCGAGGCGAAGGACTTGAAGCCCTTCAGCGTCAGGCTCTTGAGGTGCACGGGCGGAGTTCTCCAACGGCAGGGGACTTCTCGGCCGAGGTTACCGCTAGCGCTCCTCGAACCCCTGCAGGCCGCCGCGCGCCGCACTCCACTGTTCGACCACGTGGTCGACACTCCCCGGAGTCGAGCCGCTACGAAGAGCGTCCAAAAGTAACCCACACGAGTGACGTTCGCCTTCGGCGACGACCACGACGCGGCCGTCCGGGAGGTTGCGAGCGCTGCCGACAAGGCAGAGTTCGAGCGCCTTGGAACGGGTCCACCAGCGGAAACCGACGCCCTGCACGTGGCCGTGCACCCATGCCGTCAGGCGCACCGCCTGGTCGCTGCGGGTGATCACGAGCTGCTAGCTTACCCGTTCGTGCCCCCCAACCGGTCTAACGCCGGTGCGCAGATGCTCGCACTCGCGACCGGGGTCGTCCTGGTCGCCGGGGTCGCTGTCGCGACCTTCCCGGACGGCGTCGTGCCCACCGACCTGCGCACGGACGCGATCGCCGCGTCGACCGGCTCCCCGTTCGGCGCCGAGGTGGTGCCACGGGCCGCGCAGGTGGACGACCGGCCGCCGCCCACCGAGGTCTCCACCATGCACGCGTACGCGTCGGTGCCCGGCGCCACCTCGGGTGGCCCGGTGGACACCCCGGAGCCCCCGCCCCCGCCCCCGCCGGCACCCGCGGCTCCGAAGCGGGAGCCCATCGCGGTCGGCGGCACGATGGGCGAGGTCATCTCGCTGACGAACCAGCGCAGGCGTGAGGCGGGCTGCGGCGACCTCGCGCCCGACGCCCGGCTGACCCGGGCCGCGCAGGGACACGCGTCGGACATGAACGAGAAGGGCTACTTCGACCACGTGAGCCGGGACGGGCGCCGCTTCGAGCAGCGCGTCCGCGCGGCCGGCTACCCCCGGCCCGGGGCGGAGATCATCGCCAAGGGGCAGACCAGCGCGAGCCAGGTCGTGCGGGAATGGATGGCCTCGCCGTCGCACCGCTCCGCGATGCTCACGTGCGCCTTCACCACGGTCGGCGCGGCCCGGTCGGGCAACTACTGGGTGCAGGAGTTCGGGAAGTAGCCGCTCACGGCCCGCTCGCGAGCCGATGCCGGGTCCGGGGGCGGCCCCGCACGCGAACGGATGCCCTGACGGGCGGGAACGGGTCCGTGCCGGCGCCCCCGACGTGCCGGCACGGACCCGAGGTCAGCGGGTGGGCGACGCAGGGGGTGGGGTCACCGACGGCGGGGCCGGCGGCACCGACCCGGCCGGCGGAGCCGGGGTGGGGCCGGCGGTCGGCCCGGCGGTCGGCAGAGCGCCTGCGGGCCCTGAGCCCGGAGCGGGCGGCGCGGGCACCGCGACCACCAGCGGCGCGGGCGGGGTGTAGCGGCAGCGCCCGGTGCGCGGGTCGTAGTCCCACGTCCCCCGCGGGTAGGCCGCGTTGGCGCCGGCGTCTGCTCCCGAGCACTCGGCGCCCGACGTGTCGATCGGCATGCCGTCCTGGTCGAACAGGTAGACGCCGGTGAGCGGGTTGCCGGCGGCGTCCACCGGGCGGATGTCGCGGATCTCCCGGTCCCCGTCCTGCCACAGCCCGGGCACCGAGACGCTGTAGTCGGCCGGCGAGGGCTCGCGCGAGCCCGGCACCCCGTCGACGAGCATCCACAGCAGCACGAACGCGGCCAAGGCGTTCAGCGGCACCACGACCCAGAGCAGGCGCCGGTCGCGCCGGGTGCGGTGCCCCACCCAGACCGACAGGGGCACGGCAAGGAGCCCGAGCAGCAGCACCGCGGGCGCCTCACCCCCGGAGAAGACCGACACCACGAGCGCGGCGGCCGCGATCGCGCGCAGTACCCACCACGCCGGCTGGAGGCTCGCGACGAAGCCGGTGACCGTGCGGGTCGTCGGGCCCGCCGGCCGGGCCCCGGCGAGCCACCGCACCTCGGGGAGCGCGGCCACGCTCGGCACACGCGGCCCGTCGCGGAGCACGATCGGCAGGCCGATGGCGCCGATCACCAGCCCGACGAACACGACCGTGATCTCCCGCGCCGCGATGCCGAGCAGGAACAACAACGCCCCTGCGACGGGCGCCGCGAGCGCCAGCCGGGCGAGCCCGTGGCGGGGCCGCCCCGCCTCCTCCGGGTCCGCGGCCGGGTACCCGGCGGCGGAACGCAGCTCGGCGGCGTACGCGCTCGGTGGTCCCAGCCGCGCGGTCAGCGCGGCGACGTCGGCCCCGTCGTCGAGCTCGGCGGTGAGGTCCGCCAGGTGCGCCCGCACGTCGTCGAGGATCTCCGCAACCTCCGGGGCAGGGAGATCGGCGAGCGCCGCCCGCACCCCGTCCAGGTACTCCTCCGCGGCGGGGCTGGCCAGGTGCACCGTCGTCCCGTCGTTGCTCGTGCCGGCGTTCATGCCACGGCCACCAGCCCTTCCATCGTCTCGGCGAACGCCCGCCACGTCTTCGCCATCTCGTGCAGCCGGTCGCGCCCCGGCGCGTTCAGGCTGTAGTACTTGCGGTGCGGCCCCTCCTCGCTCGGCACCACGTACGAGGTGAGCAGCCCGGCGTTGTAGAGCCGCCGCAGCGTTCCGTACACGGAGGCGTCGCCCACCTCCTGCAGGCCGGCCGCGCGCAGGCCGCGCACCACCTCGTACCCGTAGCCGTCGCCGCGGTCGAGCACCGCTAGCACGGCGAGGTCGAGCACACCCTTGAGCAGCTGACTGGTGTCCATGCCTGCCCCCTTCTGTGCGGTGCACACTACTACGCATCGCGCAGTAGCGCGCGCAGGGCCGACCCGGCGCGTCCCGGCTACGCTTCGCCGCATGTCCGTCGTCGACAACGCCATCTACATCGACGGCAAGCGGGCGGCGGTGCCCGGCTCCCTCGACCGGACCTTCGCAGAGCTCCGGCAGTGCCCCGACCAGGGACGCAGCTTCTGCTGGATCGGCCTCCTGCGCCCGACGCCCGCGGAGATCGAGGCCGTCGCGCGGGAGTTCTCGCTGCACGGCCTCGCCGTCGAGGACACGATCACCGCGCACCAGCGCCCCAAGGTCGAGCGCTACGGCGACGTGCTGTTCGTGGTGCTGCGCCCGGCGCGCTACGTCGACCCCGTCGAGGTCGTGGAGATCGGCGAGATCCACCTCTTCCTCGGGCCCGACTTCGTCATCACCATCCGGCACGCCGAGAAGCCCGACCTCGGGCAGGTGCGGCAGCGGCTGGAGCGCGAGCCCGCCCTGCTCGAGCACGGCCCGTACGCCGTGCTGTACGCGGTCCTCGACAAGATCGTCGACGACTACTTCCCCGTGCTCCACGGCCTGCAGGACGACATCGACGAGATCGAGGTACAGGTCTTCGGCGGCGACCCCGGCGTGTCGAAGCGGATCTACCAGCTCTCGCGCGAGGTCATCGAGTTCCAACGTGCCGTCGAGCCACTGGCCGGCATCTTCGACGACCTGCGGGAACGCCTGGAGGACCAGGAGGGCGAGGACGACCTCGAGCTCCGGCGCGCGCTGCGCGACGTCGCCGACCACTCCACCCGCGTGCTGGAACGCACGGAGTCGTTCCGGCAGCTGCTCGCGAACATCCTCCAGGTCAACGCCGCGCTCGTCGGCCAGCGGCAGAACGAGGAGATGGCCCGCATGACACAGGCGGGCTTCGAGCAGAACGAGCAGGTCAAGCGCATCTCCGCGTGGGCGGCGATCTTCTTCGCGCCCAGCCTGGTTGCCTCGATCTACGGCATGAACTTCGACAACATGCCGGAGCTGCACTGGCTGCTCGGCTACCCGTTCGCCGTCCTGTTGATGGTTGTGGGCATGCTCGCGCTCTACCTCGTGTTCAAGCGGCGCGGCTGGCTCTGAACCCCGGTCGACGAGCTCGCGCCGCTCAGACCGGTACCGCCTCGATCACGTGCCGGGCCAGGTCGGCGCGGGTGACGCCGGCCAGCTCCAGGTCGGCGCCGGCGAGCAGCGCGCGCCACGCGTCCGACGGGCGCGGACGTACGCATCGGCTCCCGCCGGGACCTCCGCGAAGAAGTCACCGGGTACGACCCCCTCGCGAAGTCGTGCGCCGCCAGGACACCCGCGCCGGCAGCGCGGGACGGGAACGCATCGCGGCGTCGAAGACCTCGCCGTGCTCGGGGTGCCGGCGCCGGTACTCCCACACGTCGGAACCCAGGACGTGGACGGCCGCGTTCCCGCCCGTCCGGATGCCGTACCGGAGCTCCTCCCAGGCGCGCCACTCGTAGTCCGCACCCATCGTGCACGCGACGGGCTTCGCGGAGAGCGGATGGTCGCGGCGCAGGTACTGGCCCATCGCCGTGAGCGCGAACCGCCGGTCGGTTCCCTCGTCGAGGATCCCGACCGATGCCAGCGCCCTGAGGAGCCGATAGAGCGCCGGTTCGATGAGCGTCTGCAGCTACTGGTACCCGTCCATCGGCCCTCCCGGTCCCAGGCGTCGGGGAAGGCCTCGCTCCTGGGGCGCCGGGTGTCACGACCGATCACTTGCCCCATTTATGAAACCCCCCTAGCGTAATGCCCCGATCGGGTCAGACGGAGCCAGTCGGGGGGAGCCATGGCGTCCGATTCCTCTGCTGCGCGGCACGCCAACACCGTGAGCGTGCTCACGGCGCTGCGCACGGACGAGGGCAGCAGGCTCGCCGAGCTCGCCCAGCGCACCGGCCTGTCCCGCCCCACCGTCGACTCGATCCTCATCGAGCTCGGCCGCCTCGGGTGGGTCGAGCAGCGCGAGCCCGCCGACCCACCCGACGGGGCCCGCCAGGCCGGCCGGCCCGCCCGCACCTACCGGCTCAACCCGGACGCGGGCTTCGTCGTGGGCGTGGACGTCGGCGTCAACCTGCTCACCGCCATGGTCGCCGACATCACCGGCACGACCCGCCACACCCTCACCCGTCCCATCGGCCGGGCGACGCCCGGGGCCGAGCGGCGCACGGCGGTGCAGTCGCTCGTCACCGACGCCGTGGCCGAGCTCGGCGTCGAGCCGCGCGAGACCCTCGCGCTGAGCCTCGGCGTGCCCGGCATCGTCGACCCGTCCGGCCGGGTCACGCTCAGCACCGTCATCCCGGACTGGACGGGCTTCCACGTCGGGAAGCACTTCGGCCGCTGGGCAGGCGTGCCCGTCACCGTCGCCAACGACGCCAACATGGCCACGCTCGCCGAGCACTGGATCGGCGCCGCCCGGCTCGTCGACGACGTCGTCTACCTCCTCGCCGGGCGCCGCACGAGCGCAGGCATCATCGTCGACGGCACGCTGCACACCGGCCGGCACGGCGCCGCAGGCGAGATCGGGAGCATCCCGCAGCTGTACTTCAGCACCGAGGAGCTGCTCGCCACCCCCGGCACCGACCCGGACTCCCCCGACGCCATCGGCTCGGTCTTCCGCGCCGCGCAGGCCGGCGACGAGCAGGCGGCCGCGCTGGTGGAGGAGTTCTACCGGCGGCTCGCCCGGGTCGTCGAGTTCATGGTCAAGTCGTTCGACCCGGACATGGTCGTGCTCGGCGGCGGGGTGTCGCGGGCCGGCCGGTCCCTCGTCGAGGGCGTCGAGCGCCACCTCGACCGGCCGGTGTTCAGCACGACGCCACTCGTGCTGTCGCACCTCGGACCGGAGGCCGTCGCGCTCGGCGCCGTGCGGTCCGCGCTGCAGCTCGCCGTGCGGCACACCCCGCTCCTGGCGGCGCTCGTCGTGCCGCCGCTGCGCGTCCACACCCGTCCCGTCACCGGAGGAGGCCTGCAATGACGCCGGTTCCCCGACCACCCAGCAGCGGGGTGCGCCGCCGCACGCTGCTCAGATCGATCGCCGCGATCCCGCTCGCCGCAGGCATCGCCGGCTGCACCGGGACCACCGGCCCCGCGTTCGTGCCGGACGGCGGGCGCGTGAGCATCGGCTACGGCGTGTGGGACGCCGACCAGGTGCCCGCGATGCAGGAGGTCATCGCCGCGTTCCGCGCGGAGCACCCGGATGTCGACGTCACGATCCAGCTCACGCCGTTCACGACCTACTGGACGCGGATCCAGACCTCGATCGTCGGCGGCGGCGCCCCGGACGTGTTCTGGATGAACGCGCCCAACATCGCCGTGTTCGCCCGCCACGGCACCCTGATGCCGCTCACCGACCGGCTGGCGCGCGACGGGATCACGCTCGCCGAGCACCCGCCGAACCTGGTGGAGCTCTACCGGCGCGACGGCGAGCAGTACGGCGTGCCGAAGGACTACGACACGATCAGCCTCTTCTACAACAGGGACCTCTTCGACCGGGCCAGTGTGCCGTACCCGGACGAGAGCTGGACCTGGCAGCACGTGCTCGACGCCTCCGCCGAGATCCGCGACCCGGCGGCCGGGGTGTACGGCTTCTCCGCCGGGTTGGACCGGCAGCGCAACCTCTACCCGGCGATCTTCCAGAACGGCGGGTGGGTGCTGCGGGGCACCCGGTCCGGGTTCGACGACGAGGCCACGATCGGCGGGTTGCGCTTCCTCACCGGCGCGATCAACCGCGACCTCGCTCCCAACGCGATGGCCGACTCCGACACGCGGGCTCGGGAGCAGTTCCAGGGCGGGAAGATCGCGATGTACAACGGCCTGCCCAACGACTCGAACGCGACGTACGAGGACCCGGAGGTCCGCGCGCGCACCGGCATCGCCGTGCTCCCCCGCGGCGCGCGACGGGGCAACGTCATCCACGGGCTCGCGAACGTGATCAACGCCCGCACGCCCTACCCGGACGCGTGCTACGAGTTCGTGAAGTTCATGGCGGGGCGCACCACCGGTGAGATCCAGGGGCGGTCGGGGACGATCCTGCCGAGCTACGCAGGCACCGAGGCGGCGTTCCTGGACTCCAAGCCGGAGTTCCGGATGCAGTCCTACATCGACCAGGTGCCCGACGCGACCGCGTACCCGGCCTCGGTCACGACCACGACGTGGGAGCGCATGGAGCTGCAGATCCTCGGCCCGTCCTGGATCGGCCCCGGCGGCAGACCCGTCGAGGAGTCGGCCCGCTCGCTGGCCGACGAGATGAACGACGTCCTCGCCGAGGAGGCGGTATGACCCAGCTCGCGACGGCGCCCGCGGTGCGCGGCGAACGCCCGGCGGCCGCCCGGCCGCCCCGGCGCCGCCAGCACGGCGCGTACCTGTTCATCGCCCCGGTCGGCCTCGGCCTGGGCATCTTCTACCTCTACCCCGCCGTCTCGACGTTCGCGCTCAGCTTCGCCGAGTGGGGCCCGTTCGGCGGGCACACGTTCACCGGGTTCACGAACTACCTCACCGTCTTCCGCCTCGAGACGTTCTGGACCGCACTGGGCAACACGCTGCTCTACATGGTCATCGGTCTGCTCACGCTGCCCGTGGCGATCTTCTTCGCGGTGCTGCTGAACCGCGATGGCCTGCGGGGCGTGACGGTCTACCGGACGCTGTACTTCATCCCGTTCGTCACGCTGCCGGTGGCCAGCGGCATGGTCTGGCGGTGGCTCTACAACGGGGACTTCGGGCTCATCAACCAGTTCCTGTCCGTGTTCGGGATCCCCGGCACCTACTGGGTGTCCAACCCGGCCACCGCCCTCTTCGCGATCGGCGTGGTGCAGGTGTGGTCGCAGGTCGGCTACTACCTGGTGATCTTCATCGCCGGTCTCAAGGCGATCCCGAAGGAGTACGCCGAGGCCGCCGAGATCGACGGGGCGAGCGCGTTCCAGCGATTCTGGCGGATCACGCTGCCGCTGCTGTCCCCGAGCATCTTCTTCTGCACGATCATCAACGTCATCACGACGCTGCAGATCTTCGACCTCGTCTACGTGATGAGCGCGTCGGCCACCGTCAACCCCGCCTTCACTGCGTCGCAGTCGATCGTGCAGCTGTTCTACGAGAAGGCCTTCGTCGAGTCCGACAAGGGAACGGTCACCGCGCTGGCCTTCCTGCTGATGCTGCTGATCGCGGCTCTCACGTTCGTCCAGTTCCGGCTGCAGCGCAGGTGGGTCACCTATGTCTGAGAGCGCCCGCGGTACCCGTACCGGATCCGTCCTCACCCACGCCCTGCTGGTGCTCGGTGCCGTCGCCATGATCGGCCCGTTCGGCTGGCAGCTGCTCACCGCGTTCAAGTCGCTGCCGGAGACCACCACCGTGCCGCCGTCCGTCCTGCCGCGGGAGTGGCTCTGGTCGAACTTCGCCGAGGTGTTCGAGCTGCTGCCGTTCGGGCAGCAGCTGCTGAACTCGCTGGTCGTGGCGGCTGCCGTGACGCTGGGCCAGCTCGCGTTCTGCTCGCTCGGCGCCTACGCGTTCGCCCGGCTGGAGTTCCGCGGACGCGAGCTGATCTTCGCGCTGTTCCTGTCGGTGCTGATGGTGCCCAAGCAGCTGCTGATCCTGCCGCAGTACCAGATCATGTCCGGGCTGGGGCTGCTGAACTCGCTGCCCGCCCTGATCCTGCCCGGGCTCTTCTCCGCGTTCGGCACGTTCCTGCTGCGCCAGTTCTTCGCGACGATCCCGAAGGACTTCGAGGAGGCCGCGCTCCTCGACGGCGCCGGCCGGTTCCGCATCTTCTTCTCGATCATGCTGCCGCTGGTCAAGCCGGCGCTCGCGGCGCTCGCGGTGATCACCGTGATGCACTCGTGGAACGACCTCCTGTGGCCGCTGGTGGTCAACACCGCGCCGGCATCGATGCCGATCAGCGCGGGGCTCACCAGCCTGCAGGGCCAGGAGTGGACCGACTACCCGGTCCTCATGGCCGGGGCCCTCATGGCCTCGATCCCGATGCTGCTCGCCTACCTGGCGCTGCAGCGGCAGTTCGTGCAGGGCATCGCCCTGTCCGGAACGAAAGGTTGAGTGCGATCAGCGGAACGGAAACCCTGCGGGTGGGGATGGTCGGCGCTGGCGGGATCGCCAACGCCCACCTCCCGGCATGGCTCCACGTGGGCGCCGACGTCGCCGTGCACTCGCTGCACGGGGCCCCGGAGCTGGTGGCGCGGCACGGCGCCGGGCGCGTCGTCGGCGGCCTCGACGAGTTGCTCGCCGCGGTGGACGTCGTGGACGTCTGCACCCCGACCCACACCCACCCCGAGATCGTCTTCGCCGCCGCGGCCGCGGGACGGCACGTGCTGTGCGAGAAGCCGCTCGCGCTCGACGCCGCCACGGCCGAGGCGATGGCGCAGGCCTGTGCCGCCGCCGGCGTGCAGCTCTACCCCGGGCACGTCGTGCGGTACTTCCCCGAGTACGTGGCGCTGCAGGCCGCGGTGGCGGCCGGGGCGATCGGCACCCCCGCGGTGCTCCGGTTCGACCGCTGCGGGGCCCGACCGCAGCGCGGGTGGTTCGCCGACCCGCACCTCTCGGGCGGCATCATCATGGACCAGATGATCCACGACCTCGACTTCGCGCGGTGGCTCGGCGGCGAGGTCACCTCGGTCCACGCGCGCCTGTCCGACAGTGCCCCGGGCACCGCGACGGGTGTGGTGTCGGCACACGTCGTGGCGCGCCACCTGGGCGGAGCCATCAGCACGGTGACCGGCACGTGGGCGCGGCCGGGCACCCGGTTCCGGTACGGCTTCCACGCCGCGGGCACCGACGGCATGCTCTCCCACGACTCGGCGGCCGATCCGTCCCTGCGGACGGACACCGGGGCGCCGCACGAATCCGGACGCCTCCTGCCCGACGTCTCCCTGGTGGAGAGCCCGTTCATCGCCGAGATCCGGGAGTTCGCGGCCGCGTTCGCCGGCGGTCCGGCCCCGCGGGTGGGCGCGGCCGACGGGGTCGCGGCGGTCCGGCTCGCGGCCGCGGCCAACGCGTCCCTCGCCAGCGGCAGGCCCGAGCCCGTCGAGCTCGCGGGGGTGGCCGCGTGAAGATCGGAGTGATGTCGCTGGCCCACCTGCACGCACTCGGCTACATCCGCATCCTGTCGGCGCGGCCGGACGTGGAGCTCGCCGTCGCCGACCCGGACGCGGGCGACCGCCCGCCCGGCGAGTCCGGCGGGCGGGCGCTCGCCGAAGGGCTCGGCGTCGACCGGTACGCCGGCACCTACCGGGAGCTGCTCGACTGGGCGCCCGACGGTGTGATCGTCTGCTCCGAGAACTCCCGCCACCGCGAGCTCACCGAGCTCGCTGTGGCGGCCGGAGCGCACGTGCTGTGCGAGAAGCCCATGGCCACCACCGTCGCCGACGGCGAGGCGATGGTGGCGGCGTGCGCGGCGGCGGGCGTCCACCTCATGATCGCCTATCCGGTCCGGTTCTCCCGCCAGTTCCGCGCCCTGCAGGCCAGGCTGCCCGCATTGGGCCGCGTGATCTCCGTGACCGGCACGAACAACGGCACGCTCCCCACCGCG
Organism: Pseudonocardia adelaidensis; assembly: GCF_039543345.1. Lineage (NCBI taxonomy): Bacteria > Bacillati > Actinomycetota > Actinomycetes > Pseudonocardiales > Pseudonocardiaceae > Pseudonocardia > Pseudonocardia adelaidensis. The sequence continues at coordinate 30,094 of NZ_BAABJO010000036.1, read as the reverse complement.
CGCGCCTGGTTCGCCGACCCGGTGCTCGCGGGCGGCGGCGCCGTCATGGACCACACCGTGCACCTCGCCGACCTGCTCGACGTCCTCCTCGACGGCGCGGAGGCCGAGTCCGTGCACGCCGTCAGCAACCGGATGATCAACGCTACGGCCGCGGTGGAGACCGGTGGCATGGTCTCGCTCCGCTACCCGGGGGGCGTGATCGCCACGATCGACTGCAGCTGGTCGGTGCCCGAGCACTACCCCACGTGGGGCGGGCTCACGCTGCGGCTCACCGGCGAGGACGGCATCGCCGACATGGATGCGTTCGCCCAGGCCGTCCACGGGTTCTCCGAGTCCCGGCGGGCGCCGCTGCGGCTCGACTTCGGGGCGGGCGGCGACGGGGCGATGCTCGAGGAGTTCCTCTCGGCGATCCGCGACGGACGCCGCCCGCAGCCCGACGGCGAGTCCGGGCTGCGGTCGCTGCGCATCGTCGAGCGGGCGTACGAGTCGGCGCGCACCGGGGAGCCCGCGTAGTGATCGGTGTGGGTGTGGTGGGCGCGGGCTTCCGCAGCGGGCTCGCCGCCGCCGCCGAGGTGCCCAGGACGTCCCGGGTGGTGGCGGTGGCCGACATCGACGCCGGCGCCGCGCGGCGGGCGGTGCACGAGCGGCACCCCGGGGCGGACGTGCACACCGACCACCGGGCGCTGCTGGACCGCGGCGACGTCGACGCCGTCCTGCTGATCACGCCGGACCACACCCACGCCGACCTCGCCTGCGCCGCCCTGGAGGCGGGCAAGGCGGTGTTCGTGGAGAAGCCGCTCGCGATCACCGTCGAGGACTGCGACCGGGTGCTGCGGACCGCGCGCGAGACCGGCAGCCGGCTCTACGTCGGGCACAACATGCGGCACATGCCGGTGGTGCGCACGATGCGGGAGATCGTCGCGCGCGGCGACATCGGGGCCGTGCAGTCGGTGTGGGTGCGCCACTTCGTCGGCAACGGCGGCGACTTCTACTTCAAGGACTGGCACGCCGAGCGGCGCTGCACCACCTCCCTCCTGCTGCAGAAGGCCGCGCACGACATCGACGTCGTGCACTGGCTCGCCGGCGCCTACACCGAGCGCGTCTCCGCGTTCGGCGCCCTGCGGGTCTACGGCGACGGGCACCGGCGGGAGCCGGGCACGCCGAAGACGGCGGATTGGCTGGCCCCGGACCGCCACTGGCCGCCCCGCGCCCAGCGCGACCTCAACCCGGTGATCGACGTCGAGGACCTCTCGCTGGTCAACCTCCAGCTCGGCGGCGGGGTGCTGGCCGCCTACCAGCAGTGCCACTTCACGCCGGACTACTGGCGCAACTACACGGTGATCGGCGACGAGGGGCGGCTGGAGAACGCCGGCGACGGTTCCGGCGCGGTGGTCAAGGTGTGGAACCGGCGGCGCCCCGGCTACGCGCCCGACGCCGACGCCGAGCACCGTCTGCCGGAGAGCACCGAGGTCCACGCCGGCGCGGACGACCCGCTCATGGCGGAGTTCCTGCGCTTCGCGCGCGACGGCGGCCCCACCGACACCTCCCCCGTGGCCGCCCGCATGAGCGTGGCCGCGGGCGTGCAGGCCACGGCGTCGATGCGGGCGGGCGGGGAGCCGCACGACGTCCCGCCGCTGGACCCGGAGCTCGTCGAGTACTTCGAGCGAGGCCAGCGCCCGATGTGAGCGCCCCGCCCGGCGCTCACACACCAACCCTCACGCCCACACACCAACTGCAGTTCTTGTGCCGGCGCCGATGTTGGTGTGTGACGAGCCCGCTCAGGGGTGGGGGTTGCGCGGGCGGGGCTGGCAGCGGGGGCAGGTGTAGGAGCTGCGGTTCATGAACGGGTCGCGGCGGATGGGGGTGCCGCAGCGCGGGCAGGGGCGGTCGGCCTGGCCGTAGACGGCGAGGGCGCGGTCGAAGTAACCCGACGCCCCGTTGACGTTGACGTACAGCGCGTCGAACGACGTGCCGCCCGCGGTGAGCGCCTCGGCCATGACGGCCGCCGCGGCGCCGAGCACGGCGCGGCCCTGCCCGCGGGTGAGCCCCTCGGTCGGCCGGGAGCCGTGCAGGCGCGCCCGCCAGAGGGCCTCGTCGGCGTAGATGTTGCCGATGCCCGAGACCACGGTCTGGTCGAGCAGCGCCCGCTTCAGCCCGGTGCGGCGCCTGCGGAGGCCCGCCACCGCCTCGTCGAGGTCGAACGCGGGGTCCATCGGGTCGCGGGCGATGTGCGCGACGGGGGCGGGAACCAGTCCCCCGCCGTGGGCCTGGATCAGCGGGTGCACCGACAGCCCGCCGAACGTCCGCTGGTCGACGAACCGCAGCTCCGGGCCGGCGTCGGCGAACCTCATGCGCACGCGCAGGTGCGTCTCGTCCGCGCGGCCGGCCTCGGCGATGAGCATCTGACCGCTCATCCCGAGGTGCGCGAGGACCGCGTCCTCGCCCTCGTCCGCGGCGTCCAGCTCGAGCCAGAGGTACTTGCCACGGCGGCGGGCACCGCTGATCGTGCGACCGATCAGGCGGGCGGCGAAGTCGGCCGCCCCCTCGACGTGCCTTCGGACGGCACGCGGGTGCGCCACGGTGACCTCGGTGATCTTGCGGTCGAGGACGTGGTCGGCGAGGCCGCGACGGACGACCTCGACCTCGGGCAGCTCGGGCACGTGGGGAGGCTAGCGGGCAGGTCCGTCATCGGAGCCTGCGGCGGCCTCCGCGGTGAGCGTGCGCCACGCGAGCTCGGCCGCCTTCTGCTCGGCCTCCTTCTTGGTGCGCCCGACGCCGGAGCCGAGCTCACGGCCCGCGACCACCGCGGTGGCGGTGAACTCCTTGAGGTGGTCCGGCCCGTCCTCGGCGATGCGGTACTCGGGCACCCCGAGGTCGGCGGACGCGGTGAGCTCCTGCAGGCTGGTCTTCCAGTCGAGCCCGGCCCCCAGCAGCGGCGCACTCTGCAGCAGCCCGTCGAACAACCGGTGCACGAGCTCACGGGCGGTGTCGAGGCCGTGCTCGAGGTAGACGGCGCCGATCAGCGCCTCGGTGGCATCGGCGAGGATGCTCGCCTTCTCCCGGCCACCGGTCAGCTCCTCGCCGCGGCCTAGGTACAGGTACGCACCCAGCCCGTCGTCACCGAGCGTTGTGGCCACGCCGGCGAGGGCGTGCATGTTCACGACGCTGGCGCGCAGCTTGGCGAGCTGCCCCTCGGGCAGCTCGGGGTGGTCGCGGTAGAGCCGCTCGGTGACGATGATCGAGAGCACCGAGTCGCCGAGGAACTCCAGCCGCTCGTTCGTGGGCAGCCCGCCGTTCTCGTAGGCGTACGAGCGGTGGGTGAGCGCGAGGGTGAGGAGATCGTCGGAGATCTTCACCCCGAGCGACGCGACAAGGGGCCCGCGGTCCTCCGCGAGCCCCTGCGGGGCGCGTTCCGCCATCCGCCCGTCGTCAGGCCGGCGTGACGACCGGGCGGCCGTCGTAGGTGCCACAGGTGGGGCAAGCGACGTGCGGCGGCTTGGTGGCCCGGCAGGCGCGGTTGGAGCAGGCGACGAGGGTGGGAACAGCGGCCTTCCACTGCGCCCGGCGCGAGCGCGTGTTCGACCGCGACATCCGGCGCTTCGGAACAGCCACGTGAGTTCTCCTAGCAGTGAGTTCGGGGTCAGTCGGCGGACCGGCGCCCCTTGAGGGCGGCCCACCGAGGATCCAGTGTCTCATGCCCGTGGTCGGGCGCGAGGTCGGCCCACTTCTCCCCGCAGTCCGGGCACAGGCCGGGGCAGTCGTCGCGGCAGAGCGGCGCCAGCGGCAGCGCGAGCACCACGGCGTCGCGCACGATCTGCTCGACGTCGACCAGCTCACCCACCACCCGGGGCAGCTCGTCGGCATCGGTGGTCTCGTCGGTGACGCTGTCCGGGTAGGCGAACAGCTCCGACAGCTCCACGTCGACCTCGTCGGAGAGCGCGTCGAGGCAGCGGGCGCACTCCCCGGACAGCGGCGCGTGCACGGTGCCGGAGACGTAGACGCCCTCGGTGACCGACTCCAGCCGGACGTCGAGCTCGATCGGAGCGCCCTCGGGGACGGCGATCGTCTCCAGCCCGAGGTGGGCCGGCCCGGCCGGCGCCGGGATGCGGCGGCTGTAGGCGCGCATGTTCCCGGGCCGCCGCCCCAGCTCCCGCGTGGTGAAGACCCACGGGCTGCCCGGGTCGGGGTGGGCGGGGTGGGGGTGGTGCGTGGTCACGTGTCCAGAGTAGGCCGGGCGCCCGGTGGCGGGTCGGCGGTGCCGGTTGCGGCGGAAACCGGTCGGCGGAGCACAGCAGCGGCGCATCACCTGGATCCGGGGCGATGCCACCGCACTGCCGTCCGTCGGCGCCGATCTCGCGGTGATGACGGGCAACGTGGATCACCGCCTCGCCGGGCCGGCCCGGCTCCCTCCGGGGATGTCCCGCGGCTCCGATCCGCAGCACGGATGGTCGCTCAGGCACCCGGCGGTGACGGGCTGGTCGGGATCCGGCGTGCCTGTCCCGAGGCCGGCTCCCCCGGCGGGTGCTCGCGGAACCACTGGACGATGCCGGGCATGCGCTCCTCGAACGCGCCGGGGACGGAGACGTTGAGCGCCCCGGCCCGCCGGTCACCGCGGTTCTCGAAGTCGTGGGTTGTGCCGCCGGGCGCCAGCACGAACGAGCCCTTCGGAGCGTCGATCCAGCGGTCACCGAGGAGGAAGGTGAGCGTGCCGTCGAGGACGTAGAAGACGTCGTCCTCGGGGTGGGAGTGCGGGCCCGGCCCCGTGGTGTGCGGCTCGAGCCACCACTCGGAGATGGAGTAGCGCCCGGCGGTCTCGTCACCGTCCGCCTTGAACACGGCGCCGATCCGGCCCATGTCGTACGGCCGTCCCTCGCCGGGGGCGAGATGGATCGGCGGCCGCGCTGCCTGCTCTCCGCTCATGTTCCGGACTCCTCTCCTCACCGCATCCGCCATGCCGCCACCACCCAGGCGACGCGCCGCTCGGCGTCCCGGCAGTACCAGATCCGCCCCTCGCCGGGAACCTCGTACTGCCACTGCCGGAGCGTCCGCCCGCCGATTTCGCGCTCGGCGAGCCGCCCGCGGAGCCCGTGCCGGCGGCGGGCCGGCCGCCCGGCCACCACGGCCCAGGCCTCCTCCATCGGCGTCGCGACGACGCGGCACAGCTCCTCCCAGCCCTTCGCCGCCTCCGACGTGGCGAACCGGGGCTCCCACCCGCCGGGCCCGGCGGGGTTCCCCTCGGGCACCGGAACCGGGCCGAGATCGTCCTCCAGCGGCCGGGACAGCTCGGCGGCGAGCGCCGGGTCGGCGTGGATCCCCGCCGTAGCCCGCCACTCCTGCAGCGCCTGCGCCAGCACGTCCCACTGCCCCAGCTCCGCCGACGCCTGCACCGCCTGGGCGAACTCGCCCACGAACCGGCGCCGGTCGTCGACCGGGAGCCGGGTGACCCAGGGGAACTCCCCGGTCAGGGCCTCGGGCGCCGCCTCGTCCAGGTGCAGCAGTGCGACGCGCAGTGCCCGCGCAGCGGCGAGGGCGCCGTCCGCGGCGGCGTGGGCGCGGTCCTCGCGGAGCAGGAGCAGCGGCTCCGCGTCGCGCCGCTGGACGCGCACGTCACCCCGGTCGGCGAGGGCGGCGACGCCGGCCGGGTCGCGCTGCAGTTCGCGCAGGAGCACCTCGGTGGTCATGCACCGGCATGCTGGTCGCCTCCGGTGGTCCGAACAACCGCCCGTGGGTCAGAGTTCGCCGAACGGGGCCGCGTAGCGGAAGGTGCCGCGCAGCTGCGGCCGGTGGGCGGTGAGCGAGCGGGCCTGGAAGTGCGGCGCCCACTCGGCGACTTCGGGGTGGATGCCCAGCTCGGCGGCCGGCCGGAAACCGAACCGCGGGTAGTAGTCCGGGTGCCCGAGCAGCACGACCACGCCCTCGTCGAGGGCGTCGGCGGCACCGAGCACGGCGTGCACGAGTGCGCTGCCCACCCCGCGGCGCTTGTGGGCCTCCCGCACCCCGAGCGGGCCGAGGCCGAGCGCGGGCAGCCGGTCCGGCCCGAGCGTCGCCCTGGTGACGCACACGTGCCCCACCACGGCACCGTCGACCTCGGCGACGAGCGACAGCGGCGGCAGCCATGCGTCGCTCGCGCGCAGGGCGTCGACCAGCCCGGGCTCGACCGGGGTGGAACCGGGGTACATCGGGGCGAACGCGTCGGCGTGGACGTCGGCGACGACGGCGGCGTCGCCCGGGAGCTCACGGCGGACCAGCACCGCGACAAGATCCAGCCTGGTCGGCCGCGACGCAACCGGATTCGCTCACCCGACGTGGCGCAGCTGGGGCCACAGCTGCGACCATGGCAGGCGCCGCTCGCGCACCAGCCAGACCGGCTCGCCCTGCTCGTCGTTGTCCAGGCCGAGCCCGTTGTCGATCCGCGCGGCGAGTTCGACCGCGCCGAACCAGCGGCGCAGCTGCGCCTCGTCGAGCCCGACCACGATCACCGTGTCGGCCTCGTCCGGCGGCGGGCCCCACGCCCAGTACGCGTTGTGCCCGCTGTGGGCAGGCGCGAGCGCGGGCAGGAACCGGTCGACGGCACCCGCCTCGCCGTAGTTGCCGGTGAGCACCGCGACGCGCTCTCCCGCAGGCACCTGCGCGGCGATCGTGGCGGCGAACTCCGGCCAGCCGACCGTCTCCCCCGCGTCGTAGCTGACGTCCGGGATCGGGGTACGCGCCAGCTCGCCGACCGGCACGAGCGGCAGCATGAGCAGCGCGGACATCGCGAGGCTCAGCGCCAAGGCGCCCACCAGCAGGCCCGAGCGGAGGGCGGTGGCGCGCCGCCGAACCCAGTCGACGACGGTCGGCGCGCCCGCCGCGAGCAGCACCGGGAAGAAGCCCGCGAGGTAGTAGGGCTTGCCGCCCGTCACCAGGAACAGCGCCGCGACCAGCACGTACGCCACGGCGAAGGAACGCCAGGTGCGCAGCGCCGGGTCGCGGGCCATGCGCCACCAGCCCAGCGCCCACACGGGTACGAGCAGCGGGCTCACGAGCACCAGCTGGTAGGGCAGGAAGAGGTACCACGGCTCGCTGCTTCCCGAACTGCCGCCGGCGATCGCCGCGGAGAGCGTGAACACCGGGAACCCGGTCGCGGCCTGCCAGGCCAGGTTGGGCGCCCAGATCACGAGGGCCACGGCCGTGCCGAGCCACGGCCACCGGCTCCCCAGCGCCGCCCGCGGCCCGACCGCCAGCACGCCCACGAGCACGCCGGCGAGCAGCACCAGCGGCAGGGCCTTGTTCTGCAGGGCGAGGCCGGCCACGGCACCCGTGGCGAGCCAGACCGGCCCGCCGTCGCGCAGCGCGCGCACCAGTAGCCAGGTCAGTGCGGTCCAGGCGAGCAGGTCGACGGTGGTGGTCGAGAGCAGGTGCCCGACCGCCAGCAGCACCGCCGAGACGCCCATGCTCGCCGCGGCCAGCAGCTGTGCACCGCGCCCGCCACCCAGCTCGCGGGCGATCAGGCCGGTGAGCAGCACCACCAGGGCCGAGGCGAGCACCGACGGCAGGCGCAGCCCGGTGAGCGAGCCGGGCATCAGCGCGTCCATCGCGCCGGCGAGCAGCGGCGTGAGCGGCGGCTGGTCGACGTAGCCGAACGCGGGCTCGTGCCCGGCCCGCAGGAAGTACAGCTCGTCGCGGTGGTAGCCGTAGCGCCCGGACGTGGCGAGCAACAGCAGCGCGACAGCGCCGGCGACCGCGGTGAGCCCTCCCCGTGCCAGGCCAGGGCGGGGAGGAGTGATCACTCCGAGACGCTAGCGCGAACGGGTCGTGAGTGGATACGGGTGCCCGGGCACTCGTATCCACTCACGAGCGGCGTCAGCCGCCCCCGCCGGGACCCCGGCCCCCGCCGCCACTGGCGGCCGACTGGGCCGGCTGCGGGAGCAGCAGCTCCTGGCCCTCCCGCAGGCCGGAGAGCACCTGGGTGTACTCGTCGCCCGCGGTACCGGCCTCGAACGGCGTCGGCACCGGCTGGCCGTCCTCGCCGCGGACGTCGACGACGGTGTTCGCCCCCTCGCGCCGGACGGCGGCCGAGGGCACGCGCAGCACGTTGTCCACCGACTCGACGATGACGTCGGCCAGCGCGGTCTGGCCGTCGCGCAACCGCGGGTCGCTGCCGTCGCGCAGCACGATCGTGGCGTTGTACTCCACGATCCCGGATGACGGGGTCCCGGCCGGCGCGATCGCCAGGACGGTGGCCGGTGCGTGCAGGTCCGGGACGGCGTCGACGGTGACGTCCACCTGCTGGTTGACCGCGATGCGCGCGGCGTCCGACTCCTCGAACGGGACGACCAGCTGGAACGAGTTGATGTCGCTCAGCACCATGAACGGGCCACCGCTCCCCTGTGAGCCGCCGCCCCCGGAGTCGCCGGCCGCGATGTCGTTGCTCTCGGGGATCGTCGCGGTGCTGCCCGGGGCGACCGGGGTGGTGCCGGTGGCCTCACCCACGAACTCGCCCGCCCGCCCGTTGATCGCCGAGACGGTGCCGGCGACCGGCGCGTACAGCACCGTGTTGTCGACGTCCTGCTGCGCGACGCGGACCGCCGCCTGCGCGTTGCGCAGCTGCGCCCTGCGCACCTCGATGTCGGCGGGCCGGTCGTTCTGCGCGGCACCGCTGTCGTTCTCCGCGGAGATGACGGTCTGCTGCTCCCGCTCGATCGACACCTGCCCGGCCGCCCGGTCGACGTCCTCCTGGTGCTTCGCGCTGTCCAGCGCGGCCTCGGACTGCAGCACCGTGCGCTTCGCGTTCTCGACGGCGGTGCGGTCGGCGTCGACGATCTCCTGGCAGGACTGGGTGGTCTGGGCCGGGCTGTAGGCGATGCCTCCCACGATGAACGACGCGCCCTCGGTGCTGTCGTCGTCCGACGCCGGCGGTGGCTTCTTGGTCGACGACTTAGGCACCTTCGTCGGCTCGCTGTCTTCCGTCGACGGGTTGCTCTCGGCCAACGAGCTGTCGTTCCCGTCGTCGCACCCGTCCTCGTCGCGGTGGAGCTTGTCGATCGCGCGGTCCAGCACCTTCCTGTCGAAGTCGAGCTGCTCCCGCGCCCGCTTCGTGGCGGCCTCGTTGAGGTCGTTGGTCTCGCTGACCTGCTTCTTGACCGCGTCGAGGATCTCACGCGCCTGGTCGAGGGTGCGGCCGGTGGCGTTCACCGAGTTGTTGCCCGTGGCCCGGTCCACCTCGGCCTGCGCCTCGGCGAGGCTCGCCTGCTGCTGCGCGAGCGTCTGCTGCAGCGCGAAGTCGTCCATCCGGGCGAGCTCCTGGCCCGGCACGACCTGGTCCCCGACCTTGACCAGCACTTCCTTGATCTGCCCGCGCCGCGGGAAGCCGAGCGTCTGTTCGGAGATCCCGACGAGGTTCCCGGACGCCGACACGGTGGTCTGCACACTGCCGCGGTCGACGCGCAGCGTCGGCGGGGGCGGCGGCTCGCCGGTGCAGGCCGTGAGGGCCAGCACCGCGACCGCACCGATGGCGCACGCTGCCCAGGCGCGCCGACCGGTCGTTCGGGACATGGGAGCTCCTGCCTTGATCACTTCGGTACTGGGTGTCGCGCGGGTCATTGGTATCGGAGGGCCTCGATCGGGCGCAGCCGGGATGCGCGGTGGGCGGGGTAGCCGCCCGCGATGAGGCCGATGAACAGGCTGATCGTGAACGAGAGCACGATCGAAGCCGGGTCGACGGACGGCACCGGGAAGTCGGGGATCAGCTGCGGCAGGACCAGGGCACCGGTGAGCGAGAGCCCCACACCGAGCGCGATCCCCATCAGCCCGCCCAGCCCGGACAGGAACACCGACTCGAGCAGGAACTGCCCGAGGATCACCCGCGGCCGGGCTCCGATCGCCTTGCGGATCCCGATCTCCCGCGTCCGCTCGGTGACGGTCACGAGCATGATGTTCGCGACGCCGATGCTCCCGACGATCAGCGAGATCCCGGCGACGGCCCCGGTGAACAGCGTGAGGAACGACAGGAACTGCGTGGCCTCCTGGATCTGCTGCTGCAACGCGCGCACGTTGAAGTCGCGCTTGGCGGTGTCGCGGATGTGATGGCGCTCGGACAGGATCGCCGTGATCTGGTCCGTCGCCGCGGTCACCGCCTCCGCCGACCTCGCCCGCACGATGATCGTGTCCAGCTTGTCCTCGCCGCCGGTCAGGTAGCTGCGGGCCGCCCCCATCGGCATGATCGCGACGTCGTCCTCCTGGCCGGTCGCCTCCACCGTGCCGATCACCCGGAACACCGCGCTACCGATCCGGACCTCCTGGTTCAGAGCCGCGGTCGAACTCCCGCCGAACAGCTCGTTGACCGGCCCCGGACCGAGCACGACCACTTTCGCGTTGGTGCGGACCTCCTGGTCGTCGAACCCGCGGCCCGCCGTCACCTCGCGGTCGGAGACCGTCAGGTAGTCGGCCGTGGTTCCGGTGACCGACGTGCGGTACTGGTCGCCACCGACCTGCAGCAGCGCCGTCCCGCCCACGATCGGGGTGGCCGTGGCGACGTCCGGCGCGTTCCTCGGGTTGAGCAGCGCCTCCATGTCGTTCTCGGTGAGGTCCCGCGCCTGGCCGCCGCCGGGCACCGCGCCCTCGCTGGGGGTCACGGTGATCTGGGTGTTGAGCGAGCCGAACTGCTCGTTGAAGCCGGCCTGGATCCCGTTGCCGAGCGCCGTGAGCAGGATGACCGCCGAGACGCCGATGATGATGCCGAGCGTGGTGAGCGCGGAGCGCAGTTTGTTGGCACGCAGACCGCGCAGCGCGATGCGCGTGACCTCCCAGATCACGGCGCGACCAGTTGCTTCTGCCGTACGTCGCGGACGATGTGGCCGTCGCGCAGCTCGATCACGCGCTTGGCGAACTCGGCGACCTCCGGCTCGTGCGTGATCAGCACGACGGTGCGGCCGGCGTCGTTCAGCTCCACCAGCAGGTGCATGACCTCGACCGTGGAGGTGGTGTCCAGGTTCCCGGTGGGCTCGTCGGCGAGGATGATCGCCGGGTTGGTGACCAGCGCACGCGCCACCGCCACCCGCTGCTGCTGCCCACCGGAGAGCTCGTTGGGCATGTGGCCGGCGCGTTCGCCGAGCCCCACGCGCTCCAGCGCCGCCAGCGCGCGCTCGCGGCGGCGGTTCTTGTCCCCCGCGTAGACGAGCGGCAGCTCGACGTTGCGCACCGCGGACGTGCGGGAGATCAGGTTGAACGACTGGAAGACGAACCCGATGCGCGTGTTGCGGATGGCCGCGAGCTTGTTGTCGCGCAGCTTGCTGACGTCGATCCCGTCCAGCAGGTAGCGCCCGGTGCTCGGCACGTCCAGGCAGCCGAGGATGTTCATCATCGTGCTCTTGCCCGAACCCGACGGGCCCATGATCGCGACGAAGTCCCCCTCCTCGACCAGCAGATCGACCGGGCCGAGTGCCCGCACCGTGACCTCGCCGTTGCCGTAGACCTTCGTGACGTCGTGCAGCTCGATCATGATTCCCCCCAGCAGGCAGCCGTCCCCTCGACCACCCCGATCGTCCCAACGAGCGACCGGGGATGGGGGTACGCCGTACTCATAATCTGCCATGAGTGACCGCGGCCACGTCACGCGGGGCCGACCGGGGGACGTCAGGAGGAGGTCGGCCGCGGCCCGGTGTAGACCGCGCGCGGGCGCAGCATCCGCCCGCGCGCGTACTCCTCCATCCCGTGTGCCAGCCAGCCCGCCGTCCGGGCCACCGCCGTGATCGCAGCTCCGGCGCCGGGCACCATGTCCGCGACGCGGACGAGACACGCCACGGCGAGGTCGACGTTGGGGGCCGGGAGCTTGCGGCGCGCGGCCTCCGCGACGACGGCCTCGGCCGCGGCCAGCCGCCCGTCGCCCGGCACCGCCGACCGCAGGAGCTCCACCAGCCGGACTCCGCGACCGTCGGCACCGGTGTAGATGCGGTGCCCGAGGCCGGGGATGCGATCGCCGCGGCGCAGCCGGTCGCCGATCACGCGCGCCGCGTCGGAGGGGCCGCGCATCTCCGCGAGCATCCGCTCGGCCGCGAGCGACGCGCCGCCGTGCAACGGGCCGGAGAGCACGCCGAGCCCGGCGAGCACCACCGCGTACGGGTCGGCACGCACGGACGCGGCCACGCGGGCGGCGAGCGTGGAGGCGGCCAGCTCGTGGTCGGCGAGCAGCACCATCGTGGCCTCGAGCACGTCGAGCAGGCCATCCGGTGGCCGGGCGGTGAGCCGGCTCCAGAGCCTCCTCGCGACGGGGCCGTCGAGCGGGGCACCGCCGTCCGGGACGGGCAGGCCCTCGACGAGCCCGGCCACGATCGTCTGCCCGGCCGCGATCACGGCGGGCGGGTCGAGCTGGAAGCGCAGCGGGTCCATGCCGGCCAGCACGGTGACGATCACCGGCATCCGGTCCAGCGGCGGCAGGTCACCGGGCAGCCCGCGCTGCGCGTCCCGCACCGCTGCCCGCGCCTCGGGCGCCACCCGCCACTGCGCCACCGGGTCGGTGAACGCCCCCGGCTCCCCCGTCCACAGCCAGGAGGCGACCTGCTCGTACCGCACCGTCCCGGCGAGCGCCAGCGCGTCGCGACCCCGGTAGTAGGGCCGGTCGCCCACGAGCGCGGTGAGCGCCGACTCGACCACCAGCTCGGTTTCCGCCGCGCGGCGCGGCCTGCCCCGGCGCGCGAGCTCGGCGACCTCGGCGGCGTCGAACACGCTCCGGCGCCCGTCACCGCCCGGCCGCCTGCGCAGGACGCCCCGGCTGACGTAGGCGTACAGCGTGGCCGGCTTGACCCCGAGCCTGCGCGCGGCCTCCGCTGCGTCGATCTCCATATGTTGATTTTAATCAATATTGATACACATAGCGGAATCTGTCAACGTCGAGGCATGCCACGAGTGCACTTCCTGGACGTCACCAACCGCGACGGCGTGCAGACCGCACGCACCGGCCTGTCCAAGTTCGGCAAGACGATGGTCAACTGGTACCTGGGCCGGCTCGGCGTGGCCCAGTCCGAGATCGGGTTCCCGTTCCTGCGCCACGAGGTGCCCTACGTGCGGGCGCAGGTGGCGCTGGAGAAGGCGGGCGCGTTCGGCGACCTGCGCCTCGCCGGCTGGTGCCGGGGCGTCGCCGCCGACGTCGAGAAGGCCGTGCCGCTCGGGTTGCGGCACTACAACCTGTCGATCTCCACGTCCGACTACATGATCGAGAACAAGTTCCGGGGCAAGCTGGACCGCGACGCGATCATCCGGGAGATGACGGCGGCGGTGCGCGCCGCGAGGTCGGGCGGCGCCGAGACGGTCGGGGTGAACGCCGAGGACGGGTCCCGCACCGACGACGGGTTCCTGCGGGAGTTCGCCCTCGCCGCCAAGGAGGCGGGCGCCGACCGGGTCCGCTACTGCGACACGATCGGGGGCGACACCCCCGGCCGCATCCGGGAGCGCTTCGCCACGCTCGCGGCCGCCACCGCGATGCCCGTCGAGACGCACTGCCACAACGACCTCGGCATGGCCGTGGCCAACTCGGTGTCCGGCGCACTCGGCGACCTCGACGCCGGGCAGGACGCCTGGATCAACACGTGCGTCAACGGGATCGGGGAGCGTTCGGGCAACGCCGACCTGCTGTCGTCGATCCTCGCCTTCGAGCACGGGTTCGGGATCGACGCGGAGATCGGCGACGCGCTCGACCTGACCTGGGCCCGCCGGTTCGGGCTGTGGGCGAGCTACGCGTTCGGCCAGCCGCTGCCCTACAACCAGGTGGGCGTGGGTCGCAACGCCTTCGCGCACGAGTCGGGCATCCACGCCGACGGCGCCCTCAAGGACCACGGCAACTACGAGCTCTACGACGAGGCCACCCTCGGCCCGTTCCCCGACGACCGGCACACCCGCCCCGGTCGCGTCGTGCTCACGGGCGAGTACGGCGGGAAGGCCGGGTTCCGCCACGTCATGGACGGCCTGGGCGTCGAGCCTGCCGACGAGGAGCGCTCGTTCGAGCTCGTGCAGCTGTGCAACGCGATGACCGGCCGCCCGTTGACGGACGACGAACTGCGCCTGATCGCGACCTACCCGAGGGAACTCTCGCTGCTCTTCCCCGGCCAGCTCGACTGAGCCGCGGCGATATCGCTTCCAGATCGCACGAACGGCACTTTCGTCCGATAGGTCCGCACGAGAGTGCCGTTCGTACAACGGATTCGCTGTTCCCTGAACCGGACGATCGGTGGGACGCTCCTCGTCACGGCGAGAGGAGAAGCGGTGGACGGGCGCGAAGGCGTGGAGGCGTTTGGCTACGAGCAGGAGCTCAAACGGTCGCTCTCCTTCACCGACCTGCTGGTCTACGGCCTGATCTTCATGGTGCCGATCGCACCGTTCGGCATCTTCGGCAGCGTCTACCAGGCCTCGGGCGGGATGGTCGCACTCGCCTACGCCATCGGCATGCTGGCGATGGCGTTCACCGCGGCCTCCTACGCGCAGATGGCGCGGGCCTTCCCGATGGCGGGTTCGGTATACGCGTACGCGGGCCGGGGCATCGCGCAGCCCGTCGGCTTCCTCGCCGGCTGGATGGTGTTGCTCGACTACGTGCTCGTGCCCGGGCTGCTGTACCTCATCGCCGGGATCGCGATGAACTCGACGGTGCCGGCCATACCGGTGTGGCTGTGGATCGTGGGCTTCGTCGTGCTCAACACGGCCGTCAACTACCTCGGCATCGAGATGACCGCGCGCGTCAACAGGATCATGCTCGCGGCGGAGCTCGTGGTGCTCGCGATCTTCCTGGTCATCGGCATCGTCGCGCTGGCGGGCGGCGCGGGACGCGGGTTCGACTTCGGCCCGGTCTACGACAGCAGCACGTTCTCGGTGGGCCTCGTGTTCGGCGCGGTCTCGATCGCCGTGCTGAGCTTCCTCGGGTTCGACGGCATCTCCACGCTCGCGGAGGAGAACCGGGAGTCGGCCCGCTCGATCGGCAAGGCGATGATCGGCGCGCTCGCGGTCGCCGGCACGCTGTTCATCGTGCAGACCTGGGTGGCGGCGCTGCTCGTGCCCGACCCGGCGGCGCTCGTCGCCGACGGCGACCCGGGCGGCACGGCGTTCTACGACGCCGCCGCCGTGGCCGGTGGGCCGTGGCTCGCCACGCTCACGGCCGTCGCCACCGCGATCGCATGGGGGTTCGCCAACTCCCTCGTCGCGCAGGCCGCGACGTCACGGCTGCTCTTCGCCATGGCCCGCGACCGCCAGCTGCCCGCGGTGCTCTCCCGCGTGCACCCCACCCGCCGCGTACCGGTGAACGCCACGCTGCTGGTCGCCGCAGTCTCGCTCGTCCTCGGCATCGCGATGAGCACCCGCGACGACGGCATCACCCTGCTGTCCACGCTGGTCAACTTCGGCGCGCTCTCGGCGTTCCTCGTGCTGCACGTCTCGGTGGTCGTCCACTTCGCCGTGCGGCGGCGCAGCACCGACTACTGGCGCCACCTCGCCGTGCCGGTGATCGGGTTCGCGATCCTCGCCTTCGTCGTGGTGAACGCCCAGGTCGCGGCGCAGACGCTCGGGTTCGTCTGGCTGCTGGTCGGCCTCGTCCTGCTCGGCGTCCTGCTGGCCACCGGGCGGCGTCCCACAACGGTCACGGAGGAGCGCCCCTGACCGGCGCCCGCCAGGAGTGCCGCGACGACGGCGCGCAGGTGTCCAAGGCGTCGGACGCACCGGTCGGCCCACGATCATGAACCGACGCCTGTCCTCCACCGCATTCGGGAGACGGTGCGATGGTCGCCTGGGAAGGCGGTGCACGGCCCCGGACAGCGCGCCGCAGCCCTCCAGCCGTATCCCGACCGAGATGATCCCGCTCCCCGTCACAAGCGCGGAGTAGCCGGTCGTCGGGTCGCGAACGCCGTGCTGGACACGAGCCCCGAGGCCTGCAGCCCGGTAGTCGTGCAGGTCAGGCGACCGCAGCTGGGGAGCCGGCCCGTCCGTCACCGCCTGACAGGCGTGGGCGCAGGCCGGCCCGTATACCGCCGGAGGGTTGCCGAAGCACGCGCCAAGCGCGATCCTTCGAGGTGACGCAAGCCGGCTACGCGAGGAGGCGTGGCAATGGGAGCGATGCGTAGCGGTGGCGACTTCCGCGCCGGACTCGGTGGAGAGCTGCTGTCCGAGTTCCTCGGGACGTTCGTCCTCATCCTGCTCGGTTGCGGGTCGGTCGCCGTGGCGGTGGCGGGGCTGCCCGGATCCGGGCGGCAGTCGACGCCCTTCGACGCCGCCAACTGGTTGATCGTCGCATTCGGCTGGGGCATGGCGGTCGTCTTCGGCGTCTACGTCGCGGGCGGGGTGAGCGGCGCCCACATCAACCCGGCGGTCACCTTGGGTTTCGCGGTGAGACGGGGCTTCCCCTGGCGCAAGGTGGGGCCCTACTGGGTCGCCCAGCTGATCGGGGCGTTCGCCGCTGCGGCGCTGGTCTACGCCTTGTACGCACCCGCTATCGATGCCTTCAACACCGCCAACGGCATCGCGTCCCGCGCCCAGTCCGTGCCGACGTTCGCGATCTTCGCCACCTTCCCAGCCGAATATTTCCAGGGGGGCTGGTGGGGTCCGCTGCTCGACCAGATCGTCGGCACGGCGGTCCTCGTCGCCCTCGTCGCAGCGTTGATCGACGCCCGCAACCAGGCCCCCCTGTCGAACCTGGCCCCGTTCCTGATCGGCCTGGTCGTTCTGGCAATCGGGCTCAGCATCGGCACCAACGCCGGATACGCCATCAACCCGGCCCGCGACCTCGGGCCCCGTTTGTTCACCTGGATCGCCGGATGGGGAGGCCTGGCATTCCCCGGCGCGGGGCCGTGGTTCGGCATGTACTGGTGGATCCCGATCGCCGGTCCTCTGATCGGCGGGGTGGTAGGGGTCTTCGTGTACGACTTCTTCATCGGCGGCGTACTCGCTGCCAGGCTCGCCGCGGCGCAGGAGGAGCGCGAGCCGACACCAGAGGTCGGCCGCGTGCCAGGAGCCGACGAGCGCGACCGGCGTTAGACCGTGTCGACGACCGCCGAGCCGACGGCGTCCACGAGTTCTTTCTCGCCCCGCCCCTGATCCGCCCGTGATCGATTCATGCTGGCGGACGCTCGGGGTGTGGCAGGCGGGAGGCGCGGGCGCGGTGCGCCGAGTAGAGGCCGAGGCCGGCCAGCACCAGGGCGAGCGGTGGGAACCAGAACGCCGCCCCGACGGCCAGCACGAGGTTGACCCCGGCGATCCGCACCCAGTTCCGGCGCACGGGGTCGGCAGGCTGCGCCTCCCGCGGCCCGACGGGCGGACGGCGCAGCGCGAACCCGAGCTGCACCAGCGCGAGCCCGGCGAAGACGGCGGCCCACACCGGCGCCCCGTCGGCGACGTGCCACACCGACAGCACCGCGAGGCAGGCGGTGGCGACGGCGCTGCCGGGCCTCACGGCGCTCCCCCGCCCCTCAGACGAACAGCTGCCACGTCGAGACCACCCCCAGCACCGTCAGCAGGATCCCGGACAGCAGCACCCACCACCGGCCGGCCGGGGTGAGGCGGTAGGCCGGGGGCAGGACCTTCCGTTCGGTCCACAGGATGGCCAGGCAGAACAGCCCCGATGTGAGCAGGCCGCCGAGCACCGAGGCCGGCGTCACGATCACCACGAGCTCGCCGACCGTCCACACCAGCGCGAGGCTCGCGATCAGGATGTAGCCGTACATCCACGGCCGCAGGGCGCGCTGCCCGGCGCGGCGCAGCCGCCCGAACACCGGCGAGAGCGTCTCGTACGCGGTGTAGGTGTAGAGCTCCCAGAACGCGTACAGCGAGCCGAAGAACGCGAAGAAGACCGCGACGTAGTAGAGGTACTCGAGCGTGGGGTGCACGGCCGTGAGGAAACCGGCCTGGTAGGTGAGGGTGTCGTTGCCCTCGGGGATCAGCTGCTCCGCCGCCAGCAGGGACGCCCCGTTGATCATGAACATGCAGGCGAACACCACGATCGCGACGAACGACAGCACCGTGTCGCCCAGGGGGGCGCGGCCCCAGGCCCGCCCGCGCGCCACCTGCTCCGGCTCCTCGGACAGCGGCAGCCGCGCCCCGCGGGGCAGGGCCGCGAGCCGCTCGGCCACCCCGGTCTGGTCGGCCCGCCCGAGCATGCCCCAGCGCTTCTCGCGCAGCATGCCCGCGTAGCCGATGTAGTCGTACGTGCCACCGCCGACCGCGCCCAGGTACACGGCGAGCTCGAGCCACACGGAGCGCTCGGCGACGTCCGGGTAGACGCCTGCGACCCAGCCGTTGTACTCCGGGACGGTCGGCAGCAGCCCGGCGAGCGCGGCGAGCCAGTCCGGCTGCAGCACGACGACGCTCACGGCGATGGCGAGCAGCATGAACCCGACGATCACGGTCTGGGCGGTCTCCAGGCGCTGGTAACCGCCGAGCCACGAGAGGATCCCGGACAGCACGATCAGGCCGGTGGCCCACAGTGCGCCGGTGCCGATCGCGGTGATCGTCGCCATCAGGTCGCCGAGCGCCACGCCGAGCCCACCGACCCACGACGGGACGGCCGCGATCGACAACACGCCCATGAGCAGGGTGAACCAGCCGCGCGGGCCGCGGAACAGGGTGGCCCAGCGCGCCATCGGGTGCTCGCCGGTGACCACGGTGTACCGGTTGAACGAGTACGCGAGCGCCGCCTTGGCCGCCGCCGACACCAGGAACGCCCACAGCAGCGCGTACCCGAAGAGCGCACCCCCGCGCGCCGCGAACACCATCTCGCCGGTTCCGATGTTCGCCGAGGCGACGATCGCGCCGGGCCCCAGCACGGACAGGGCGGTGACCAGGGTGAGCCTGCGCCGCAGGTTCGGTGGCGGCTCGGGATAGGTGAGGAGATCGGTCGTCTCGGACGGGTTCGTCCCGGATGGGGTCGTCACAGCCGCTCCTTTGCGGTTGTCATTCGGGGGACATCTCGCGTTCCATGTCGTGCAGCTTCTGCACCCGGCGCCGGAAGGCCGGGTCGGTGCTGAACCGTGCGGCGAGGAACTCCTCCAGCACCTGCGCCGCGATCGCGGGACCCACCAGCCACGCCCCGATGCACACGACGTTGACGTCGTCGTGCTCCACCGCCTGGCGCGCGGTGTAGGTGTCGTGCGCGACGGTCGCGCGAATCCCGGCGACCTTGTTGGCGGCGATCGCGGCACCGACGCCGGTGCCGCACACCAGCACGCCCCGGTCGGCCTCGCCCGCCCGCACCGGGGCGCACACGGCCTTGGCGACGTCGGGGAAGTCCACCGGATCGGCGCTCTGCGCGCCGACGTCGAGCACCTCGTGCCCGAGCCCGTCGAGCACGGAGCGCACGTGCTCCTTGAGCGGGAAGCCGGCGTGGTCGTTGCCGAGGACGATGCGCATGCTCCTCCTGTTCAGCCGGGGTTCCGGCGTACGTCGTCGAGCCAGGCCAGCGACTCGGGTGAGGTGCCGGGGAAGACCTGGTCCGCCTCGAGCAGGAAGCTGCGGTCACCGTGGTGGGCGAGCTCCTCGTGCACCGCGGCCGGGTCGCCCGCCTCGACGAGCTCGAGGATGCGGCGGTGGCGCCGGGCGTCTCCGGCGAGGGTCTCGTGGGTGCTGCGGGCGCGGCGGTTCATCGCCATGCACAGGTGCAGCTGCAACGCCAGCGACCGGTAGGCCTCCTCCAGCCTGCGGTGCCCCGCCAGCCCGACGACGGCGACGTGGAAGGCGAACCCGCGCTCGGTCACCGCGGCCGCGTCGCCCGCTTCGGCGGCCCGGTGCAGGGCCTCGTACGCCGTCCGGCAACGCTCGATGCGCTCGGGCGCGTGGCAGGGCACCCCGAGGTCGACGGCGAGGCGCTCGAGGTCGTGGCGGAGCGTGACGATCTCGTAGACGTCGTGCAGCGTGAGCGGGGTCACCACCACCCCGCGGCGCGGGCTGCGCACGACGAGCCCCTCCTGCTCGAGCACGCGCAGGGCCTCGCGGAGCGGTGGCTTGCTGACGCCCAGCGCACCGGCGATCTGGTTCTCCACGACCCGGTCACCGGGCCGCAGCTCGCCCGACAAGATCATCTTCCGGACCGCGTCCGCGGCGAGCTGCGTGATGCTCGGCGGCGCCTCGATGCGCCTGCCGACGGGGTCCGGCACGGCACCTCCTGGAAGCGATTCCCGCGTGACCCTTGTCTCCTGGCGCCGAACTTCTGTAGACAGTAGTTCAGCTTGCCAGTGCCGCCAAGACTCCGGAGGTCCGCGTGCTCGACCCGGACGCCCAACCCCCGCTCGCCGGCATCACGGTGCTGGAGGTCGGCGCGTTCATGGCAGCGCCCTTCGCGACCATGCAGCTCGCCGACCTCGGCGCCACCGTCCTCAAGATCGAGGCGCCAGGCGCGGGCGACCCGGTGCGGGCCACCGGCCCGTTCGTCGAGGGGCACAGCTCGCCGTTCGCGCGGCTCAACCGCAACAAGCGCTCGGTGGTGCTCGACCTGAAGTCCGACGCCGGGCGGGAGGCGCTGCTGCGGCTCGCCGCCTCGGCCGACGTGCTGGTCGAGAACCTGCGGCCGGGCGCGATGCGCAAGCTCGGGCTCGACCACGAGAGCGTGCGCTCGGCGGCCCCGCACCTCGTCTACGCGTCGGCGTCCGGGTGGGGCCAGGACGGTCCGCTGGCGCCGCTTCCCGGGCTGGACATCATGGCGCAGGCCCGCGGCGGCCTGATGAGCATCACCGGAACGCCCGACGGGGAGCCCACGAAGGTCGGCGTGCCGATCTGCGACCTCGTGTGCGCGCTCTACGTCGCACTCGCGGTCACCGCCGCCCTGCGCGAGCGCGACCGCACCGGGCTCGGGCAGTACATCGACGTCTCGCTGCTGGAGGCGGGCGTGTCGTTCGCCGTCTGGGAGGCGGGCCGGTACTTCGCGACCGGGGAGGTCGGCCGCCCGCTCGGGTCTGCGCACCAGAGCAGCGCGCCCTACCAAGCGGTCCGCACCGCGGACGGCCACGTCACCCTGGGGGCCGTCACGCCGAAGACGTGGGCGGGCCTGTGCGGGGTGCTCGGGCTCACCTCCCTGCAGGACGACCCGCGCTACGCCGACGCGTTCACCCGGCACGCGCACCGCGAGGCGCTGGTCGCCGAGATCGAGGACGTGACGCGGGGCTGGACCAGCGCCGAGCTCGTGCGGGCGCTCGACGGGGCCGGCGTGCCGTGCGCGCCGATCGCCGACTACGCGGACGTGTTCACCGACGAGCACCTGAACCGGCGCGGCTACTTCTGGGACGCCGAGCACCCCGTGCTCGGGCCGGTGCGGCAGCTGGGTTCGCCGATGCGCTTCTCGCGCACGCCGGCCGTCCAGGGCGCCGCGGGCCCACTGCTCGGAGAGGGAACGGCCGACGCGCTGAGGGCGGTCGGCTACTCCGAGAACGAGATCACCGAGCTCACCGCGCGGGGCAGCGTCGCCCCTCCGGATGCGCGGGACAGGGAGGATCCGGCATGAGGAACCGTGCAGCTACCAGGACCGCACTGGCGGTCGCCATCGTCGGCGCGCTCGCGCTCGCCGGCTGCGGCGGCAACGGCGGTGGCCGCGACACCGGCGGGGGCTGGAAGCCCGACGGCGACGTCACGATGGTCGTGCCGTTCGCCGCAGGCGGCGGCAGCGACCGCGCCGGGCGCGCCCTCGCCGCTGCGATCGAGGCGGCCGACCCGGACGTCAGCGTCTCCGTCGAGAACCGGGAGGGTGGTTCCGGCGCGGTCGGCTACTCCTACTTCCTCGGACGCAATGGCGACCCCGAGACCCTGCTCGCCACCGAGACGGCGCTGCTGGCGCTGCCCGAGACCGGGGACGTCCAGTTCACCTTCGAGGACTTCACCCCGATCATGAAGATCGCCGAGGACTTCACCCTCCTCGTCGTGCCGGCCGCGGCGCCGTACCAGACCTGCACGGACGTGGTGAACGCCGCGCGCGGGCAGCGCGTCGTCGCCGGGATCAGCGGCCAGACCGGGCTGGACAACATCGTCTTCTCCCTCACCGAGAACAAGACCGGGGCGAAGTTCGACCGGGTGGCCTTCGAGTCCGGCGGGGAGCTCATCGCCGCGCTGCTCGGCGGGCAGATCGACATAGCCTCGCTCAACCCGGGCGAGGTGATCGGGCAGCTCGAGTCGGGCGACCTGCGCGCGCTGTGCGCGTTCGCCGAGAAGCGCTACGACTACGGGGCGCTGAAGGACATCCCGACCGCCACCGAGCAGGGCATCCCCGTCTCCTTCGCCCAGTTCCGCGGCGTGCTCGCCCCGGGCGGCATCAGCGACGAGCAGCGCACGTACTGGATCGACACGATGCGGCGCGCCCTCGACACCGACGAGTACCGCAAGTACGTCCAGGACAGCTACCTCCAGCCGATCAACGCGGCCGGGCCGGAGTTCGTCGACTACCTGAACCGCAACCGGACCGTGCTGCAGGAGGCGCTGAAGCAATGAACGACGCGGCAAGCCCGGCTCCCACAGCACAGGCCGTGGCGTTCGGCGTGCTGGCCGTCCTCGGCGCGGTGGTGTTCGGAACCTCGTTCGGCTACGGCATCCTCGGCGACGAGGGGCGGGTGGGCCCCGGCCTGCTCCCGATGGTCACCGGCCTGCTGCTCCTGCTGCTCGGCGGCGGACAGCTGCTCGTCCGGCTCCGGCGCACGGGCGGGGTGACCGAGCCCCGAGAGCCGGACGCGGGCGTGGACGTCTTCGGGCGCACCGAGTCGCAGCGCGTGCGGCAGCTGTGGACGGTGGTGGTCGCCACGCCGGTCGCGGTGCTGCTGGTTCCCCTGCTCGGGTTCCTGCCGGCGCTCGGCGTGCTGGTGCTGTTCATCGCGGCGGTGGTCGAGCGGCGGCCTCCGCTCGTGGCGCTCGCCATCGCGGCGGTCGCGATCGCCGCCGGCTACGGCGTGTTCATGGAGTTCCTGGACGTCCCGCTCCCGACCGGTGCGGTCGGCGACCTGCTGGGGTGGTGAGCGGTGCTCGACAACCTGCTGCTCGGCTTCGAGACCGCCCTGACGGTCGAGAACCTGCTGTGGTGCTTCGTCGGCGTGCTGGTCGGCACCGTGATCGGGGTGCTGCCCGGGCTGGGCTCCACCACCGGGGTCGCGATCCTGCTGCCGCTCACCCTCTCGCTCGAGCCGGTGACGGCGCTGATCATGCTGGCCGGCATCTACTACGGCTGCCAGTACGGCGGCACGATCACCTCGGTCCTCATCTCCACACCCGGCGAGGCCTCCACCGTCGTCACGACGATCGACGGCTACCAGATGGCGCGGCGGGGACGCGCCGGCGCGGCGCTGGCGATCTCCGCGATCGGCTCCTTCGTCGCCGCGATCGTGTCGCTCGTCCTGCTCATGGCGCTCGCTCCCCCGTTCGCCGACTTCGCGCTGCGGTTCGGCCCGCCGGAGATGCTCGCCGTGATGGTGCTCGGGCTCGCGACGATCGTCAGCTTCTCCGGCGAGAACCGGCTGCTCGGCGCCACGATGGCCGTGCTCGGACTGATCATCGCGCTGGTGGGCGTCGACACCGGCAGCGGCGTCGCCCGCTACACGTTCGGCTCGGTCGACCTGCTGTCCGGCATCCCCTTCGTCGAGGTGATGATCGGGCTGTTCGCGGTGGGCGAGGTGCTGAACCAGATCCACGAGGGCGCCGCCGCGCCGATCAGGGCGCGATTCCGGGAGCTGCTCATCGGGCGGGAGGACCTGCGCCGGTCCGCGGGGCCGATCCTGCGCGGCAGCGGTCTCGGGTTCCTGTTCGGCTGCCTGCCCGGCGCCGGGTCGACGCTGGCGTCGTTCATGGCGTACGGGATCGAGAAGCGGGTCTCCAAGCGCAAGGACGAGTTCGGCAGCGGCGCGATCGAGGGCGTCGCGGCGCCGGAGAGCGCCAACAACGCCGCCGCCAACGCCAACTTCGTGCCGACGCTCACCCTCGGCGTCCCCGGCGGCGCGACCACGGCCGTGCTGCTCGGCGCGTTCACGATCTACGGCATCCAGCCCGGGCCGCTGCTGTTCGACCAGCAGCCGGAGCTGGTGTGGGGCCTGCTCGCCTCGTTCTTCATCGGCAACGTGATCCTGCTCGTGCTCAACCTGCCGCTCGCCCCGGTGTTCGCGCAGCTCCTGCGGGTGCCCTACGGCTACCTCTACCCGCTGATCCTCTTCACGAGCCTCCTCGGTGCCTACGCGATCTCCAACAACATGTTCAGCGTGTGGGTGGTGCTCGTGTTCGGCCTCGTCGGGTACGCGTTCAAGCGGCTGGGCTTCCCCACGGCGCCGCTCGTGCTGGGGCTCGTGCTCGGCCCGCTGTTCGAGAAGGCGCTGGTGCAGACGAGCGCGATCGGCGACGGGAACCTGCTGATCGTCTTCACCCGGCCGCTGAGCGTCGTGGTGCTCGTGATCGCGGTGCTGCTGCTGGTCGGCCCGGCCGTGCTCGCCCGGCTGAGGTCCGGCCGCCGCGCGCAGGACGGCACGCTCATCGGGTCCTGACGCGGGATGTCAGCAAAGCCACTTTCGCGACGCCAGACGTCATGAAAGTGGCTTTGCTGGCATGTAGGAGTTCGCCTCCACGAGCTCGCGGCCGAGCCGGACCAGCTCGGCGCGGACCTCCGGCGGCCCCTCCACCTGCACCGTCGCCCCCCAACCGGCGAGCGTCTGGGCGATCATCAGCGGGGTCGGGGCCGCCACGCGGACCCGGGCGCGGCCGTCGTCGAGGGTCTCGAGGACCTCGCTGTGGCGCCCGAAGTGGTCGCGCAGCACCGGCACGAGGCGCGCCGGGAGCAGCACGGTGGCGCTGAGCAGTGACCGCCTGCGCTCCACCTCGTCGACGATCTCGCCCCACGCCGCGGCGAGCTCGAAGTCGGCGGGCCGGTCAGCGGGCTCGTCGGTGACCGCGGCGGCCACGATGCGCTCGGCGCGGAACGTGCGCCGCCCCTTCTCGGTGCCCGCCACGAGGTACCAGACGTCGTCCTTGTCCACGAGGCCCCACGGGTCGACCAGCCGGGAGCTCCGGTTCCGAGCCCGGTCGATGTACTCCAGCCGCACCTTGCGCCTGCGCACCACCGCCCGCTGCAGGACGTCGACGACGGCCGGGCGTTCGCGCTCCCGCGCACCCCACCCCGCCGGGTCGACGACCACGGCGTCCGCAGCCGTCTCGGCGTCGGCGCGGAACGGCCCGGGCAGGGCCCGCACGAGCTTGCGCAGCGCGGACCGCACCTCCGGCGCGGCGGCCGCCGCCGGTCCGGCGAGCAGGAAGAGCGCCTGCGCCTCGCCCTCGGTGAGCCCGCTGAGATCCGTCCTGGCCCCGCCGAGCAGCTGCCAGCCGCCACCGCGGCCCGGCTGCGCGTACACCGGCACGCCCGCCGCCGAGAGCGCCTCGAGGTCCCGCCGGGCCGTCGCGACCGACACCTCGAACTCGCCTGCCAGCTCCGCGGCGGTCACCCGACCGCGGGCCTGCATCAACAGCAGGATCGCCACCAGCCGGTCCGCTCGCACGCCGGAAGTGTGCCGGAGGCGGGTGCCGCGAACCCACGGGTGCGCGGAGGGCGCCCGGGACGGCGTGCAAAGCTGGGGCGGCACGCCAGGACGACCCGAGGTGATCTGGAACACACGGCACTGGGCGAGCCGCCGCCCGGTCGTCCATCGT
Organism: Pseudonocardia adelaidensis; assembly: GCF_039543345.1. Classification (NCBI taxonomy): domain Bacteria; kingdom Bacillati; phylum Actinomycetota; class Actinomycetes; order Pseudonocardiales; family Pseudonocardiaceae; genus Pseudonocardia; species Pseudonocardia adelaidensis. The sequence continues at coordinate 4,498 of NZ_BAABJO010000036.1, read as the reverse complement.
TCGATCAGCCGGGTAGAGGGACCGACCATGACGTGGCGACGGGGGGAGGGAACAGGATGGACGCAACCGGCGCGCGCACCAGCGCCGGGCCCGCGGGGATCACCGGGACCGCCGAGGACGCCACGGCCGGACCGTCCCGCCCGGTCGGCCGGGCCGACGCCACGGGCCCGCTGCCCGTCCAGACGCCCGCCGATCCCACCGGCCCGCTGCCGGCTCCTCAGGCCGGAACCTGGTTCGACTCCGGATCCGCCGCCGACACGGCCGCCCAGCCCGCGGTCACCACCGACGGGTCCCCGCCCTCCTGGTTCGCGACCGGGCCGCTCCCGGCGGTCCGCCCGGCAGCGGACACCGCCACGCCGCCATCCGGCGCCGTCGCTCCCCCGGCGGCGAGCGGGCTGTTCGAACCCGCGACCGACCCGCAGCCCGCCACGGCCGCACCGACCCCGCCGACCGGGACCGTTCCCGTCGCCGGTCCGGACGGGGCGGCGCCTCCGCCCACCGGCGTCATCCCCGTCGTCGGCCCGCCTCCCCCGGCCGACCCGTCCCCGCCGACGGGCGCCGTACCGGTCACCGCCCCACCCACCCCCGCCGGGCTCTTCACACCGGCCACGCCGCCGACCGCGGGTGGTGCGGCCGACCTCTTCACACCGGCCACCCCACCGCCGCCCCCGGCGGCACCGGAACCGCCGACCGGCCTCTTCGCCGCGGTCGCGCCGCCACCCGCCACCGTGCCGGCCACCGGCCCGCCTGCTCCGGCCGCGCCGCCGTCGCCTGCCGGGCCGGTGTGGCCCGCCGATGCCACCGGACCCATGCCGGTGGTCGGCGCCCCGGGCCGCCCGCCGGACGCGTCCGCGCCACCGGCCGAACCGGCCGCGCCGCAGCCTCCTCCCCGGGTGCCCGTGGCCCCGCCCCGCACGGACGCCTGGGCGTTCGTCCCGGAACCGGCCCCGCCCGCCCGCACGGACGCCTGGTCGCCCCCCGCGGACGACCGCAGGCCCGATGGCCCGCAGGCGCCGCCCCCGAGTGGAGGGCATTCCACGGCCCTGACCATGGTGTCGAGCTCGAACACCGCCCCCACGCGGGCGAAGCGCCGGGCCTGGCCGCTCACCGTGGTCGGCGTCCTCGTGGCCGTCGCGGCCGGGATCGCGCTCGTGTTCTCGGTCGCCCGCACGAACCCCGCCGACCTCGCCGCATCGGCCGCCTCCGACGCGGGCAGCTGGCCCGGTGCGCACTACCAGGGTGCCGTCGCCGCGAACGACGGCGGCGAGATCACCGTCGACCTGACGGTCACCCCGGACGGCGCGTCGGGCACCCTGAGCCGCGACGGCGGCCAGGCCACCGCCGAGCTCCTCTCGGACCAGGACGGCGCCGTGATCCGCGCCAACCGGGAGTGGTGGCTGTACCACCACCCGACCCGCGCCGACGACCTCGCAGGCGCCTGGGTCGCCGCCCCGGACACCGAGACGCAGGAGATCGACCCGGTCCTGCACCTGAACGGTGCCGCGCTCGCCGACTACGTGCGCGGGGGGCAGCCCACCCGGTGGCAGGCACTGGAGCAGCAGCTGGTGGAGGGGCGGTCCGGGATCGTGCTCTTCGACGGCGCGCGGCGGGTCGTCGTCGGCGGCGAGGACGCCCACCCGTTGCTCGCCCTCGACGTCGCCCCGAACGCGAACACGCCGCCGGTGCCGGTCAGCAGGCCGACCGAGGAGCAGCTCGCCGCGGTGACCGGCGCCGCGGCCCGCGTCCGGCAGGAGGCGGCGCCCAAGACGCTGGCCCAGCTGCTGCAGGAGCGCCCGAACGTCGGCATCCAGCTGCAGCCCGACCCCCTCTGCACCGCGCAGACCTGCAACGTCACCGTCACGGTGACCAACTCCGGCACCGCGCCCGCCCGCGGACGGCTCGAGGTGTCCGCCGACGGCAAGGTCGTCGCCAACCACCCCCTCGACGTGCAGCCCGGCCAGGTGGCGACGTTCACGGCCACCGCGCCCAACCCCCAGTTCGCCCAGCCGGGCGCGGCCGGCCGGATCCTCTGGGAGACCCGCGCCGTCGACGACTGAGCCGCGACCGCCGCCGAGCGTCACACACCAACTTTGGTGCTGACACATGAACTGCAGTTGGTGTGCGAGCACCGTTGTTGGTGTGCGGGCGGGGGTGGGAGGCGTCAGCAGCGCTTCTCGAACCAGTGGCGGGCGTAGGCCTCGTCGTTGAACGCGGGGACCTCGGTGTAGCCGGCCGAGCGGTAGAGGGCGATCGCCTCGGCGAGCGCGCGGTTCGTCTCGAGGCGCAGGAGGCGGGCGCCGGCCTTCGCGGCGTGGGCCTCCAGCTCGCCGAGCAGCCTCCTGCCCAGCCCGGTGCCGCGCACGGTGGACGACACCCACATCCGCTTGATCTCGCACACCCGCTCGGCCTCGAACCCCGGGCCGAACCGCAGCGCACCGCAACCCACCGGCTCCGCGCCGAGCCGCGCGACGAGCAGGAGCCCCGCCGGCGGGCGCAGCCCGTCGTCCGGCGCGGGGTTGCTCCGGTCGGCGTCGAAGCCGGCGTCGAACCGGCTGTCGAGCTCGGCGAAGTACGCGGCGACGCAGTGCCGCGCGTCCGGGTGGGCCGGGTCGGTGACCGCGATCTCGATCACCCCGGCCCGCAGGAGGCGCTCGACGTCGGCCATCGCGGCGGCCAGGCGGTCGCGCTGGTGCGGCGGGAGCGGCTCGAGCAGCGCGGCAGCGACGTCATCGCTGCGCCGGTCGAGCGCCTCCCGCTCGGCGAGCCCCTCCGGGGTGAGGCGGGCCAGCCGCACGCGCCGGTCCGACGGGTCCGGCTCGACGGTGACCAGTGAGTCGGCCTCGAGCGTGCGCAGCAGTCGGCTGAGGTAGCCCGAGTCGAGGCCGAGGTCGGCGCGCAATGTCCGCACGTCGCGCCCCTCCGGCCCGATCTCCCACAGCACGCGGGCCGCGCCGAGCGGCCGGCCGCGTCCGAGGAACTCGTCCTGGAGCGCACCGACCCGCTGCGTGACCGTGCGGTTGAACCGGCGCACCTGCGCCAGCGTCGCGGCGTCCATCCCCTGACTCTAGTCAGGAAATTCTGGGTGTCACCCGATCGGCCACATTCGCCGGGCGTCGCATCCACGAGGATCCCCTGCTCAGCCGGGTGACCGGGGCCACACTCGCCCGCGCAACGGCTTCCGATACCTGGTGCAACCCCGCTGAGCAGCGCAAACTCCGTCGATGACCTCCGTTCAGGATCTGCCGCGGGGGCACCGACCCCCAACGTGCACCTGCTCGCACGACGAGCCGTCAAGCCGCCACTCCGGTGATGCGATCCGCGATCACCACGCCGACTGCTGCACCTTCGTGGAGATCTCCCTCCGCGCCGGTGCCGACGCCACCCGGCTCGCGGGCGCCTGCCACCGCCACGACTGCCGCTTCGAAGACATGCTCGGGTGCCCCGCGTCCTGCATGGCGGCGGACCCCGACGCGATCCCGCACCCCCGAGCGAACGGCACCGCCGACCGCTAGGTGCGAGCGAGCGCGCCGTTCGCTCGCTTACTCGCCCAGAGTAGTATTTACTCATGCGAGTAACTGCTCCCTCGGAGCGGAGCTTCACCACCACCGCCCGGCGGGCGCAGATCGTCCGGGCCGCGATCGAGACGATCGCCGAGCTCGGGCTCAACCAGGCGTCGTTCGCCCGGATCGCGCAGCGGGCCGGGCTGTCGAGCACCCGGCTGATCTCGTACCACTTCGCCGGCAAGGACGACCTCATGCAGGCCGTCGTCGACGAGGTGTTCAGCAGCGCGGGTCAGTACATCGCGCCGTACGTCCTCGCGGAGCCGACGCCGTCGGCGAAGCTGCGCGGGTTCATCCGGGGCAGCGCCCGCTACTACACCGAGCACCGCCGGGACGTCGTCGCGGTGCGCGACGTGTGGGCGAACTTCCGCCACCCGGACGGCACCCCACGCTTCGGGGTGGACGCCCACGAGCCCGAGTTCGAGGTGGTCGCCCGGATCCTCCGTGAAGGACAGGCCCGCGGGGAGTTCCGGGAGTTCGACCCGCGGGTCGTGGCGATCACGCTCCGCCAGGCGTTGGACGGCCTCGCCGCCTTCGTCGCGACCGACCCCGATCTCGACGTCGAGTCCTACACGAGCGAGCTCATCGCCCTCTTCGACCGGGCCACCCGGGCATGACCCGGGTCCAGCAGCTGCTCGCGGACGACCCGCTGTGGCTGATCCTGCTGAAGGTGCTCGCGCTGTTCGTGCTCGGCCTGCTCACGACGATGTTCATGATCGTGCTGGAGCGCAAGGTGGTGGGCCGGATGCAGCAGCGTCCCGGCCCGAACCGGGTGGGCCCTGGCGGCTGGCTGCAGAGCCTCGCCGACGCCCTCAAGCTGGCGTTCAAGGAAGACATCATGCCGGTGATGGCCGACAAGCGGGTGTACTTCATCGCCCCGGTCATCTCGACGATCCCGGCGTTCGTGGCGTTCTCGGTGATCCCGTTCGGCGGCGAGG
>NZ_BAABJO010000035.1:0-97018 GCF_039543345.1 Pseudonocardia adelaidensis | reverse complement strand
CAGCCGACAGACCGACCGGGAACACCTTCGGGCGAGGCATCGAGCACCCATCCTCTCAGCAGCAGAACTGAGCTGCCGAGCACCGATACACCGCATAGCACCCGATTTAGCGGCGACACGCTACTAGTGCCCGGCGCGGCGCCGGTTTGCGTCGACCTCCTCGGGCGGCACGGCCCGGGCCGGGCGCGTGAGGATCTCCCGGATCACCTCGACCGGCAGCTTGGGCTCGCGGTCCTCGGTGAGCAGGCCGTTGCGCTCCTGCTCGGTGTCGGTGAGCTGCGTGTAGCAGAAGCCGGCCAGCTCCGGGTTGTCGAGCACGGCGTCGACGAGGCCGCGCAGCCGCTCGGCCAGCTCCTCGGCCGAGCCGACGGTGCCGTAGCCGAACCACTTCTCGCCCGCGGCGGGCGCGTAGCTCAACCCGCCGAACTCGGTGAGCACCACGGGGAGCCCGCGGACGACGGGGTCGCCGAGCACCACCTTCTTGCGCCCGGGCCTGCGGTCGTCCAGCACCCGGGCGACCGCGTCGGGGCCGTCGTAGCGCTCGCGCAGCGACTTCCCGTGCGGGGCGTAGTCGTGCACGCCCCAGATGTCGGTCTCGGTGATCTCCCAGCCGTCGTTGGAGATCACCGGGCGGGTGCCGTCGAGGCTCTTCGTCAGGTGGTACAGCGCGGTGGGCAGGTGGCGCTGCTCGGCCACGTCTGCCAGGTGCCAGACGCCCCAGCTCTCGTTCATCGGCACCCAGGTGACGACGCACGGGTGGCTGCGGTCGCGGCGCACCACCTCCATCCACTCGCGCACGATCCGCTCGACGGTGCGGGGCGCGAACTCGAACGCGCTGGGCATCTCGTCCCACACCAGCAGGCCGATGCGGTCGCACCAGGCGAGGAAGCGCGGGTCCTCCACCTTCTGGTGGATCCGGATCCCGGTGAAGCCCAGCTCCTTGATCAGTTCGGCCTCGCGGCGCAGCGCGGCCGCGTCCGGGGCAGCGAGGTGCGACCGAGGCCAGTACCCCTGTTCGAGGGCGAGGCGCAGGAACCGGGGCTGCCCGTTGAGCAGGAACCGCCCGTCCTCCACCCCGACGCTGCGCAGGCCGAAGTAGGAGCCGACCGCGTCGACGCTCGCCCCGTCCTCGTCGAGCAGCTCGACGTCGGCGTCGATGAGGGTGGGGCGCTCGGGCGACCACAGCAGCCTGCCGTGGTGCATGTCGTGGCGCGCCGCCGGGATGGCCACCTCGACGCGCGTGTGGGTGTCGCGCACCCGGACCGTGTGCTCGGCGAGCTCCTCCTCGCCCAGCCTGAGTCGGACGCGCAGCCGCACCGGCCGCTCCGGGCGGCGGGACAGTGCCGCCTCGCAGGTGACCGCCGCCCCTGGCAGGTCCGGTGCCCAGTGCAGCTCCGCGACGTACAGCTCGGGCACCGTCTCCGCCCACACCGGCTGCCAGATACCGGTGGTGCGCTTGTAGAAGATGCCGTGCGGCTCGTCGAGCCAGTCCTGCTTGCCGCGGGGCTGGGTGACGTCGTCGGCGTGGTCCTCGGCGCGGACGACGACCACCTGCGTGGGCCCGGCCACCAGCGCGTCGGTGACGTCGAACGAGAACGGGGTGTGCCCGCCCTCGTGCCCGCCCAGGTGCACGCCGTTCACCCAGACCTGCGCGGTGTGGTCGACGGCGCCGAAGTGCAGCAGCAGCCGCTGCCCGGGGCCCGGCGCGGCCAGCTCGGCCTCGCGGCGGTACCAGACGACCGGACGCGGGCTCGGGTCGCCGATCCCGGACAGCTCCGACTCGTACGGGTAGGGCACCGTGATCGTCCGGTCGAACGGCTCCGGCGAGGTCGCCCAGCCCGCGCCGCGCCCGGCGTCGGCGTCGTCGAAGGCGAACCGCCACGGCCCGCACAGGTCCTGCCACTGCGGGCGGACCAGCTGGGGACGCGGGTACTGCTCGTGCACGTTCTCTCCGTTCACCAGTGCGCCAGCCGGGGCAGGCTGCGGTCCTCGATGCCCACGAGGACGTCGATCAGCAGTTCCTGCAGGTCGGCCCGGACCTCGCGGTGCGCGGGGTCCGTCCACCGGTTCACCAGCTCGCCGGGGTCGGACTCCAGGTCGTAGAGCTCGCCGGTGCGCTCGCGGGTGCTCGCGGGCGCGCCGTGGTGCACGACGAGCTTCCAGCGGTCGTGGCGCAGCATCGTCGCGTGGACCGGCGGGTCGTAGGCGTGCCCGCTGTTGCGGTACTGGCACAGCGCCCAGTCCCGCCACGCGGTCTCCCCGCCGGTGAGCAGGCCGCGCAGGCTCGCGCCCTGGTGCCGCGGGGACGGCGCGACGCCTGCGAGGTCGAGGAAGGTCGGCGCGAGGTCGACCCACTGCACCAGCTCGGGACGTCGGGCGGGGGCGAACCGGCCGGGCCAGCGCACGATCAGCGGCACGCGGACCGCGCAGTCGTAGTGGAACGGGCCCTTGAGCATCAGCTGGTGGTCGCCGAGCATCTCGCCGTGGTCGCTGGTGAACACGACGACCGTGTCGTCGGCCAGCCCTTCCGCCTCGAGGGTGTCGAGGATGCGCCCGACCTCGTCGTCGACGAGGGTGACCATCGCGTAGTAGGCGGCGCGGACCCCGTCGAGCTCCTCGTCGGTGTAGTCGGCGAAGCCACGCGCGTGGCCGGCGTAGGAGTCCTTCGAGGCCTCGGTGAAGATCGGGGGCTTGGAGGCCAGCTCGCCCGCTGCGGTGACCCGGGGCGGGAGGGCCGCCGCGTCGTAGCGCTCCCGGTACTCCGGCGGCGCGCCGAAGCCGTGGTGCGGGTCGAAGAAGTTGGCGACGAAGAAGAACGGCTTGCCGTCCTGGCGCCCGCCGCGCAGGAACTCGATCGTCTCGTCGCCGATCCAGTGGCTGTAGTGCGCCTCGGTGGGCAGTTCGTCCCAGCCGACCGCACCGGCACGCGCCCGCGCGTACAGGTCGGGGTGCGCGGCGCGCAGCCAGCGGTGGTAGGCGTTCTCCGATGACCCCGGGTACGGGTCGTGCGCCCACCGGAACACCCGGAAGCCGTCGTCGAGGCGCGGCTCGGAGCGTCCTGCGAAGCACGCGCCGAGGTGGAACTTGCCGACGAGACCGCAGTCGTAGCCGTCGTCGGCCAGCAGCTTCGTGAACATCTCCGCGTCGGGGGCGATGTCGACGCCGTTGGCGTGCAGGCCGTGGGTGGAGACGTAGCGCCCGGTCATCAGGGAGGCCCGCGACGGCGCGCAGACCGGGTTCTGCACGTAGCAGTTCTCGAACAGCACTCCCTCGGCGGCCAGCCGGTCCAGGTTCGGGGTTTCGATGTGCGGGTTGCCGGACGCGCCGAGTGCGTCGAAGCGCTGCTGGTCGGTGCAGATCAGGAGGACGTCGGGTTGTTTCCTGGGCGGGGTCACGACTTCACGGCTCCGGCGATCCCTTCGAAGAAGTAGCGCTGCAGGAACAGGAACAGGGCGACGATGGGGATGAGGGAGATCGTCGCGGCGGCGGCCATGCCCGGCCAGTCCACGGAGTTCTCCCCGACGAACGCCTGCATCCCGACGGCGAGGGTCCGCAGGTCCGGGCGGCTGAAGGTGAACACCAGCGGGAGCAGGAACGCGTTCCACGTGGCCAGGAAGGTCAGCACGACCACGGTGGCGGTCACCGGCCCGGCCAGCGGCAGCATCACGCGGAAGAACACGGTGCCGAAGCCCGCGCCGTCGAGCACGGCGGCCTCCTCCAGTTCCCGGGGGACACCGCGGAAGTAGCCCATGTACAGCAGCACCGCCGCGACGTGCCCGCCGCCTGCCAGCGCGATGACCATGCCGGTCAGCGAGTTGAGCAGGCCCAGCCGCTGGGTGAGCTCGACGACCGGGATGATCGTGTACCCGGCGGGCACGAACAGCGTGCCGACCAGCACCGCGACCACGAACCTGCGCCCGAGGAACGAGTAGCGCGCCAGCACGTAGCCGGCCATGGCGCACCGGACCACGACGATCGCCACCGTGAACGCCGTGACGAGGACGGTGTTGAGCAGGTACGTGCCGAAGTCCGCGTCCACCCAGGCTCGGGCGTAGTTCTCCCAGCGGAACGCCTCCGGCAGCAGCTGAAGCCCCGCGGTGAAGACCTCCAGCTGACCCTTCACCGACGCCGAGAGCACCCACACGAAGGGGTAGACCCACACCGCGGCGAAGCCGAGCACCAGGAGCGTGACCAGCCACAGCAGCGGGCTGCGCCGGGTGCGCCCGCGCACGCGCCTGGCTCCTTCGGCCCGCACCTCGCGCGGGCGGGTGACGGTCGCCGTCATGCGTCCCCTCCTGCCGTGCGCCGGGCCGCCCGCACCCCGACCAGCTGCCCGATCCCGACGACGAGCAGGACCAGGCCGAGCACCACCGCGGCGGCCGAGGCGAACCCGAGCTCGGGGACGGTGGCGGCGAACGCCCAGCGGTAGATGTAGAGCTCGATGACCTCGGTGGCGTAGAACGGGCCGCCGCCCGTCATCGTCATGACGAGGTCGAAGACCTGCAGGTTCTGCTCGATCGTCAGCAGCGTGATGATGACGAAGAACGGGATCAGCATCGGCGCGGTCACATGCCGGAAGGACTGCCAGCCGGTCGCCCCGTCCACCTGGGCGGCCTCGAGCACGTCGCGCGGCACGGTCTGCAGCGCGGCCAGCCAGTAGATCATCGTGACGCCCACCCACTTCCAGGTGTGCACGGCGATCACCGTCCAGATCGCCGCGTCCGGCGAGCCGAGGAAGTCGACGCCCGGGACGCCCGCGCCCCGCAGGACGTCGGCCACCGGACCGTCGGAGGGGTCGAAGACGAACTGCATGACCACGCCGACGATGGCCGTGGTCGTCACCACCGGCAGGAAGAACGCGGTGCGGAACAGCCGCTGGAACGGCAGCCGCGGGTGGTTGAGCAGCAGCGCGATCGCCAGGCCGAGCGCCACCCGCAACGGCACGGTCACGACCATGAACAGCATCGTGATCCCGAACGAGTTCCAGAACAGCGGGTCCGCGAGCACGTCGCGGTAGTTCTGCAGGCCGACGAACGTCTTCTCGCCCTCGAACCCGCTCCAGGACAGGAACGAGTACCACCAGCTCGCGGCGACCGGCCACAGCGTGAAGAGGCCGTAGAGCACGGCCGTCGGGAGCAGGAAGAGGTAGGGCCAGCGGGCCTGCCACAGCCTGCGCCCCACCCCGGGCGGCGCCTTCTGCACGATCGAGGTCATGCGGTGTAGTCCTCTCCGCGCCGCCAGTCCGGGAAGGCCCAGTCGGCTGTGCTGACGCCCCCGCCGACCTCGGCGATGGCGGCGTCGCGGGCCGCCGTCCACTCGTCCGACAGCCGGCGCAGCCGGCCGCGCACGTCGGTGACCTGCTCGCTCGCGATGCCCTGGATGATCGCCCCGAGGCCCGGCTCCACCGGCTTCATCGCGCCGAGGACCGCGGCCACCCGCGGGTTGCGTCCGGTGACGGCGGGGCCGAGGAAGACCTGTTCGCCGAACAGCTGGACGCAGCGCTTGTACGTGGGGTGGGCGTCGGAGCCGGCGACGACGCCGAGGTCGAGCGGCGGCTGGTCCATGGCGGCGGCCAGGCCGCGCTGGTACTCCGCGCTCACGAACAGCTCGAGCAGGGTCGAGGCGGCCTCGACCGCGCCGGACCGGCCGGACATCCAGAACGTGCCGTCGTTGGGTGGCCGGGTCAGCACCGGCGCCCGCCCGTCCGGGGTCGGGATCGACCCCACCCCGATCCGCCCGAGGACCTGCGGGAACTTCCCAGCCAGCACGCCTGCGTTGTACGGGCCGTCGAGGAAGAAGGCCCCGCCCTCCGCCGCCCAGCGCACGCGCGCCGACCGCGCGTCCAGGGACGTGCTGGCCAGGAACATCGTGTCGTCGCGGGCGAACGACAGCAGGAACTCGATCGCGGCGAGGAACGCGTCGTCGTGGAAGCGGTACTCCCCGGTGGTGAGGTCGAGCCCGTCCAGGCCGTTGCCCCGGGTGCCGGGGAAGCCCGCGGTCTGGGCGAGCTCCAGGACGAAGGCGGCCAGCCGGTCGGGGAACTGCAGCGGCAGCACGATCCCCGACGCCACCCCGCTGCGCTGCACCGCCCGGGCGGCCGCGCGCAGGTCGTCCCACGACGCGGGCGGTGACTCCGGGTCGAGTCCCGCCCGCGCGAGCAGGTTGCGGTCGAACCACACCAGCGTCTCGTACTGGCGCGGGGTGAAGATCGGGAACGAGTGGAGCGCGCCGTCGAAGCTGTGCATGCCCTCCGTGAGGATGCCGGCGGGCAACCCGGCGCGGATCGCGTCCGCCGTCGTGAGCGGGGCGAACCACCCCTGCTCGTGCAGCAGCGACGGCGGGACGCCCAGCCCGGACAGCGTGAATACGTCGGGCAGCTGACGGCTGCCGAACGCGAGCTGCAGCGCCTGTCCCTGCTCGTTGGGGTTGTAGAGCGTGTACTCGACGGGCGGCCCGCCGCCGCCCGTGAACCGGGCGAACGTGGCGTTCTGCAGCGACTCGAGCGGCGCGAAGTGGTCCCACCAGCGCAGCGCGCCGGGCGTGCCGGACGATCCGCTGCCCGCCGCGTCCTGCGACGTCGGCGCGCTGCCGCACCCGGCGAGCGCCGCCGTCCCGGCGAGGACGCCTGCCGAGCGCAGCAGCGCGCGCCGGGTCAGCGGTCTTCCTGGACTGTTCACGGACACCTGCCTCGTCACGTCGCCGAGCGTGCGGCGCAGGTTTACTACGAAGTAGATTCAGATGTAAAGAGGTAATGGCGCATTCGGTGTCCAGCTTGTACTACGAAGTAAGAGATCGGTACGGTGTGCGCGTGCAGACCGGCCGGGAAGGGGGCGCCCGGCCCCGCATGGTCGACGTCGCCCGCGTCGCCGGGGTCTCGCAGAAGTCGGTGTCGAACGTCCTCAGCGGCTACGAGCACGTCTCGCCCGCGCTGCGCGCGAAGGTCGAGCGCGCGGTCGCCCTCCTCGGCTACGTGCCCAACCCCGCGGCGCGGACGCTGCGCACGGGGCGCACCGGCGTGATCGCCCTCGCCGTGCCCAACCTCTCCGCCCCGTACTTCGCCGAGCTGGCCAGCCACCTCACCGACGCCGCGGACGAACGCGGGTTCACGATCCTCATCGACGAGACCGACGGCGACGAGGACCGCGAGGCGCTCATCGCACGCGGGCTGCGCCACCACCTCATCGACGGGCTCGTGCTGAGCCCGCTCGCGATGGACCCCGCGAGCATCGCGAGCGCCGCCCGCGACATCCCGATGGTCCTGCTGGGCGAGCGGGAGCTCCCCGCGTCCGTCGACCACGTCGCGATCGACAACGTGGTCGCGGCCCGCGAGGCCACCGAGCACCTCCTCGGGCTGGGCCGGCGGCGCATCGCCGCCGTCGGCGGCCCGCTCGGCGACGGGGCCAGTACCGGGTCGCTGCGGCTGCACGGCTACCGGGCGGCGCTCGCCGACGCCGGGATCCGCGAGGAGGGGCTCGTCGTCCCCACGCGGCGGCTGCTGCGGCACAACGGCATGGCGGCCGCCGAGCAGCTCCTCGGCGCGGCACGCCCGCCGGACGCGGTGTTCTGCTTCAGCGACATGCTCGCGTTCGGCGTGATGCACGCCCTGCGGATGCGCGGCGTGCGCGTGCCGGACGACATCGCCGTGGTCGGGTTCGACGACGTCACCGAGGCCGCCTACGCCAACCCGACCCTTACCACCGTGCACCTGGATCGGCGGCGGATCGCCCGGGCCGCGCTCGACGTCCTGGTCGAACGGATCGACGGGACCCGCACCCGGTCCGCAGGCCGGGTCGTGATCGAGCACCGGCTGGTCGTCCGGGAGTCGACCGGCGGGCGGCCGGACGGGTCCGCGTCGGCGGACGCGACCGACCCGGACGAGCAGGTCGCTGAACGGGTCAGGGCCGCAACGGGTGCTCGTCGAGGAAGCCGGTGACGATGCGCAACAGGTCGTCGGGGCGCTCGATGTGCATGCCGTGGCTGGACCCCGGCCCGGTCACCAGCTCGAAGCGGGCCTTCGGGATGGCGTCGGCCACCGCCTTCGCCTGCCGTGGCGGGGTCAGCAGGTCCTGCTCGCCCACCACGACGAGGGTCGGCGCCTCGATCCCACCGACGCGGTCGAGCGTGTCCAGCGCGAGGTCGGCGTCCCACTGCTCCACGGTGACCGCCATCTGCTCCTCGTTCTGCGGGAAGGCGGGGAGCATCGGTTCCATCAGCTGCGCGAAGTCCGGGCGGTCCAGGATCTCGGGGGAGAACGCCAGCCCGGCCACGGCGAGCGCGGCCTCGATGTCCCGCACGGCGTAGGGCAGCCGGAGCGCGGACAGCATCGAGCGCTGGTAGCCGTCGCACCGGCCCCAGGTGGCGTACAGCACGGCAGTGGCGACCTGCTCCGGGTGCGCGATGGCGAGCTCCTGCACGACCGCCGACCCGAGCGACCACCCCATGGCGTGCGCCCTCGGCACGTCGAGCGCCTCGAGCAGCGCGGAGGCGTCCTCGGCCATCGAGGCCGCGGTGATCGGCCCGTCGCCGCGCTCGCTGCCGCCGAGCCCCCTGTTGTCGAACGCGATCACGCGGTGGCGCTCGGCCAGCCGGGGCAGCAGCTGCGCCCACAGCGGGATCGAGCCCGAGGTTCCCATGATCAGCAGCAGCGGCTCCCCCTCGCCGCTCACCTCGTAGTTCAGCGTGACTCCGGTGCGGACGGCCTTCGCGGGCATGGCGATCCCCTCACTTGTAGACGAGCGACCCGTCGTCGAGATCGGCCTTCGGCAGGATCTCCTGCTCCTCCTCGTGCTCGAGCATGTGCGTCCACGGCTCGCGGTCGCCCTGCTTGAAGAGCAGGTGCTGCGAGCGCATGACGTAGCCGGCGTTGAAGTTCTCCGGGTCCGACCACGGCCGGATCGACATGTCCGCGTCCTCGGGGCGCAGGTGCGGCACGACCGTGGTGGCCCCCAGGTCGCCCATGTGCGCGAGCAACCGGCTCACCAGGTCGCAGACCAGGTCGACGCGCAGCGTCCAGCTGTGCCGGAAGTATCCGAACGTGTAGGCCATGTTCGGGACCCCGCTGATCATGATGCCGCGCCAGGTGACCCGCTCGGTGAAGTCGACCGGCTCGCCGTCGACGGTGAACGCGACGTCGCCGAAGGCCGACAGGTTGAAGCCGGTGGCGGTGACCACGATGTCGGCCTCGATCTCCTCGCCGGAGGCGACGCGGATGCCCTTCTCGGTGAACTCGTCGATGGTGTCGGTGACGATCGAGGCCCTCCCCTCCCGCAGGGCCGCGAACAGGTCGCCCTCCGGGACGATCGCGATGCGCTGCTGCCACGGGCGGTACCTCGGCGTGAAGTGCTTCTCGACGTCGATGCCCTCCGGGAGCAGCGGGCGGATCGCGTCCATCAGGTACGCGTGCACCTCGTCCGGCGCCTCCAGCGACGTGCGGGCCAGCCAGTTGAACTGGGAGACGTACTGGCGGCGCATGATCTCGTGCGTCCACTCCTCCGGGATGTCCAGCTGACGCAGCGTCGTGGCGAGCTCGTGGGTGACGGGCGGGGCGAACCAGTAGGACGGCGAGCGCTGCAGCATGGTCACGTGCGCCGCCTTCTCCGCCAGCGCGGGGATCAGCGTCGCGGCGGTGGCGCCCGAGCCGATCACGACGACCCGCTTCCCGGAGTGGTCGAGGTCCTCGGGCCACCGCTGCGGGTGCACGATCAGGCCCTGGAACCGGTCCATGCCCTCCCAGCGGGGCCGGTAGGGCTTCTCGTGGTTGTAGTAGCCCTGGCACATCCACAGGAAGTCGGCGGTGAAGCGCAGCCGCTGCCCGGTGTCCTCCCGGGTGACGTCCACGGTCCATCGGTGGTCCTCCGTGGACCAGCTCGCGGCGGCCACCCGGTGCCGGTAGCGGATGTGCGGGGCCAGGCCGTGCTCGTCGATGACCTCGTCGAGGTACGCGAGGATCTCCTCCCCCGCCGCGATCGACGGGCCGCGCCACGGCTTGAACCGGTAGCCGTAGGTGAACAGGTCGCTGTCCGAGCGCACGCCCGGGTACCGGTGCGTCCACCAGGTCCCGCCGCGGTCGTCCTGGGCCTCCAGGATGACGAACGTCCGCTCGGGGAACGCGTCCTGCAGGTGGTGCGCGGCGCCGATCCCCGAGACCCCGGCGCCCACGATGAGGACGTCGACGTGTCCGGCGTCCTGGACGTCGCGCTCGGCTGTCTCTGGTGCTGTCGTCGTCATGGCTCGACCTTCGACGCGTGATCGGTGTGGTTCCGATCACGATAAGAGCATTCCGGCGGCTGCCGACCGTCCCAAAATCGGACGCGGGCCGCCCTTGACGGGAGGCGCACGATGGGAGTGGCACGAGGAGGTGCGGGCGCATGGGGGACCTCGCGGATCGGAGACTCCTGCTCACCTCCGCCCGCGCCGAGCTGCTGGAGTCCGCCGAGGCCGAGCTGCGCGGCGTGCCCGGGCACGTGGCCGCGTCCTGGCGGCGCAGCGCCGCGGGCGGCGTCCACCCGAGCGTCGTGACCACCGAGTACCACGCCGACCTCGACCTCGGCTCGCGCCTCGTCCGCTGCGCCCGGCCCGTGATCGAGCAGCTGGCCGAGCAGCTGGCGGACATCCCGGTCTGCGTGGCGCTCACCGACAACCGGGCCCGCCTGCTCGTGCGCGCGGACACCAGATCGTGGATCGGCCGCGTCGCTGACCGCCTGTACTTCGCGCAGGGCTTCGGCTACGCGGAGGGCTCGGTCGGCACCAACGGCGTGGGCACGGTGCTGGAGTTCGGCGACTCGGTGTACATCGTCGGCGCCGAGCACTTCGTCGAGAGCCTCCAGCCCTACGCGTGCGCGGGCGCTCCGGTGCGCGACCCGTTCACCGGGCGCATCGAGGGCGTCCTGGACATCAGCTGCCGGAGCGAGAACTCCTCGCCCGTCATGCACGCCCTCGTCCGCTCCGCGGCGGCGGGCATCGAGAACAACCTGCTGGCCGACCGCAACCAGCAGCAGCAGGCGCTGTTCGACGCCTACTCCCGCCTCGACGCGCGCACCCGGCAGGCGGTACTGGCCGTCGGGCCGCGCACGGTGATGGCGAACTCGCCGATGCAGACCCTGCTCGATCCGGGCGACCTGCCGGCCCTGCAGGACCACGTCCGGTTCGTGATGGTCCGCCACCCCGACGTCGACGCCCGGCTCGACCTGCCGTCCGGTACCCGGGTCCGGTTGCGGGGATCGACCGTGACCGCCAGTGGGGCCGTCGCGGGGATGGTCGGGGTGGTCTCCGTGGACGACGAGGCCGCCCGCGCGGACGGCGGCGTTCCCGCCCGGCCGGCCCGCGCGCAGCCCGTGCGGACGGCACCGGGCAGCGGCCCGGCGTGGCGAGCCGCCGCGTCGGCGGTGACGGGGGCCCTGCAGGCCGGCACGGCGGTCCTCGTCCTCGGGGAACCGGGGACGGGCCGGTTCACGCTCCTCTCCCAGCTGTACCCACTTGTTCGCGAGGCCGGCCGGGCGGTCGCGATCGAGCCCGAGCAGGTCGAGGCCGCCCCCGCGGACGTGGCAGGCCGGATTCTGCGGCCGGGGTCGCCGCCGGTGCTGCCCGTCCTCCGCGACGTCGACCGCCTGCCGGGCGCCGCGGTGGAGGAGCTCCTCGGTGCGCTCGCCGCCGGTGCCGGCGCGCCGCCGCTGGTTGCCGCGACCGCCGCGGAGTCCGGGCCGGCGCACGCCGCGCTGCTCGCCCTGTTCCGGACCTCGGCGACGGTGCCGCCGCTGCGCCACCGCTCCCACGAGCTGCCCGATCTGCTCGACGCCCTGCTCGCCGAGCTGGCCCCGCACCGCGAGGTGCGACTGTCCCGGGAGGCGCGGCGGCTGCTGGGCAGCTACGACTGGCCCGGCAACGTGCGCCAGCTCCGGGACGCGCTCGCGGCCGCCCTGCGCCGCCGCCCGGTGGGCCGCATCGACGCCGCGGACCTGCCCGCGTTCTGCCAGAGCACCCCGCGCGGCGCACTGCGCCCCGTGGACCAGGTCGAGCGCGACGCGATCGTGGGCGCCCTGCGCGAGGCCGGCGGCAACCGGACGGCCGCGGCCGGCGCGCTCGGGCTGGCCCGCTCGACCCTCTACCGCAAGATCCGCCAGTACGGGATCACCGTCTGACTCTCGGCGTTCCGCGGCGGAGCCACCCGGGTACGCGCCGGAGTAGCCGATCGAGGAGGGTGACGTGTCCTACCGCGCTGGCGACCTCGGACCCCCGGTCGCGCGGGACCGGCCGCGGCACATGCCGTCGAGACGGTGGCAGCTCCTGGTGCTGCTCGCCTCCGTCGTCGTGGTGGTGCTGGCGGTCGTCCTGGCCGTCCTGTAGCACCGAGTACGGGCACGTTCCCCGACGAGTTGGCCGCGATCCAGTGCCCGGGCGCCCGGAAACGGAGCCCCGACTAGACACGCGGTTCGACCCGACGACCGCGCGAACGTGACCGGGGTTACCCTGGAGCCATGCGTATCGCCCTCGCCCTCGCCGCGGCAGTACCGCCGCGCGTCGGCTGAGCCAGGCCGCCGGCGCGCCCCGCTCCCCCACCCTCCCGAGGCCTGGCTCGGCAACCACCATCGTGGAATCCGGAGCCGAACAATGACTGTTCTCGACCACTCCCCCCGCAACACGTGGGCACCGCGCCTCCAGCGCCGTCACGAGATCGTGACCACCGGCGGCATGCAGGGCGTCCTCGACATCGGCAGCACGCTGCGCGCGTGCGGGTTCCCCGTGCGCGATTTCGCCGTCGAGGTTCGCGACGGCGTCCCCTACAGCTCGGTCACCTGCACCGTGTCGCTCACGGCCGCCGAGTGCGCCACCTTCGCCGACCGGCTCGGGGCTGTGCCCGCGGTCGTGTCGGTCGAGCCCTGCTGAGCTCACGACTCCCGGGCCACGTTGGCCCGGAGCCGAGCGAGCACGGCGCCGACGCACTCCAGATCGTCGTCGGACAGGTCGCCCCGCAACCGCTCGTCGAAGGCGACCGCGGCCGCGCGCATCCGGTGGAACGCCGCGTCGCCCTCTGCCGTCAGCTCCACCACCTGGATGCGCCGGTTCCGCGGATCGCGTCGGCGCCTGACGAGCCCGCTCTCCTCCATCCCGTTGAGGTGATGGGTGAGGGTGGCCCCCTGGATCCCGACGGCCGCGGCGAGCGCGCGCTGGTTGGCGTTCTCGCGGGTCTTGAGCGCGAGCAGGATCAACCAGACGTGCTCGGAGCCGCCCGCGTCGGCGAGCGCCTCGCCGAAGGCGCGGCTGACCTCCTTCGCCGTGCTCGCGAGCTGGCGTCCGATCGGCATCCCCCGCGGCGGTCCAGGCATGGCGGCAGCCTAGCAAAACCGTTCGACATCTAATGTATTGACGTCTAACCGTTAGATACCTATCGTTCGGCGGGTTCCCGCTCTGCCGAGGAGGCCTTCCATGCGCGTCAGCCTGAGCATCACCCAGTTCCCGGCGGCCGCCGACCACACCCCGCTGGACGGGATCGTGCGCGCCGCCGACGAGGGCGGCATCGACACCGTGTGGGTGGCCGACCACCTCGTCCAGTACGCACCCGGCACCGACCCGGCCGATCCGCAGCTCGAGGCCTACACGACCCTCGGCTGGCTCGCGGCCCGCAGCGAGCGGGTGCGGCTGGGCGCCATGGTCAGCCCGATCACCTTCCGGCCGGCCACGCTCCTGATCAAGGCGGTCAGCACGCTCGCCGCGCTCTCCGGCGGACGCGCCTGGCTGGGCGTCGGCACCGGCTACCACGAGCAGGAGGCGGCGCAGATGGGCATCCCCATGCCGCCGCCGGCCGAGCGGTTCGAGCTGCTCGAGGACACGCTGCGGCTGGCCCACCGGATGTTCGCGGGCGACGACTCGGCCTTCGAGGGCACGCACGTGCGCGCCGAGCGACCGCTGAACCACCCCGTACCGGCCCGCAGGCCGCGGATACTGGTCGGTGGGCACGGCGAGAAGAAGACGCTGCCACTGGTGGCCCGCTACGCCGACGCGTGCAACCTCTTCGACATCCCCGACGGCGGTGCGACCCTGCGCCGCAAGCTCGACGTCCTCGCGCGCGCGTGCGAGAACATCGGCCGGCCGCGGGCGGAGATCGAGACCACCGTCGGCACCGCGCTCTTCCCCGACGAGACGCCCGAGGCGTTCGCGCAGCGCTGCGCGGCCCTGGGCGAGCTGGGCGCCGAGCACGTCGGCGTCATCACCCGCACACCGTGGACCGACGCCGACCTGGCCCGCCTGACCGAGGGCGCCCGCCTGCTCGCAGCCTGACCCCCGGGGTCACGGGTTGGCGGTGGCGCCGTGGGCGGCGTCGAGCATCTCGGCGAGCTCGGCGACCTTCACGCGCTCCGCGCCCCGCAGGCCGCCGCGGCGCACCTCCTCCGCGTCGACCCGCAGCCACGCCGTCCAGTCCACCGGGCGCACCCCGTGGTCGGCGAGCGCGGCGCGGAAGGCGGCGGGGTCGGGATGGGCGGGCTCGGGAAGCCCGGGGAGGTCCTCGAGCAGCGCGGCGACCGTCTCGACGGCGTCGGACTTGTTGGTGCCGATCACGCCCGTGGGGCCGCGCTTGATCCAGCCCGTGACGTAGGCGCCCGGAACCGGCTTCCCGTCGCACACCACGCGCCCGCCGTCGTTCGGGACGGTGCCCGTGGCCGGGTCGAACGGCAGCCCGGGGATCGGTTCGGCGTCGTACCCGATCGCCCGCACCACGAGGCCGACGTCGAGCGTCTCCTGCTCGCCGGTGCCGACGACCCGCCCGTCACGGATCGCGTTGCGCTCGACGACGACGCCGCTGACCCGGCCGTCCGTGCCGACGATCCGCACCGGCGAGCGCAGGAAGCGCAGGTGGATCCGCCGGGGCTTGCCGGCGGGCTCGGTGGCCGACCACTCGGCGAGCATGTCGAGCATCTGCCGGTGCCGCCGGTCCTCGGGCTCCTCGATCCCCGCGGCGAGCAGGCCCTCGTCGTGCACGAGCACGTCGGCGCCCGCCAGCTCACCGATCTGCCGCAGCTCCGCCGGCGTGAACCGGATGTGCTGCGGCCCGCGCCGGACCAGCACGTGGATATCGCGGACCGCGCTCGAGCGCAGGGCGTCGAGGACGGGGTCGGGGATGTCGGTCTCGGCCATCTCGTCCGCGGTCTTCGCCAGCACGCGCGCGACGTCGAGGGCCACGTTGCCGGCACCGACCACGGCGACGCCGGGGTGGTCGAGTGGCGGCTGCAGCTCGGTGTGGTCGGGATGGCCGCAGTACCAGCTGACGAACGCACCCGAACCCAGCGACCCTGCCAGGTCCTCGCCGGGGATGCCGAGGGCGCGGTCGACGGAGCTGCCGGTGGCGTGGACGACCGCGTGGAAGTGCTGCCGCACGACGTCGAGCGGCACCCCGCCCTCCCCGATGTGCACGCCGCCGAGGAACTCGATCTGGGCCGGGTCGAAGGGCTTCTGCAGCACGCGGATGACCGACTTCATCTTCACGTGGTCGGGCGCCACGCCGTAGCGGACGAGACCGTACGGCGCCGGCAGCCGGTCCAGCACGTCGACGCCGACCGGTAGGTCGGACGCCAGCAGCGCGGCGGCGGCGTACAGCCCGGACGGGCCCGCTCCGATCACCGCGACCCGGGCCTGTCGGTGCTGCATGTGGTTCATCTCCCGTGGTGGTGGAGGAGTGTCAGCCGGGGAACGCGCCGAACGGTGGCGCGCGAACCGCGACGGGCGCCGCACGGGGGAGGCCGGCGCCCCGCCGCTGCGGGCGCTCGAGGAGGGGGACGGAGACGCCGGCAGCGCCGCGGGCGGCGGGCACGGCGGCCTGCGAGCCGTCGGTGCCCGCCTCCTCGCTCACACCCCGACCCTAGTCGCAGGTACCGCCGTTCGGTGACCGTCGGATGTCGCGCCTCAGCTTCCGGCCAGTGCGGAGCGGGCGGCGAACGTGCGGCGGAAGTCCACCGGTGCCACCCCCACCACCTTGCGGAAGTGGTGGCGCAGCAGCGCTGCGCTGCCGAAGCCGCACCGCGCCGCGATCTCGTCGACGCCGAGGTCGCTGTCCTCCAGGAGCCGCTGGGCCCGCAGCACCCGCTGCAGCGTGAGCCACTTGTGCGGGGTGGTGCCGGTCTCGGCCACGAACCGCCGCGCGAAGCTGCGGTCCGACATCCGGGCACGACGCGCGAGGTCGGACACCGAGTGCTCGATCTCGAGGTGCTCGAGCGCCCAGTCCAGCACCGGGGCCAGCCCGTCGGACCGGCACACCGGCATCGGCTGCTCGATGTACTGGCGCTGCCCGCCGTCGCGCTGCGGCGGCACCACCATCCGCCGCGCGATCACGTTGACGGCCGCGCTGCCCAGCTCCCGCCGTACCAGGTGCAGGCACGCGTCGATGCCGGCCGCGGTGCCCGCACTGGTGATCAGGTTGCCGTCGTCGACGAACAGCACGTCCGGGTCGATGCGGGCGCGGGGATGGCGCTCGGCCAGCTCGCGGGCGTTGTCCCAGTGCGTGGTGCACGGCCGGTCGTCGAGCAGACCGGCCGCGCCGAGCACGAACGCCCCCGAGCACACGCTGAGCAGCGTGCTGCCGGCCGCCGCGGCCGCGCGCACCGCGTCGAGCACCTCGTCGGAGAACTCACGGGCCTGCGTGGCCGAGATCGCCACGAGGTCGGCACCGCGCAGCCCGTCGAGACCGTGGGACGGCACCATGTCGGCGCCGACCGACGTGCGGATCGGTCGACCGGCCACCTCGCCGCAGACCCGCAGCTCGATCGGCGGCACCCCGTCCTCGGTGCGGTCGATGCCGAAGACCTCGCAGATCGTGCCGAACTCGAACGGGGTGACCGGGGGGATCACCAGCGCGGCGACGGTGGACAGCATGCCGACAGCGTAATGGCAGGATCTTTGCTTAGCCAGTCAGTTCTGCCACTGTCGGCAGCATGTTGGCGAGCGGAAAATTACTGCCATGACAACAGCGATCATCGTCTTCGTCCTCGTCGCCGCCGTCGTCGCGCTCTCGATCGTGCGCCCCGGCGACCCGTCCGCCGAGTTCTACGGCGCCTACCGCGACCGCGACCAGGAACGCCGGGTCGCCGAGCTACGCGCCGTCGCCGCCCACCGGGCGCCTCAGTCCACGTGGAACCCGGCGAGCCGGGCGGCCTCAGCCTCAACCTCCTGCTCAGCCTGACGGTCGAGGCGCTGGAACGGCTCGCACCGCACCTCCCCGTCGATGTAGCGCCAGGTGCCTGCCACCTGCCCGTCGACGAGGAACGTGGGCACCGACTGCGGGATGTTGCGCGCGAACACCCGCGACCGGTGCTCCTCCGGCAGGATCTGCGCGCGCCGGGCGTGCACCAGCAGGTTGGCGTCCCACTGCCCGAGGAACCGTACGGGCGCGGGCGTATCGGGCCCCGGCAGCGGCGCACCCGGCACGTCCACCAGCTCGCCGCCCGTCTCCGTGCGGTAGCGGCAGAGCGACATCCGTGCCAGCACCTCTCGCGTCGCGGTGATGCTCCACCCGCAGAACGAGGCGACGTCGGCGGGCGACGCCGGCCCGAACCCGTCCAGGTAGCGGGCGACGAGGTACTCCGAGGCGCACGCTCGCGTCGGGGCCGGCTCGGGGACCGGCACGGTGTGCTCGGCCAGCCCGTAGACGTGGGCCCTCGGCGTCTCCCACGTGCCGGCGGGCGGTACCCGCACCAGGTCGACCCACAGCTGGACCCCCGGCCACACCTCCCGCGGAAGCCCCTGCGCGGCCAGCCGCCCCTGGATCTCGGCCTGCTTGAGCGGCCCGTCGGCGAGGTACGCGCGGACCTCCGAGGCGATCGCCGGCATGTCGACCGAGCCCGATGCCCGGTGGGAGCGTCGCCACCACTCCCGCCGCGCCTCGCGCACCGCCTCCGTGAACGGCCAGTAGTCGGCGGGCGAGACCATGTGGATGGTGCAGCGCATCGCCCAGGCCTGCACGACCCGGCCGGCGAGCAACGCCTCGGTGAGCACCTGACGGCGGAAGCCCGCGAGGCGCGACCACAGCCCGACGTAGCCGGACGGCGCGTACTGCGTCTGCAGCCCGGCCACCCGCTCGAGGGCCTGCTCGGGGCTCAGCGCGGCGCGCTCGAGCAGCAGCTGGCGCGCCAGCACGGCCCGGTTGAGCTCCCGGGTGGACAGCACGCGCTCGGTCACGGGGGCAGTCTGCCCGGCTGCTCCGACAGTCCGGTCAGGGGCGCTGGGCGAGCATCCGGTCGACCAGCTCGGCCGCGTGGCCGGGCGGGCCGTCCACCTCCGCGGTGAGCGCGAGGTTCGCGGCCATCCGGTCGGGATGCACCTCCAGCCCCTGGAGCGACGCGCGCAACCGGGCGGCGGCGCCCCCGGTGGCCCGCAACAACTCCCCGATCGTCTGCCACTCGGCGTGCCACGGCCCCGCGGCCCGCTGGTGCTCGTGGTCGGCGGCCGCGAGCAGCACGGCGGCCAGGCCGGGCGCCCTGCGCGCGGCGCCACGCGCGGTGACCGCGGCGATCGGGTTGCGCTTGTGCGGCATCGAGGACGAGTCGCCCGGCGCCGCCTCCGACACCTCCCCCAGCTCCGTGCCGGCGAGCAGCACCACGTCAGTGGCCGGCTTGGCACAGGCGCCCGCGGCCACGGCGAGCGCGCCCGCGAGCTCCCCGATGCGGGTGCGCTCGGTGTGCCACGGCGCCGCGTCGGCCAGCCGCAGCGCGCGGGCGAGCGACGCCGCCACCGCCGGCCCGTGCGGGTGCAGCGCGGCCAGCGTTCCGGCCGCCCCGCCGAACTGCACGGGCAGCCCGCCGATCACCTCCGCGAGCCGCACCCTGGCGCGGTCCAGCCCTGCGCACCATCCCGCCGCGACCAGCCCGAACGTCGTCGGCAGCGCCTGCTGCCCCAGCGTGCGCGCGATCACCGGGGTCTCCCGGTGCCGCCCGGCGAGCTCGGCCGCCGCGTCGGCGGCACCCCGCAGGTCGTCGAGCACCACCTCGCCCGCCCAGCCGACGAGCAGCACCGCGGCGGTGTCCATCACGTCCTGGCTCGTGGCGCCCGGGTGCACCGAGCGCCCGGCCTCCCCCGCCGCCGTGCGCAGCATCCGCACCAGCGGGATCACCGGGTTGCCCCCCTCCACCGCAGCCCGGCCCAGCGCCGCCGGGTCGATCCGCAGCCCGGCGGCGGCCGCCTCGATCCGGTCCGCGTCGTCTGCGGGTACGACCCCGTGCTCGGCCGCGGCCCGCGACAGCGCCACCTCGACCGCGACGAGCGCCGCCACCCACGATGCGTCGTCGATCCGGGCGGCCACCCGGTCGGCGCCGAACAGCGGGTCGAAGAGCGCGCTGGTCATGACGCGGACCGTACGGCCTCGGCGATCTCCGGTGTGCGACCGGGGCCGCGGCGATCGCGTTGCAGCAAAGCCACTTCGCTGCAACCACACGTCAGGGACGTGGCTTTGCTGCAATCCCCGCGCCCGGGCGCCCCGGGGCGAACGCCTCCCGTTCGAGAGGGACGTCCGGCGGCAGCGGGCCGCCCGTCACCACCGCCGCCGCGAACGCCGCGAGCGCCGGCGACGTCTCGATCCCCGACCCGCCCTGGCCCGCGCAGAACCAGAACCCGGGGTGCTCCGGCCAGGCCCCGACCACCGGCAGCCGGTCGGGCACGAACGACCGCAGCCCGGCCCACGCCGTGCGCACCGAGCGCAGGCCGAGCCCGGTGGCGGCCTCGACCCGCTCCAGCGCCGTGGCGACGTCCAGCTCGTCGGGACGCGCGTCGGACGGCTCCACCGGGGTCTCGTCGGCGGGGCTGACCAGCAGCCCGTCGCCCTCCTGCTTGAAGTAGAAGCGCTCGAGCGGTTCGACGACCATCGGCAGCCCGGCCCCGTCCGGTCCGCGCAGCCGGGCCGGATCGGGCACCCGGACCAGTGCGATCGTGCGCCGGTACGGCGTGAGCCCGATCCGCGGGACTCCCGCGAGCCCGGCGACGACGTCCGCCCACGCGCCCGCGGCGTCCACGACCTCGGCGGCGTCGACCACC
Source organism: Pseudonocardia adelaidensis (assembly GCF_039543345.1). Classification (NCBI taxonomy): domain Bacteria; kingdom Bacillati; phylum Actinomycetota; class Actinomycetes; order Pseudonocardiales; family Pseudonocardiaceae; genus Pseudonocardia; species Pseudonocardia adelaidensis. The sequence goes on along the minus strand of NZ_BAABJO010000035.1, from coordinate 77,008 downwards.
TCGGCGCCCGCCCGCACCCGCCACCCGCCGCCGCGCCGCTCCAGCCCGATGACCGGGGCACCGGTGCGCACCGCCCCGCCCCGCCCGCGCAGCCCGCGGACATAGGCCTGGTGCAGCGCCTCCGCGTCGAGGTCGGCCGCTCCCTCCACCACCGCGGCCGCCCGCACCGTGCCCGGCCGCAGCACCGGGCACCGGCGCTGCGCCTCGGCCGGGTCGATCGGCACCGGCGCCCCCGGCTCGGCGGCCTGCTCGGCGAGCTCGGCGGCCAGCTGCGCCTCGCCATCGGCGTCGAGCGCGACGTGCAGCACCGGGCGCGGCGAGAACAGCGGCGGCGCGTCCAGCTCGGCTTCGAGCCGGGCGAACCGGGGGCCGCTCGCCGCGACCAGCGCGCGTAGCGGCGCCGCGCCGTGGCCGGGGACGTAGGTGGCGGCGGAGCGGGCCGTCGAGTGCCGGGCGAGCGCGGTCTCGCCCTCCACCAGGAGGACCGAGCGGCTCGCGGCGAGCTCGTACGCGATCGAGGCGCCCGCGATACCACCCCCGACCACGACCGTGTCGATGTTGGTCACGCCCGACGACGCTAGTGCTCGTAATTCCGTGGCGCGCCCCTCGGGAGGCGCTTATCGTCCTCCGCATGCGCCTGTAGCGACGGCCGCCCCGCGCGGCACGCGCGGCCCGGGCTTCCCGCCCCGCCGCTCCCGTCCCCAGCCACCCGGCCGGCCCTGGACCAGATCCGGGCGCCGTCTCGGCTCTGCTGCGCCGGCCCCGTCACCCTGCAGGAGGCACCCCGTGACCGACCCGTTCCTCTCGTCCCCGCTCGGCGTCGTCGGCGTCGTCGGCGTCGTCGGCGTCGTCGGCGTCGCCGACGGCCGACCGAGCCCGGCCGACGCCGCTCCGGCGCCGGCCAACCGGGCGGCCCGCCGCGGCCGCGCGGGCAAGGACGCCCCGAGTGGAGCCGTCCACGCCGGCTCCTCGGGACGCGCCCGTGCGGCGCAGGGCCGCCGGATCAACCCGGTGCGGCGCACCGGTTGATCCACCACCGGTACCGCCGGTCCCGCGTCAGCTATCACCCATTTGTTGCACGCGGGACGGCGGCACCGCGCGGACGACCGAGCAGCACGAGCGCTGCATGGTGAGGCACGCTCGCGTCCTGCCGCTCGGTCGTCCGCGTCCTGTCGAGCGCTTCGGCGTCGGTGAGGCGTGGCGTCAACAGCTTCGTCCCACCCGGGCCCGTCGTGGCCCGCGCGGTCCGCTGGCCGACCAGCTCCGACGACAGCTCGAGGCGACGTGCGCGTGCCTCGCTGCGCCTGACCGCCGGACATGAGCCTCCGTCCAGTGTTTGTCTAGAATCTGTGCAAGGATTGTGCATCCGCGGCCGCCGGCCGAGCGGTAGTGCAGGTCGAAGGACCATCACAGATACGGAAGGACGCATGATGCGCCGTCTGACCCTTGCCTTCGGCGGAGTACTCGCCGCCGCGGCCACGACCTTGGGGGCCACCGCCCCCGCCGCCGCCCAGGAGACCGCCTCCGTGTACGTCGTGCACGGCATCCCGGAAACACCCGTCGACGTCTACGTCGACGGGGCGCGTCTCCTCGACGACTTCCAGCCAGGCTCCGCCGCGGGCCCCGTGGACGTGCCGCGCGGCGCCCACGAAGTCGCCCTCTTGCCGGCCGACGCCACCGACGGCTCGGGCCCGCCACTGCTGTCAGCAACCCAGGAAGTGCCAGGGGGTGGCAACGTCACGCTGGTCGCGCACCTGACCGCGGGCGGGCAGCCCGCGGTCACGCCGTTCGTCAACGACGTCTCGTCCGTGCCCGCGGGACAGGCGCGGGTCGTCGTCCGGCACACCGCGGCTGCACCGGCCGTCGACGTGCTAGCAGGCGGCAGCCCGGTGATCAGCGGCCTCGCCAACCCCGACGAGGAGGCCCTCGAAGTCCCGGCCGGCAGGATCCCCGCAGCGGTCGCGGCGGCCGGCACCACCGAGCCGGTCATCGGCCCGACCGATCTCGACCTGCAGGAAGGCACCGCGACCTTCGTCCACGCCATCGGTTCCCTCGAAGCCGGGAACCTGGACTTGGTGGTGGTCACGGTCGGCGGCCTGCACACCGCCCCCAACGGCGTCCCGTCGGGCGCGCCGTCCGGTGCACCGGCCACGGGCTGAGTCGTGCGTGCCCGTGCGGTGCTGATCGCGCTGGTCACCGAGCTGGGGCTACTGCTCGCCGTGGCGGTGCTGCGGCCGGCCGGAGTGCGGACCGACCCCGCTCCGGCCGCCGCGCCCGTCGCCGCGACGGCGTTCCACGCGCCCGTGTCTGCACGGGCCGAAGCGCCCGAGATGCCCGGCGAGCCGGTGCGGGTCCGGGTCGGCGCGGTCGACGTGGACTCGCCGGTGGCGCCTGACGGGGTGGCGCGCGGGGCCGGATGGAGGTTTCGTACGACATGCGGACGATCGGCTGGTACCGCTTCGGGTCGCACCCAGGGGGGTGGAGGGGTCGGTCGTACTCGCCGGAACGTCGACGACCGGGAGCAGGGCGCAGGTGCCTTCTTCCGCCTGGGGGAGCTCACTGCGGGCGATGCCGTCGTGGTCGATCTCGCCGATGGGAGTGCGGACATCGACCGAGCACGGGGACGCGCCAGTGCAGTGTGAGGAGACGGTGACCAGCCCCCGGCTGGCGGACGAGCCGCCGGGGGTCGTGCCGCTGCCGCGCGTCGGCGACCCCGACATCGCGTCGAGCGACGAGCTGGCCCGTCGCTTCCGTCTCGGCGAGGGCGCCGCGCTCGAGGAGGCCTACGACCGCCACGCGCGGCTGGTGTACTCGCTGGCACTGCGGGCGCTGGGTGCTCACCACGACGCCGAGGACGTCGCGCAGCAGGTGTTCGTCCGAGCGTGGCGAGGACGCGCGGGGCTCGACCCCGGCCGCGGTTCCCTCGGGGGCTGGCTGGTGGGGATCACCCGCCGCCAGATCGCCGACCGGCTCGCCGCCCGTGCCCGCGACCGCGACCTCGCCGACCGCGCCGGACGCGTTGCCGAGCCGGTAGTCGTCGGCGATGCGCCCGACGACGTCGTCGAAGCGGTAGTGATCGCGTACGAGATCGAACGGCTGTCCACCCAGCAGCGGGCCGTTGTGCGGTTGGCGTTCTTCGCCGACCTGACCCACCAGCAGATCTCCGAGACGACGGGGCTCCCCCTCGGCACGGTGAAGAGTCATCTCCGGCGAGGGCTGGAGCGGTTGCGGCGACGGTGGGAGGTCGACCGTGTGGCATCCCGGCGCTGAGCGGCTCGCCCTCTCCGCGGTCCCCGCGGAGGGTGCGTGGCCGGTGATCGACGCTCATCTCGCGGCGCGCCCGCCGTGCCGCGACGAGGCCGCGGCCCCGGGACGCGCGGTTGCGACGGCGCGGGCAGCGGGCGGCGGACCCAGCCCGACCATGCCGCCCGTACGAGTGTGGCGGGCCATCGTGGTCGAGCTGGGTGAGGAGCTGGGGGCCGGGGGTACCTCGCAGCATCGGACGCGCCGGACCGAGTCACTGCCGATCGTCCGTGGCTCGGCTCCGCGGTCCGGTCGTGGCGGCGGACGGTTCTGCCCGCCGCGGCCGGGCTCACCATCGGGTTCGCGTCCGCCGGACCGCCCCCGGCAGCTGCGGTGGCGCAGACGCCGCTCGCTCAGCTGACGACCAGCGGGTGGGGTGCGTCGGGCGGAGGTCGTGGACGCCGCAGGCGGCGCCAGGTCAGGGTCACGGACGTCGATCCGGCGGGCGTTCCCCGCGGGGCCTGACTCGAGGCGTGGCTGATGGGTGCCGCCGGTACTCGGCTGCACGCGCTCGGCGCCTTGACACCGCAGACGGACGGAGCGCTCCGCGGGACGTTCGAGCTGCCCGTAGATCTTCCTTTCGACCAGTACGTCACCGTCGACGTCTCGGTCGAGCCACTGAACGGCGAGCCGTCCCATTCCCGTGTCAGCCTGCTGCGGGGCCGGACTGCCTGAACCAGCGGCGGACATGCGGAAGTGGCGGACGACCGGATCGCCGTCCGCCACCTCCTGCCGGGCTACGCCCGGACCGTCGAGGACGCGTCCCGCCGCTGGGCGGCCGGCAGCTGGACCGCCTGGTAGAGGGCGGACAGCCCGACCAGCGCGTAGACGACGCGGCTGGCCACGTCGGTCTCGCCGAACGTCATTCCGAAGACCGTGGCGACCAGGTCGAACTCCGCGATCGCGACGAGCCCCCAGTTCAGCCCACCGATGATCAGCAACACGGCTGTGACGATGTTCAGCAGCTTCACTTGCCCCACCTCCGTCTAGAGTCTGTCCAGAGAATGTACGAGCTACTGGCCGTGCTGTCAAATGTCCGTCTAAGGTTTGTATAGTCCTCCCATGGCGACTGGGGATGATCGAGCGCTCCTGCGCATCGGCGAGCTCGCGCGTCGGCTGGGAGTGAGCCAGGACGTCCTGCGAGCGTGGGAGCGTCGATACGGCCTGCTCGAGCCGGTGCGCTCGTCAGGTGGGTTCCGCTTGTACACCGCAGCCGACGAGCAGCGGGTTCGCCGGATGCAGTCCCACCTCGCCGGCGGACTGGCCGCCGCCGAGGCCGCCCGCGCTGCCCTGGCCGAGGAGGGCGATCGAACGGTCGTGACGCCGCCGGAGCCAGCGCCTGCCGAGCGACCGCGTGAAACCGAGTCGGATCCGGCCCAGGCACTGCTTCCGGCGACCGACCGAGGGCTCGCGCGCCTGGCCGCGGATCTGCGTCGCGCACTCGACGCGTTCGACGAGCCGGCCGCAGAGGCGGTGTTGGACCGCTTGTTCGCCGACTTCAGCGTGGAGACCGCCCTGCGGGAGGTCCTCCTGCCGTACCTGCACGAACTCGGTGCTCGGTGGGCCGTGAACGAGATCGGGGTGGCCACGGAGCACTTCGCGAGCAACGTGCTCAGGGCGCGGCTGGCGGGCCTCGCCCGTGGCTGGGGCCAGGGACGGGGGCCGTGTGCCGTGCTCGCCTGCCCGCCCGGTGAGCAGCACGACCTACCACTCATCGCCTTCGGCATCGTCCTGCACCGGAACGGGTGGCGGATCGTCTACCTGGGCGCCGACACCCCCCTTGCGGATCTCGGCCGGACGGTCGAGGAGAAGCGACCCGAGATCGTGGTCCTCGCCGCCGTCGACGTCGACAGGTTCCGCCACTCGATCCCAGACCTCGCTGCGCTCACTCGACGTACCTCGCTCCGGTTGGCCGGCGCCGGCGCCACCGCGGCGGTCGCCGACGCCGTCGGCGCGAAGGTGCTGGCCGAGGACCCGGTCACCGAGGCCCAACGGCTCTCGCCGTCCACCTGAGCGGATCGGGCAGGCCGCCGTCCGCCGCTGCGTCCACCGCCCAGACCTACAGGACCACGGACGGGGCCACGTCGGCGCCCTGCAGCGCACCGGCCAGCTCGAGCACGCCGGGCGCGGCTCGGACGTGTGCCGCCGCGATGCGTAGGTCATGGAACCCGACGTTGCAGGAGTGGTGGTTGTTGGATGCCGTCAGAGTCCGGCTCCGCCGTCCGGGGCGAAGGTCCGGCGCACCGGCCGGGACGGTGTCCGGGTGGGGAGCACGATGCCGCTCGCCGTCGCGATCCCAATTGCTCGACCCGGCGCCGTCGAGGAGCAGGCCACCGACCGGGGCGCCCGCCGAGTACGTCCCGTCGTGGGAATGACAGGCCTGGCATGGGTCCGGCGCGTACCACCATGGGATGAACCACGGGAGCGGCGGTACCGCGCGAACGGATCGGCAGGAGCACTGCGTGGTGAAGCCCACTCGCGTCCTGCTGCTCGGCCGTCCGCAGCCCCGGTGGTGGGCCGACAGCAGCTTTATGCCGCGCGGGAACGGACGACCCCGCGCAGCACGAGCATTGGCTTCGGTGAGGCGCGCAGGGCCAGCCGTACGACGAGGTCCGCTGCACGGCGCGCGGTCGCTACTGTCGTGGACCGCACCGAAGGCGCCGAGCTGGATCGATGCCCGACGTGCACGTTCGAGAGTTGGGAGCGCGGAGGCGTGAACCTGCAACCGGACCAGCTCGTCGCGCGGGTCGAAAGGCTGGTGATCGGATCCGACTTCGGGGCGGATGGCTACACGACCGTCGAGCAGGCCGACGAGCTCGCCCGCCGCCTCGAGCTGCGCCCCGGCCTTCGACTGCTCGACCTCGGCAGCGGCCGCGGCTGGCCAGGGCTGTATCTCTCGATGCAGACGGGATGTCGCGTGGTGCTGTCCGACATGCCGCTCGGCTGCATGCGCCGCGCCCGCGAGCGGGCGGAGCGCGAGCGGCTCGGCGCCCGGTGCGCCGTCGTCGTCGCCAGCGGGCCGCACCTTCCGTTCGCAGGCGAGAGCTTCGACGCGGTCGTCCACACCGACGTGCTCTGTTGACTACGGCAGAAGCTCTCCGTGCTGAGAGCCAACAGGCGGGTGCTCCGCCCGGGCGGACGGATCGCCTTCTACACGATCGCGGTCGCCCCCGGGCTGCGCGCAGAGGATCATCGCCGGGCCGTCTGCTTCGGACCGCCGGCGGTCAGGACGCGCAGCGACTACCTCAGCCTGCTCCGCTCGGCTGGTTTCGCCGAACTCGACGAGGTCGACGTGACCGCGGACTACCTCGACACCGCACGCAGATGGCTCCGGCACGGGCAGGAGTTCGAGGCCGGTCTTGCCGCGCTCGAGACGCCCGGTGCCTTCGCGGACAAGCTCGCCCGCCGACGTGAGGCGATCGCCGTGATCGAGGCCGGCCACCTGCGTCGCTCGCTCCTTCTCGCCACTCGCCCGAATCCGCGCGGCCGTAGTTGAGAGAGCGAGCCCGACGTCGAGCGGATGGTGCTGCGTGAGCTCGGCCGTGGCCGTCACCGTCGCGTCCGTATTCACGAACCCGCCGCCCCGGGCACCTGCCGCCGACGCCCCCCGTTCGCTGCGACGGTAGCGCGGATGGACGCAGACACACCGCGCGAGGCAGGAGGAGGATTCACGGCCCGCGCGGGCGGCGTCCCGTATCGGACCGCCCGGCCCGCGGACGACATCAGAGGATCGACCATCCGGGCGAGGAGGGCAGACATGGCACTGCAGATCGGCGACACAGCACCGGACTTCGAGGCCGAGACCACGGATGGCAGGCTGCGGTTCCACGACTGGATCGGTGAGTCGTGGGCGGTATTGTTCTCGCACCCGCGCGACTTCACCCCGGTCTGCACGACCGAGCTGGGCTACATGGCCAAGATCAAGCCGGAGTTCGACCGGCGCGATGTGAAGATCATCGGGCTCTCGGTCGATCCCGTGGACAACCACGCGAAGTGGGCCAGCGATATCGCCGAGACCCAGGGCCACGCGCCCAACTACCCCGTGATCGGCGACGTCGACTTCTCGGTCTCGAAGCTGTACGGGATGCTGCCGCCCGACACATCCGGCGATCCGACCCAGCGCACCCCAGCCCAGAACCAGACGGTGCGCAACGTCTTCGTCGTCGGCCCGGACAAGAAGGTCAAGCTCGTCCTGGTCTACCCGATGACCACCGGCCGCAACTTCGACGAGGTGCTCCGGGTCATCGACTCGCTGCAGCTGACCGCCAAGCACCGGGTCGCGACACCGGTGAACTGGCGACAAGGCGAGGACGTCATCATCGCTGGATCCGTCTCCGATGACGAAGCCAGGAAGATCTGGCCGCAGGGCTGGGACGCCCCGCGCCCCTACATACGCCTCGTGCCCCAGCCGTGACCGCAAGCCGGCGCAGGCCGGCCGCGCACCCCGGCCCGTGACAAGAGCGTCGCCTCGCAATCCGGTGCGAGAGGGGGACGATGTCGGAGTCAGGGTTGACCGACGGGTTCGGTGTCGCTCCTGGCGGAGGGCATGACCTGCGGTCCGACCCCGCGGCGCCGTGAATCGAGCCGTCCGCGAGGGCAAGGTCGGCGCGCCGCTGCCGGAACTGCTCCCGGTCGCGTCAGCTGATGCACTGAGGGTTCGTCTACGCGTGGTGGTGTTCATCCGCACGTGCAAAAGCAGTCGAGGCAGGTGGAAGGATGCCGCCCGGCTCCGCTGAGCTATCACCCATTTGTTGCACGCGGGCCGGCGGTGCCGGGCGGACGACCGAGCAGCACGAGCGCTGCCCTGGTGAAGCACGCTCGCGTCCTGCTGCTCGGTCGTCCGCTGCATAGGCAAGCGGAGCCGCACGGAGCCAGTGCAGAACGCGGCTGACGGTGCTCCGATCATCGAGACTTCGCCCAAAGGAAAGCGTCAACACGAGATCGACAAGATCTTCTGGGAGTCCAAGACAGCTGCCTGATCACAGGTCCTGAAGCGGCGCTGACCAGCGGGAAGACCTCCCGTCAGTCAGCGTCGTTTCTCGCTGTTGGGTGACTTCCGACGGCCCAGAGACGGCCCGAGGCGGCCCAGGGAGGGCCCAGAGACGGCCCGGTCCACCCTGCCGGCGCGCCCCTCATTCCCGGAGCTTGGCCCGCTCGGCGGGGCGCCTACTGCGCATCGAGATCAGCGCCACGATTGCGATGCTGACCCCGCGGCCCGCCGGTCCAGAGCAGGCCCGGTGGCGCGCGGCCAAGCCCTAGGCTGTCGCCCAGGTCACCGCCTGGTGGCGGTCAGCCGCCGCCTGCTCTGCACACGCTTCCCCTTGTCGCATGGGTAGTAGCCGTGGCTGCGACTGCAGCTGGCGTAGCGGCCCTCGCGGAAGGCCCAGGCGCGAGAGTAATTATCCTAATTTTGGTCTTTGCGGCAGGACTGCTCACATATTTTGCGTACGCGGCTCGAGCAGGCCTAAGACGCCGAACACTCGGTAGCTTCGCAGGAATCCTCTTGGCTGGAACTCTGGCAGTTATCTTGGCTAGCGGCGCCAGCGACCAACAAGGCAGACGTGGAGCGGGAGCGGATACCGGAAACGCTGGGTCGTCCGCTAGTTCGACGCAGGGAGCGGCACGTTCAACTTTTCCCGAGAGCGCACCGGAGACGACCACGCCGCCCACCAGCGCAACGTCGACGACCACCCAAACGCTACCCCCTCCAAGGCCACCTCAAGAGCAGGAGATACTTCGAAGTAGCGCAGGAGAGTTCTTTGACGGGTCCGTACTCGTCGGGGTTCAGTCTGTATATGCCAACTATGCGGTACTTACGATTACCACAAAGAAGAGGACATGCACGCCAGAGTTTATTGATATTGGCGAGCGAGTTGTTTTGTGGGGAGAGACCGTCAACGGTGACGCATACTTCAGCTTGACACTGCTCCAGTCGAAACCGGAATCGTTGGTAGTGATCAGGGTGGAAGAGTTGCCGCAGCGGGAGTGGCCGGAGTATGCGGGCTGCCCATAGCGTGGCGATTTGTGCGCCTCACGTTCGTCCGAACGACAACCGGATAGACGGAGCACGGCGGGGCCCACAGGCGCCCCGACGGGTCCCGCGTCGTCCGCCGAGCGAGAGAGGGGCTCGGTGTGGCATCCCGTCGACCTGACGTAGCCCGATCACGCCGCGGACGAAGGGCTGCATCCCGTCGTCGCACACGCGACGCGAGGCGGTCATCCGTACCGGTTCCGCTTCGTCAGGTACGAACGGTCGATCTGACCGGCCGCCCAACGCTCCTCCCTCAGTGTCGAGAGGGCGACGATCACCTCGGTCCAGCCTTGGCGCGCCTCGACGAGGATCTCTCGCATCGCCCGCAGTTCAGACACCACCAGCTGCACAGGCTCGTGCGCTCGTCCCTTCGGCGGCACGTGATGCAACCACAACGCTGGGTTGATCTCCCAACCACCGCCCGCGGTCCGAACAGCCATCTTGACGATCGTGGCGTGCAGGATCGAGTGTCTACCGAGCAATGCATCCTGCGCTGCAATGAGCCACCGCCGGCCAGCATCGCGGGCCTCGGACTGCGGCCATGCGTCAAGGACCGTCCCTGCAGCCCTCGCCTGCTTACCGGCGTCCGCTTCGGTGACCTCCTCCCCCGCGCCGACAACTGCCTGGGCGACGCTCTTGACCAGGCCTTCGAGTTCCATCGCTGCCCAAGCGATCCGCCCAAGCTCGATCAGCACGTCGTCGGGTGGCCAGGCTGGTTCGTTGGACATCCATGCATCGAACCAGTGGCAACTGCGGCGCGTGCGGTTCGGCGAGGCTGTTGATCATCGGGATGTCGCTCTCCGATCCCGGGAACGACTGACGAAACCAGCGCCGCTCGCGCGCCGGGGCTCGTGCGGCATCCCGTCGACCTGGCGTAGCCCCGATCACGCCGCGGATGGAAGGCAACATCCGCGCGGAGAGCGAGCACCTACAGGTGTCCGACGGAGTCGGCCCTGCCCCCGGCCACGATGCCGGGCTTGCCCTCCGTCCGCGGCGTGATAGCCCTTGTGGAGGTCTCCGGGATGCCGCACCCCGCAACCACCCACTACTCCCCCGCGCTCGCACTCCGCCCGGCATCCCAGAGACCTGCCCGTCCGGCGAGGACATGCTCTTGTTCTTCCCCGCACGAGCGGCGCACTGCTATTCGCGGTGCCGCGGCCGGGTCCGCTGTTCCCGCCGGGCGCGCGGCGACGGGGACCGGCCGGAGGCCGCACGCCCCGGCGCCGCAAGGCGCCCGGCATCCGCCACAGTCCCGGCCGCGGCGCCGCAGGCGCCGCCTTGAACAAGGGAAGGAAAGTCTCAACACCAGCAGGCGGCTAGGGATTCATGATCGCCAGACCGCAGGCGTCGCGTCCACGGGACCGGCGGTACCGCGCGCGGGGGTCCGGGCAGCACGCGCTGAGGCACGCTCGCGTCCTGCTGCTCGATCGTCACGGCACAGGGAGCAGCTGACCGGGCCGGGAGAAGTCCGCCGGGGTGCCGGTGCAGCGAGCTTCAACCGATCGCGGCTCGACGGCGCGAGGCGGTCAACCGCAGTCCGCGGTACGCGATGCCGAGCACGAACACACCGGTGCCGACGGCCACCGCCTGCCAGGGCAGCGTGACCGCCAGCAGCACGCAGCCCATCGCGCCGAGCACCTGGAGCCAGCGCGGGAATCGTCGCCGACCTGGGCCCTGGGTGAATGCCGCGACGTTGGCGACGAGGTAGTAGAACAGCACTCCGAACGAGGAGAACCCGATCGCGCCGCGCAGGTCGAGCGTGAGCACGAGCGCGGACACGACCACCGCGAGCACGACCTCCGCGCGGTGCGGCACGCGGAACCGCGGGTGCACCGCGGCCAGCCAGCGCGGCAGGTCGCCTTCTCGGGCCATGGCCAGGGTGGTGCGTCCGATGCCCGCGATCAGCGCCAGCAGCGCCCCGAGCGCAGCCGCGGCCCCGCCCACCCGCACGACCGGAGCCGCCCAGCTGCCACCCGCCCCGGCGACGACGTCGACGAGCGGGGCACTCGACCCAGCCAGCCGACCGGGACCCAGCGTGAGCAGAGCGGTCACCGCGACCACCGCGTAGACCACCACCGCGATACCGAGGGCGAGCACGATCGCCCGTGGGATCGTCCGCTCGGGATCGCGCACCTCCTCGCCCATCGTCGCGATCCGCGCGTAGCCGGCGAAGGCGAAGAACAGCAGCCCGGCCGACTGCAGTACCCCGTAGACCCCGGCTGATCCCGGTCCGCCGACGAGGCGCCCCGGGTCGGGGTGCCCCCCGAGCAGCCCGGCGGCGACCGCCACCGCCAGTGCGAGCAGCACGACCGCGACCGCCACCCGGGTCAACCGGGCGGTCCGGGTCACGCCGAAGTAGTTCACCGCGGCCAGCGTGAGCACCGCGGCCACCGCTACGGGCCGCTGCCAGGACGGCGGGACCGCGTAGGCGGCGAAGGTCAACGCCATCGCCGCGCAGCTCGCGGTCTTGCCGATCACGAAGCCCCAGCCGGCCAGGAATCCGGGCCACGCGCCGAGCCGCTCACGCCCGTACACGTACGTCCCGCCGGAGGCCGGGTACTGCGCGGCCAGCTGCGCCGACGCGGTCGCATTGCAGTAGGCCACGACGGCGGCGATCACCAACCCGACCAGTAGGCCGGCGCCGGCGGCTGCCGCAGCCGTCGCGAACACGGAGAACACGCCGGCGCCGATCATCGAGCCGAGCCCGATCACCACCGCGTCGGACGTCCCGAGCCGCCGCACCAGCGCGGGCTCACCAGTCATCGCCACTCCCGCTCTCGCCGCCGAGCTCGACCAGGCGTCGACCCGGACACCATCCATCAAACCGCCTTGATGCATCAAAGCAGATTGATGTAATGTCCGGCTATGGCAGAGGTGCGGTCCGTCGATACGGCGCCGCCGGCGTTCCTCCGGCTGGCCGCCCACCCGCTGCGGTGGCAGCTCCTGTCGGCGCTCGCCGACGGCGACCAGCGGGTCCGCGAACTCGTCGCCCGGATCGACCAGCCCCAGAACCTGGTCTCCTACCACCTGAGGCTGCTGCGGAACGCCGGGCTGGTCAGCGCAACCCGCAGCAGCTACGACGGCCGCGACAGCTACTACCACCTGGACCTGGACCGCTGCGCGGAGGCGTTCGCCGACAGCGGCGCTGCGCTGCACCCGGCGCTGCGCAGACACGCCGGCCCGCCCGATGCACCGCCTGCGAGTCCATCCGCCGGATCGGTCGCCGTGTTGTTCGTGTGCACCGGCAACGGCAGCCGCTCACCCATCGCCGAGGCCCTCCTGCGCCGACGCACCAGCGGCGCTGTGACCGTCGCGAGCGCCGGGACGCGGCCGAAGCCGGCGCTGCACCCCAACACCGTCCGCGTACTGCGCGAGTCGTTCGGCATCGACACCTGCGGCCTCCGCCCCCGCCACCTCGACACACTGGCCGGACGGCGGTTCGACCACGTCATCACCCTGTGCGACCGCGCTCGCGAGGCCTGCCCGGAGTTCCCCGACAACCCCCGGCGAACGCACTGGAGCATCCCGGACCCGGCGACGGCCGAGGGCACCGACGACGCCACCTACCCCGCATTCCGGCGCACGGCAGCCGACGTCGACGTCCGCGTCAGACACCTGCTACCCGTCCTCGCCGCCACCCACCGCCAGGAGGATCCGCCGTGACCGACGAATACGTGAGCGTCCGCTACATCGTCCAGGACGTGCAGAAAGCGATCGACTTCTACACCACCCACCTCGGCTTCGAGGTGAACACCAGTGCGGCACCGGCCTTCGCCGACGTGACCCGCGGCCGCCTGCGGCTGTTGCTGTCCGGCCCCGCCAGCTCCGGTGCCCGCGCCACCCCCGCCGACACCGCGACGGCCGGCCGAAACCGCATCCACCTCGTCGTCGACGATCTGGACTCCACGGTCGCCCCGCTCCGCGACGCCGGCCTGCGCTTCCGCAGCGACCTCATCAGCGGCCCCGGCGGCCGCCAGATCCTGCTCGCCGACCCGGACGGCAACCTGATCGAGCTGTTCCAGCCGGCCGACCGGCCCAGCACGACCTGAGCCCGACCCACCCGGACACCGCGAGCCTGGCGCCGCCCGCCAGCTCGTCGTTCTGGTCGATGGACGTCGACGTGCTGCGCGGCCGCGGTCGGGTTGCGCAGGTGCCGCTGCACCGGGTGGCTCAACGCGAGCTCCCGGCCGCCGCCGTACCGGAAGACGTCGCCGACCAGGTCCGCGCACTCCTCGCAGGCGGCCGCGCTGCATTCCGTTCCGCGGAATGCGCCGCGCGAACGTTGATGCAGCGGCGTCAGCGTTCGGCCGACCGGGCCCAGAGGTTGATGCGGCCGTCCACGGCGTGCTCGTCGATCGCCGCCAGCTCCGCCGGGCTGAACTCGGGGTTCGCGAGCGCGCCGAGGCTGTCGTCGAGCTGGGAGACGCTGCTGGCGCCGATCAGCGCCGACGTCACGCGCGGGTCGCGCAGCGTCCATGCGATCGCCATCTGGGCGAGCGACTGGCCGCGGGACCGCGCGATCTCGTCCAACGCGCGGATGTGGCCGATGGCCTCGTCGGTGATCAGGTCGGGCGAGAGCGACTTGCCCTGTGTCGCGCGGGAGCCGGCCGGAACGCCGTCGAGGTACTTGCTGGTGAGCATGCCCTGCGCGAGCGGGGAGAAGGCGATGCACCCCACACCGGTCTCGCCGAGGACGTCGAGCAGGTCCTCCTCGACCCACCGGTTGAGCATCGAGTACGAGGGCTGGTGGATCAGCAGTGGGGTGCCCAGCTCCCGCAGGATCGCCGCGGCCTCGCGGGTGCGCTCGCCGCTGTAGGAGGAGATGCCGGCGTAGAGCGCCTTACCGGAGCGGACGGCCGCGTCGAGCGCCCCCATCGTCTCCTCGAGCGGGGTGCTCGGGTCGAAGCGGTGGCTGTAGAAGATGTCGACGTAGTCGACGCCCATCCGGGCGAGCGACTGGTCGAGGCTCGCGAGCAGGTACTTCCGGGAGCCGCCGCCCTGGCCGTACGGGCCGGGCCACATGTCGTAGCCGGCCTTCGTCGAGAGGATCAGCTCGTCCCGGTAGGGGCGGAAGTCCTGCGCGAAGATCGTGCCGAAGTTCTTCTCGGCGCTGCCGTAGGGCGGCCCGTAGTTGTTGGCGAGGTCGAAGTGCGTGACACCCGAGTCGAAGGCGCGGCGCAGGATCGCCCGCTGCGTCTCGATCGGCTTGTCGTCGCCGAAGTTGTGCCACAGCCCGAGCGAGATCGCGGGCAGGTCCAGCCCGCTGCGGCCGCACCGGCGGAAGGCCGGGCGTCCGGAGCCGTCGGGGTCGTACCGCGCGGGGTCGGCGACGTAGGTCATGAACCACATCTTCGTCCTGTCGCGGACATCACCGTCGCACCGCCCTCTGGCCGGTTTGCGATTGCGTGACGATGGGCGCGCACGATATGCAGATGCGGAAAGATCGCGTTCGCTTCGCCGCGAACGCGGAGTCACCACCTCTCCTTGGGCCAGGTGGTGTCGTGAGGAGGCTGATGGTGAGGACCCGACTGCACGTTGTGCTCGCCGCCGTGGTGGTGGCGCTGCTGGCCGGGTGTGGTGGTGGCGGTGAACCGGCCGGGGGCGCGGCACCGCCGGAGGCACGGGCGCTGAACGTGTTCGCGGCGGCGTCGCTGACCGACGCGTTCACCGCGCTGAAGGCGAAGTTCGAGACCGACCACCCCGGCGTGGAGGTGCGCCTGAACTTCGCGGGCTCATCGGACCTCGCCCAGCAGATCGTGAACGGCGCCCCGGCGGACGTGTTCGCGGCGGCGAACGAGTCCACGATGAAGACGGTCACCGACGCGGGCCAGGCCGCGGGCGGGCCCACCCTGTTCGCCACGAACGTCCTGCAGATCGTGACCCCACCCGGCAACCCGAAGGGGGTGGCGTCGTTCGCCGACCTCGCCCGCCCGGACGTCACGGTGGTGGTGTGCGCGCCGCAGGTGCCCTGCGGCTCGGCCACGGAGAAGATCGAGAGGGCGACCGGTGTGACGCTGTCCCCGGTGAGCGAGGAGTCCGACGTGAAGTCGGTGCTCGGCAAGGTGTCCACCGGCAACGCCGACGCCGGGCTGGTCTACGTCACCGACGTGCGCTCGGCCGGCGGCTCGGTGGAGGGCGTCGAGTTCCCCGAGGCCGACACGGCCGTCAACAACTACCCGATCACGGCGCTGACCGGGGGGCGCGAGCCCGAGCTCGCCCGGTCCTTCGTCGAGCTCGTGACCGGCGAGTTCGGGAAGAAGACGCTGGAGGACGCCGGGTTCGGCACCCCGTGACGACCGGCGCGGCGCGTGCCGACGACTTCGGGACCGCCGCGGTCAGGCCCAGCCGGGCGGTTCGACGAGGCGGTGCCGGTAGGCGATGGCGACCAGCTGAGCCCGGTCACGGGCACCCAGCTTGGCCATCGCCCGGCTGACGTGGGTCTTCGCGGTGGCGTGGCTGATCGTGAGGGCCGTGGCGATGTCGGAGTTGCTCAGCCCGTGCGCGACGAGCGCGACGACCTCCTTCTCCCGGGTGGTGAGCTGGTCCAGGGCGAGCGGGTTCAGCCGCGGGACCGCGGCGTCGGTGAGCCGGGCGATCAACCGGCGGGTCAGGCCGGGCGACAGGAGTGCCTCGCCGCCCGCGACGACCCGGATGCCGTGCAGCAGCTGACCGGGCTCGGTGTTCTTGATCAGGAAGCCCGCTGCTCCGGCGCCCAGCGCCTCGATGACGTACTCGTCGTGGTCGAAGGTGGTGAGGATGAGCACGTGGACGCCCGCGAGGTCGGGGTCGGCGGCGATCTCGCGGGTTGCGCGCAGCCCGTCGACGACGGGCATCCTGATGTCCATCAGCACCACGTCCGGGCGGGTCTCGCGGGTCAGGTCCACCGCGGCGGCGCCGTCGGCGGCCTCACCGACCACGACCATGCCGGGCTCGGTCTCGATGAGCACCCGGAAGCCGCCCCGCACGAGCGCCTCGTCGTCGGCGATCAGCACGCGGATGGGCTCGGTCGTCGGGTGACTCGGGCTCACGCGGACATCATGGCGGTACCCCGTCACCGGGACGGAGCGGCAGCACGGCGCACACCTCGAAGCCACCGTCGGGGTGCGGGGCGGCGGTGAGCCGGCCGGACAGCGCGAGGGCACGCTCGCGCATCCCGTCGATGCCGTGCCCGCCCCGGACGTCCGCGGCGGTGGTGGCCCCGTCGTCGCGGATCCGGATCAGCAGCCGGGACGGCCCGTGCTCCAGCGTCATCCGGACGGTGTGCGCCCCGGCGTGGCGCAGCACGTTGGTCAGCGCCTCCTGGATGATCCGGTAGGCGGCAAGGTCGACCGGGGCCGGCAGCGGCCGCGCGTCGCCCGCGACGTCCAGCTCCACCCGCAGGCCACCCGCCTCGGCCGTTCCGATCAGGTCGGCGAGCCGGTCGAGCCCGCTGCGCGGGGCGCGCGGTTCCTCCCCCGCCGGGCCGTCCGCGCGCAGGATGCCCAGGATGGTCTTGACATCGGTGAGGCCGTCGTCGGAGATCCGCTTGATCGCGGTCAGAGCCTCGCGCGCCTGCCCGGGGCGTTGCCCGAGCACGTGCAGACCGACCCCGGCCTGCACGCTGATGGTCGCCATTGCGTGCCCGACGACGTCGTGCAGCTCGCGCGCGATGCGCAGCCGCTCCTCGGCGGCGAGCAGGCGAGCCCGCTCCTCGCGACTGCGGATCTCCCGGGCCAGCCGGGCCCGCGTGGCCGCGAGCACCGCCCGATGGTAGCCGACGGCCGCACCTGCGCTGCCCGCCGTGGCCGCCAGCAGCACGACGATGGGGACCACGCCCGCGGTCTCGGTGTCTCCGAGCACCACCCGGATCGCGATGATCTCGATCAGCGCCGTGGGCGCGGCGCCCGCGACACCCCACCGCCAGCCCTTCAGCGCCGCGAGGGTGTAGCAGCCGATCAGCGGCGCCAGCACGATCAGCCGCCCGGGGTAGGCGCAGGCGAACCAGACCAGGGAGACGAGGTCGAGCGCGACCAGCGCCGCCAGCGGGTAGCGGCGACGCACGGCGAGCGCGGCCGCGGTCACAGCGGCCAGTGCGACCGCTCCGGCGTCCACCGGACGGGCGCCCTCCACCACTCCCGGGCCGACCTGGGCGACCGCGGCGGCGAGGACCCCGGCCGCCACGCAGGCGCCGAGGCACGCGTCGAACACGGCCGGCGATCCGCCTCGGCCCACGGCCACCCGCATGATGCCGATCAGCCTCCGCCCCTCACCCGCTGCAAGGGGACCATGGTGCGCCGACCGGCGACGGCGGCGCATCGCCCCTGCGCGGTACCCCGGCGCTGCAACACCTGGTCGACACCGGCTGCCACCGGCGGCTGACCGTACGTCCCCGGCATCAGTCGGGAAACACCACCTCAGCCCGACGCGCCGGCTCCGCCGGGTCCCCACCATCGACTCCCGACGCCGCGGCCGACACCGCGCGGCACCGACCGAAGGGATCCTCGATGCCCACCCAGTACCTGCTTGCCGCATACGAGCTCGGCGTCGGGCGAACGGTGCCCACCGCGGCCGCCGTGGCCGGGCTGATCAGCGTGGTCCTCGCCGGGGTGGCCCTGCGCCGCGGCCACCGGACCGGGGCCGTCGTGGCCACGGCACTGGGGCTGGTCGGCGTGGTCGTCGGCGGGCTGCACGGCGCCAACGCCGCCGGTGGCCTGGGCACCGGGAACGGGCTGGCCGGGGCCGTCGCGGCCGTGGCGCTGGGGCTCATCGGCACGCTGCTCGGCGGCCTGGCCGTGGTGCGCTCCCGCCGGCCGCACCGGGCGGGCCGGACCTGAGCGCCTGCCGCCCCCGTTCACCGTGCCCGAGCACGGCGGCTGTCAGGCCCGGCCCCCGCCCGCGAGCAGGGCGCGGACGGTGTCGGCGTGCTCCCGCATGGTCTCCTGGCCGTCCCGTCCCGGCTGGCGGCCGAAGCCGCAGTACATCGCAACCCCGAAGTCGTCCAGGTACCGGGACGCGGTGGCGTGCCGCCTGCCGAGCCCCGGCGCGCCGTCGAGCGGCAGCACGATGCCCAGGAACACCCGGGCATCGCGCGGCTCGAGGTCGGCGAGCGGCCGGAAGAAGCGCCGGTCCTCGCTGCGCAGGTACCGGGGCCCGGCGATGTGCAGCCAGTCCACGGACCGGCCCGACTCCGCCACGGCGTAGTTGGCCATCCGGACCAGGAGGCCGAGGTCGTGCGGCTCGTACATCGGCCAGTCCGGGAACGTGCCCAGGCAGAGGTGGTACCCGACCAGCACCTCGTCCGGGATCAGGTGCGTCAGATCGCGCACCGGCCGCGCGAAGCGTTCCCACGCACCCTCCGGCGTCCACGCGAGCACCCGGTGGACGTCCTGCGTCTCGTAGGCCATGTCCCACTGGATCGCGAGGTCCCCGGGCGGGATCGCCTCCGTGAGCCGTACGAGCTCGCGGGCCACGAGGTCCTCGAACGCCCGCTCGGCGATCGGGTAGTCGCGCGCGAAGTCCGCCTTGAACGCGTTGAGCGCGCTCGCCGGGAACGGCAGCCCGACCTGGAACCGCAGCCGCGGCGGGATCACGCCCTGCTCGCGCAGCTCCCGGAACACCCCGTAGGAGGCGATGGCGTCGTCGATGCGCGGCCAGGTGTCCCAGTGCAGCTCCTGGACGCCCTCCCGCACCGCGAAGACCGGGGTCTCGTACGCGTGCCGCGGGATCCCGGTGGGCGATGCGGTCTCCTCGACCACGACGACATCGGGGTTCGGACGCACGAGACGCTCCCTCTCGTACCCGACCCAGGCGGCCCGGGGCCCGGTCTCCCCGTCCGGGAGCGCGAAGACCAGGTCCCCGAACAGCTGCGCGCCTGCCCGGAACGCCGAATCGGTCGAGTCCGCGGGCAGACTCCCGACCAGCAACAGCTCGCCGTTCACCCGACGCGTCATCTCCTGGCACCGTCCTCTCTCGTCGGACCGCCGATGTACCGACGCTAACCGAGGACGGCCCGGTCAGGCGCCCGCCGGCACCTTGTCCAGGAAGCCCTGCACACCCGTGATGCGGCCGTCCGGAGCCACCGTCGCGACGTCGAAGCCGATCACCAGCGGCTCGGCCCCATCCGGGCCGAGGCCCCACCGGAACCGGCAGACGTCGTGGTGGGCGTCGACGTCGCCGACGGGGCCGAACACCATGCCGGGGAACTGCTCCTGGACGCCCGCGATGAGGCCGTCGATCGCCTCGGCGCCGGTGACATCCGCGAGCGGGTCGACGTAGCGCGCGCCGGGGGCGAACACCGCCTCGATCGCCGCCCGCCGCTCGGCGGGGTCGCTCGCGTTCCACGCGGCCAGGTAACGCTGCACGACGGTGGCGGTGGCGGTGGGGGTCGTGGTGGTCATGGTGGTTCCTCCCTGTCGTCTTCTGACAGCAAGGAGCCTCGCCCCGGAGAGGTGGCCCGGTCGATCACCTCGGAGGTAATGCGGTCACCATCGGATGATCACGCCCGCGACCCGTGCGCTACCGTCGCGAACGTGAGCCAGGAACCACTCCCGGAAATCCGTCCCGACATCCCCCACGGGGCACGGATCTGGAACTACTGGCTGGGCGGCAAGGACAACTACGCCGCCGACCGGGAGATCGCCGACGCGGTGAGTGCGACGTTCCCGGAGATCGTGGACATGGCGTTCACGTCCCGCCGGTTCCTCAACCGCGCCGTGCGCTACCTGGCGGGCGAGGCCGGGATCCGCCAGTTCCTCGACGTCGGCACCGGCCTGCCCACGATGCAGAACACGCACGAGGTGGCCCAGTCGGTGGCACCCGACGCCCGCATCGTCTACGTCGACAACGACCCGCTCGTGCTCGCGCACGCCCGGGCGCTGCTGGTCAACACCACCCCCGAGGGCGTCACGAAGTACATCGACGCCGACTACCACGAACCGGATCGCATCCTCGAGCAGGCACGGGAGATCCTCGACTTCTCCTGGCCCATCGCGGTGATGTTCATGGGCGTGTTCGGCTACGTCCCCGACTACGACGTCGCCCGCTCGATCATCTCCCGGGTGGTGGAGGCGGTCCCGTCCGGCAGCTACCTGGCGCTCTGGGAGGGCACCAGCACGAGCGAGGCCGTCATCCGCGGCGTCCAGGCGCAGGCCGAGCTCGGATCGCCGTACCAGCTGCGCACGGTCGAGGAGGTCCGCGGGTGGTTCGCGGGCACCGAGCTGGTCGAACCCGGGCTCGTGCCGCTCACCCAGTGGCGCCCTGACGACCTCGACGTCAGCCGGGCCGAGCCGATCGACGCGTACGCCGGCGTCGCCCGGAAGCCCTGACCGAGCCGCGTCCGTGACCGCCGTGTGGTGGGCCGCCCCGCTGCCGCCCGAGGTCGCACCGGGGCTGGTCGCGCTGCTGGACGGCCACGAACGCGACCGGCTCGACCGCTTCCGCCGCGCCGCCGACCGGGCCCGTTACCTCGCCGCGCACGCGCTGGTGCGGCTGGTGCTCGCCGACGCCGTCGGCACGGCGGCGGCCGCGCTGGTGTTCGACCGCACCTGCCGCTGCGGCGCGCAGCACGGCAAGCCCGTGCTCCCGGGCGGCCCCGGGTTCTCCCTCACGCACGCGGGCGACCTCGTCGGCGTCGCCGTGCACCCCGGCGGCGACGTCGGCCTCGACGTCGAGCAGGCCCGTGAGCTCACCGACCTGCCCGCGATGTCCGCCCACGTCTGCTCGCCGCGGGAGACCGCGCCCGACGCGCAGGCCTTCTTCACCCTCTGGACGCGCAAGGAGGCGCTGCTCAAGGCGGTGGGCACCGGCCTGGCCACGCCGATGTCGGCGATCACGCTCGGGCCGTCGGGCGTGCTCGACTGGACCGGGGAGGACGCGCCGCGCGACCCGCTGTGGCTCGCCGACCTGTGCCCGGCCTCCGGGTACCACGCCGCCGTCGCCGGCACCGGCGAGCGCCCGGCGATCGTCGAGGAGCGCGGGGACGCGCTGCTCGCCGGTCAGGCGCGGTAGAGCTTCTCCGCGTATGCGGGCCCGTAGTACCTCTCGAGCTCCTCGAGCGGGGCGTCCTTGTTCACGAGGGCCCTCGAGATGCGCGCCGTCGACGGGATCGCCTCGTGGTCCCACGTCTCCGGCTGCCACAGCTTCGACCGCATGAACGCCTTCGCGCAGTGGTAGAAGACCTCGTCGATCGCGACCTCCAGCGCGAGGAGCGGCCGGTGCCCCTTCACCACCATCTCGTCGAAGTAGGGGGCGTCGCGCAGGATCCGCGCCCGCCCGTTCACCCGCAGCGTGTCGCTGCGCCCGGGGACGAGGAAGAGCAGGCCGACGTGCGGGTTGGCGAGGATGTTGTGGTAGCCGTCGACCCGGCGGTTGCCGGGGCGGTCCGGGATCGCGAGCGTCCGGTCGTCGATCACGTGGGCGAGCTGCCCGGCGGGGTCGCCCTTCGGCGAGACGTCGAGGTTGCCCTCCGCGTCACCGGTGCCGACCAGGCAGAGCGGTGAATGCTCGAGCCACAACCGGTCGATCGCGTCGAGCGACGGGCGGACCTTCTCCGCGACCGCCTTGAGGGGGGCGCCGACGAGCGCTTCCAGTTCCGCGGCGCTGGTGATCTCGACGCTGGTGATCTCGACGCTGTCGGTCTTCGGGCTGATCTCTGCGGTGGCCACGTTTCCAGCACGGTACGGCGGGGACCGTCGGTCCGTCCAGGAAGAATGGGTCAGGTGGGCGCACGCTGGGTCCTGCACCTGGACATGGATGCGTTCTTCGCCGCGTCCGAACAGCTCACGCGCCCCACGCTGCGCGAGCGGCCCGTGCTGGTCGGCGGCCTCGGGCCACGGGCGGTGGTGGCCGGTGCCAGCTACCAGGCCAGGGTGTTCGGCGCGCGGTCGGCCATGCCGATGGGCCAGGCGCGCAGGCTCTGCCCGCACGCGGTGGTGCTGCCGGCGCGGTTCGCGCTGTACAAGGAGCTGAGCGCGCGCGTCATGGCCGTGCTCGCCGACGCCTCGCCGGTGCTGGAGCCGGTGTCGATCGACGAGGCCTTCCTCGAACCGCCCGCGCTGGCCGGGGCGTCGGCGGCCGACGTCGAGCGGTTCGGCGTCCGGCTGCGGGCCGACGTCCGTGCGGCCACCGGGCTGCCGGCGTCGGTCGGCGCGGGGTCGGGCAAGCAGCTCGCGAAGATCGCCTCGGAGCTCGCGAAACCCGACGGCCTGCGTGTCGTCGCGCCCGAGGAGGAGCGGGAGGTGCTCGCGCCGCTGCCCGTCCGCTCGCTGTGGGGCGTCGGGCCGGTGGCCGAGGCCGGGCTGCACAAGCTCGGTGTGCGCACGATCGGCGAGCTCGCCGCGATGGACCTGCGCGAGGTCCACGGCCTGCTCGGCAGCGCCATCGGCACCGAGCTGCACCGGCTCGCCCGCGGCATCGACGACCGGCCGGTCGCGCCGCGCGGCGCCGCCAAGCAGGTCAGCGCCGAGACCACGTTCGACACCGACCTCACCGCGATGGCCGCGGTGCACGACGCCGTGGCGCGAATGGCCGAGGCCGCCCACCGGAGGCTGGTCGCGTCCGGGCGGGCGGCGCGCACCGTCACCGTGAAGGTGCGCAGCGCCGACTTCACCACCTCCAGCCGGTCGGAGACGGCCGCGATCGCGAGCACCGACCTCGGCGCGCTCACCGCCGTCGCGCAGCGGCTCGCGCGCGCCGCCGTGCCGGAGGGCGGCGTGCGCCTGATCGGCGTCTCCCTCGCCGGGCTCACCGACGATCCCCCGCCCGCGCTCTTCGAGCCCGCCGCCGAGCCCGCTCCCGTACCCGTCGAGGCGGCCGAGCCCGCGCAGCCCGCGGACGATCCGGCGGCCGACCGCCCGTGGCGCCCGGGAGACGACGTCGCCCATCCCGAGCACGGGCACGGATGGGTGCAGGGCGCCGGCCACGGCCGCGTCACGATCCGGTTCGAGACCCGCAGCACGGGACCGGGAAGGGCGCGCACGTTCGCCGAGGACGATGCCGCCCTGACGAGGGCCGACCCACTCGCAAGCCTCGCCTGAACAGCACTGTGGAGCCATGGTTCTGTCTGGCGACGAAGCAGCGTTGTGGCTCCGTGGTGCTCACGCGGGCGGGCGCCAGGGGCGGGGTGGCAGCACTGGGAGGCCGCTCGGTGCGCATTGGCCTCCTCGTTCGCCTGCCAGGCGGAAGATCAGCCAGCCGATCAGGCCCGCGAGCAACGAGCCCGTGAGGATGCCGATCTTCGCGTCGGTCACGAGCGCCTCGTCGGTCAGGGCGAGCTCGGTGACGAACAGCGCCACGGTGAACCCGATGCCGGCGAGCCCGGCGCCGCCGAACAGCTGGCCCCAGCGGAGGGTGTCGGGCACGCGGCCGAGGCCGGTGCGCAGCGCCACCCAGGTGCCGGCCGTGACGCCGACCAGCTTCCCGACCGTGAGCCCGACGATGATGCCCCACGTGAGCGGCGAGGCGAAGGCCGCCGCGAGGGTCTCTCCCGTGAGCACGACACCGGCGTTCGCGAGCACGAAGACCGGCACGATCACGTAGCTGCTCCACGGCTGGATGCGCAGCTGCAGCCGCTCGTTGGGCGACACCGCCTCCGTGACCGCCGCCTGTGCTGCCATCGCCCGCTCCGGGCTGGGGTCGAGCAGGAAGCTGCTGCCCAGCACCTGGGCGCGCATCACGTCCCGCGGGCGCGGGGCGTAGGCGTTGACGAGCAGGCCCATGGCCACCCCGACCACACTGGGGTGCACCCCGGAGTCCAGCACCGTGAGCCACATGAACACGCCGATGAGCACGTAGATCGGGGTGCGCCAGAACGGAGCGAACCGCAGCCCGAGCAGGGCCAGGAACAGCACGACCGACAGCACGAGCGAGGTGACCTGCACCTCCTCGGTGTAGAAAATCGCGATCGCGGCGACGGCGCCGATGTCGTCGACGATCGCGAGCGCGAGCAGGAACACGCGCAGCTGGTCGGGGCAGCGCGGGCCGACGAGCGCCAGCACGCCGATCACCACGGCGGTGTCGGTGGAGATCGCGATACCCCACGCCCCCGATGCCGGGCCCCCCGCGTTGAACAGCAGGAACAGCAGCGCGGGCACGGTGAGCCCACCGATCGCGGCGATCGCGGGGGCGGCCAGGGCCCGGATCCCGCGCAGCTCGCCGAGCACCATCTCCCGGGATATCTCCAGCCCGACGCTGAAGAAGAACATCACCATGAGGCCGTCGTTCACCCAGTGCCGGAGGTCGAGCGCGAGCGCCACGTCCCCGAAGGTCAACGCGACCGGGGTGTGCCAGAACTCCTCGTAGCCCCAACCGAGGTTCGCCCAGGCCAGCGCCAGCACGGCGGCCGTGAGGAGCAGCACGGCCGAACCGGATTCGGTGCGCAGGAAGTCGCGCGCGGCCCGACTGAGGTCGCCGCGCTCGGCTAGAGTTGTCACCGTCACGGCGCGATCCTGCCATCGGCGGCCGCCACCCCGATCAGCATGTCAGGGAGGCCACCATTCCTCTCCAGCCCCGGATCGGCAGCTACGACCACCTCCTGGGCGTGCTCGGCGCGGAGCTCACCCTCGTCGAGTACGGCGATTTCGAGTGCCCGTACTGCCGGCGCGCCTACCCGATCATCGAGGAGGTCCGCCAGCGCCTCGGCGACCGGCTCGTCTTCGTGTTCCGGCACTTCCCGCTGGCCGAGCTGCACCCGTACGCCCTGTCGGCGGCCGTCGCCGCGGAGGGCGCGGCGCTCAAGGGGCAGTTCTGGCCCATGCACGCCAAGCTCTACTCGGGCGACGAACCGCGGCTGCGGCAGGAGGACCTGCGCCGCTACGCGGAGGAGATCGGCG
Source organism: Pseudonocardia adelaidensis (assembly GCF_039543345.1). NCBI lineage: Bacteria > Bacillati > Actinomycetota > Actinomycetes > Pseudonocardiales > Pseudonocardiaceae > Pseudonocardia > Pseudonocardia adelaidensis. The sequence continues at coordinate 51,868 of NZ_BAABJO010000035.1, read as the reverse complement.
TCCCGCCGGAGAAGGTCCTGTGGCCGGCCACCCGCTTCGTCGAGGACCGGGTCGAGGCCGACTTCAACTCCGGCGTCCGCAGCGGCGTGCGCGGCACGCCAACGCTGTTCGTCAACGGCGAGATCTACCGCGGCTCGATCACCGTGGAGCACCTCGTCGAGGCGCTGGAGACCACCGCCCCGGAACCGGTGGGCCTCGCGCGCTGACCTCCCGGGAACAGATCACCCGGCTCGCCGCGTTCCTTGATCGCGGGCAGGGCGACGGGGGGCGATCATGGAGGGCGTGCAGCGATCGGGCCGGTGGGGTGTGGCGCCGCTGGTCTTCGCGGTGATCGCGATCCTCGCACTGGCCCGCTCGACCGTCATCATGATCTACCTCGGGTTCACCCACTTCCACGAGGTCAACCCGGTCTCGGTGCCGCTCAGCTACTACGCCTTCGTCGAGGGCGGCGAGCAGCTGTTCTTCTCCGCCGCGGTGGCGCTCGCCGTCGGGACCCTCGCCGTGCTGGCCGGGCTGGCCAGGTCGGGCGTCCGGATGGCGGGCCGGCCCACCGTGCTGCTCGCGGTGTGGGCGCTCTGCCTCGTGCTCGCCGCGGTCTTCCCGGCCGACGACGGTCCGCGGATCCTGACCTTCGCCGGCTGGGTGCACCAGTTCGCGGGTGCCGGCATCCTCGCGCTGCTGTCGTTCGCCGGCGTCGCGGCCGGGGTCCGGCTCGCCGAGAAGCCGGAGTGGGCGCCCGTCGTCTCCACGGTCCGCACGCTCTCGATCGCCGCCGCCGTGCTGGCCGCGGCCTACGTCTGCAGCCGGCTGGACGACGTCGTGCCGGGCATCTACGGCCCCGTCGACGTGGGCGGCGTCCTCCAGCGGATGGTGCTCGGGTTCCACGTCGCCGTGGTGGCGGCCCTGGCGGTGCAGCTCGTGCGCGTGTCGTGGCCCGCCGTGTGGCGCCGCGCCGCGGTGACGCCACCGCCGGCAGCGCCCACCGTCGTCCCCCGCTCCTGACCCGCGGCGACCATCTCCCCCGATCGGCGATTCGATCGAGTTCCGCGAGACCGGCCTCCGGTGGTGCCCGCCTGGGCAGGCCTGGCCGACCCTGTCAGCCCGGCCTCCGCGGCTCCGGCGGCCGCGGCGTCAGCCGGACTTGTCGGTGACGCCCGCGGCGTCGAAGGTGGCGACGTCCTGGAGGGCCTGGGCGGCGCTCTGCAGGAGCGGGAGGGCCAGCAGTGCGCCGGTGCCCTCGCCGAGGCGCATGCCGAGGTCGAGCAGCGGGTCGAGGTGCAGGTGCGCGAGGGCGCGGGTGTGCCCCGGCTCGGCGGAGCGGTGCCCGGCCACCCAGTACGCCCGCGCGTCCGGGGCGAGGGCGGCCGCGGCGAGGGCGGCGGCGCCTGCGTTCACACCGTCGAGCAGCACCGGCACGCGCAGGGCCGCGCCGGCGAGCAGGAACCCGGCCAGCGCCGCGTGCTCCAGCCCGCCGACCGCGGCGAGCACGCCGAGCGGGTCGGCGCGGTCCGGCCGGTGCCGGGCCAGCGCCGTCGCCACCACGGACGTCTTGCGGGCGAGCGTCTCGTCGTCGATACCGGTGCCGCGGCCGGTGACCTCGCCGGCGTCGGCGCCGGTGAAAGCGCTGATCAGGGCCGCGGCGGCGGTGGTGTTGGCGATGCCCATGTCGCCGGTGACGAGGCAGCGGTTCCCGGCGGCGACGAGGTCCCGCGCCGTCTCGATCCCCACCTCGACCGCGGCACGGGCCTGCTCGCGCGTGAGCGCGGGGCCGGCGGCGAGGTCGGCGGTGCTGTCGGCGATGCGGCGCGGGAGCAGGCCCGGCGCCGGGTCCAGCGGCGCGGCCACGCCGACGTCCACCACGCAGACCTCGGCGCCGAGCCGCCGGGCGAAGGCGTTCACGACCGCTCCCCCGGCGAGGAAGTTCGCCACCATCTGCGCCGTGACCTCCTGCGGCCACGGCGTCACGCCCTGCGCGTGCACGCCGTGGTCGCCGGCGAACACGGCCACCGCCGCGGGCTCGGGCACCGGCGGCGGGCAGGTCCCGGTGATCCCGGCGAGCGTCACGGCGACGTCCTCGACCCTGCCGAGCGCGCCGCGCGGCTTCGTCATGCGGTCGAGGCGCTCGACGGCGGCGGCGCGCGCGGCGGCATCCGGGGGCGTGATCGCGGCGACGGTCTCGGCGAGCAGGTCCATCGGTTCCTCCCCGGGCAGGCCGCGGCGTCCGTAGGTGTCGTGGTGGACGGCCCAGCGCAGCGGGCGACGGCGCGCCCAGCCCGCGGTGGCCAGCTCCGGCTCGTCCGGGAACTCGTCGACGTGGCCGACGCAGAGGTAGGCGACCAGCTCCAGGTGGGGCGGCAGGCCCAGCAGCGCGGCGAGCGCCCGCTCGGCGCCGAAGCTGACCCAGCCGACGCCGAGGCCCTCCGCCCGGGCGGCCAGCCAGAGGTTCTGCACGGCGCCCACCACCGAGTACGGCGCCGTCCGCGGCTGGGTGTAGCGGCCGAGGACGTGCCGGCCGCCGCGCGTGGCGTCGCACGTCACGGCGATGTTCAGCGGTGTCTCGAGGATCGCCTCGACCTTCACGTCGCGGAACGCGGCCGCCCGTGCGGCAGGCAGCGATCCGGCGTAGGCCGCGCGGGCCGCGGTGACGTGCGCGTGCACCCGCTCGCGGACCGCGCGGTCGCGCAGCACGAGGAAGTCCCACGGCTGCGAGAACCCGACCGACGGCGCCGCGTGGGCGGCCTCCAGGACCCGGGTGAGCAGGGCGTCGTCGACGGGGTCGGGACGGAACCCGGACCGGATGTCCCGGCGGGAGTGCACGACCTCGTAGAACGGTCGTGGGTCAGCGCAGGCCATGGCCGCGACCGGTGCGCTTCGGCGGGACGATCAGCGTGGCGAGGTAGGGGCCCTGCTGGGCCGGGTCCAGGTCGGCGGCGGGACGGATGTCCTCCTCGGGCAGGCCGAGACCCGCGCCGTACACGGCCTCGTCGAGCCGCCCGGTCGCGCGGAGCGCGGCGAGCGTCTCGGGCAGCATCCGGCCGAACTTGTACGCGGCCACGGCGTCGCCGCGTTCGAGCGCCTCACGGAACCGCTGCGGGCCGGCCGTCATGGGGAACAGGGCGAGCGGCTCCCGGCCCTCCACGAGAGGCGTCCCGGATCGGGCGGCGAGGTCCTGCATGGCCGTGATCCCGGGAACGAGCTGCACGTCCAGCTCGCCCAGCACCGCCCGGACGGACGCGGCCAGGTAGCTGAACGTCGAGTAGACGCAGGGATCGCCGATCGTCGCGAACACGGCGGTGCCGTCGGGACGCGCGGCGAACCAGGCGGCGACCTGCGCCGCCGCGGCGTCCCACGCCCGCTCGCGACGCTCGGTGTGCTCCCGGTCGTGCAGCGCGAAGACCACGCGCTCCACCCGCCACGCCTCGGCGTAGTAGAGGACGGTCTGCTCGGCGCGCCCGGTCTCGCCCGAGTCGGCGACCGGCACGAAGACGACGTCGGCCTTGGCCAGCAGGTTCGCCGCCTTGACCGTGACGAGCTCCGGGTCGCCCGGCCCGACGCCCACTCCGACGAGTGTGTTCATTCCGAACCCTCCAGGTCGCCCTCGAGGTCGAGGTAGGTCTGGCGGAGCCGGTCGAGCACGGCGTCGTCGGGCTTGGCCCACATGCCGCGGTCGGCCGCCTCCAGGAGCCGCTCGGTGATCCCGCGCAGCGCCCACGGGTTGGACTGCTGCATGAACGCCCGGTTGGTCTCGTCGAACACGTAGCTCTCGGCGAGCTGCCCGTACATCCAGTCGTCGACGACACCGGCCGTGGCGTCGTAGCCGAACAGGTAGTCGACGGTGGCGGCCAGCTCGAAGGCCCCCTTGTACCCGTGGCGCTGCATCGCCGCGATCCACTTCGGGTTCACGACGCGGGCGCGGAAGACGCGCTTGGTCTCCTCGGCGAGCGTGCGCGTCCGGACCGCCTGCGGCACCGCGGAGTCGCCCACGTACGCCGCGGGCGAGCGGCCGGTGAGCGCACGGACCATCGCGACCATGCCGCCGTGGTACTGGAAGTAGTCGTCGGAGTCGACGATGTCGTGCTCGCGGGTGTCCTGGTTCTTCGCGGCGACCGCGATCCGCCGGAACGACTGCTCCATGTCGGCACGCGCCTCGCGCCCGTCGAGGCCACGGCCGTAGGCGTAGCCGCCCCAGACGGCGTAGACCTCGGCGAGGTCGGCGTCGCTTCGCCAGTTGCGGGCGTCGATCAGCGGGAGCAGGCCCGCCCCGTACGCGCCGGGCTTGGAGCCGAAGATCCGCGACGTGGCACGGCGGCGGTCGCCGTGCTCCGCGGTGTCCTCCTCCACGTGGGCTCGGAGGAAGTTGCGGTCCGCGGGCTCGTCCAGCTCGGCGACGGCCCGGATCGCGTCGTCGAGCAGGCCGATGACGTGCGGGAACGCGTCGCGGAAGAACCCGGAGATCCGGACGGTCACGTCGATGCGGGGCCGGCCCAGCTCGTCGAGCGGCACGATCTCGACGCCGGTGACGCGCCGCGACGCGTCGTCCCACACCGGGCGGCAGCCGATCAGCGCGAGGATCTCGGCGAGGTCGTCGCCCTGGGTGCGCATCGCGCTCGTGCCCCAGACGGTGAGCCCGACGCTGCTCGGGTACGACCCCGTGTCGGCGAGGTGGCGCGCGACGAGCGACTCCGCGAGGGCCGACCCGACCTCCCACGCGCTGCGCGACGGGATCGCCTTGGGGTCGACGGAGTAGAAGTTCCGCCCGGTCGGCAGCACGTTGACCAGTCCGCGTGTCGGCGAGCCGGACGGCCCGGCCGGGACGTACCCGCCGTCGAGGGCGTGCAGGACGGCGGCGATCTCGTCGGTGGTGCGCTCCAGCCGCGGCACGACCTCGCGGCAGCCGAAGCCGAGGACCGCCACGACGGAGGGGATCTCCTCCCCCAGCAGTTCGGCGCAGACCGCGGCGGGCTCGGCCCATCCGCGCTCCTGCAGGCGGGTGACGAGGGCCCGGGCGACGCCCTCGAGGACGTCGACGAGATCGGCCCCGGTGACGGCGGGGCCGGGGGCGACGGCGAGGAGGCGTGCCCCCTCCGGGGTGTCAGCAAAGTGGCTCTGCTGACGCCCAGCGTCAGGAAAGTGGCTTTGCTGACGTTCCCCGGGGGCCGCCAACAGGGCCTGCTCGTCCAGGCCCGCCCACGTCGCCAGTGCGGCGCGGAGGCCCGGGAGCGCCGCCTTGCCGCCCCACACCTGGCTCGCCCGCAGGATCGACAGCACCAGGTTCACCTGGGCCTCGCCCTCGGGCGGGCCGCCGAGGACGTGCAGGCCGTCGCGGATCTGGACGTCCTTGACCTCGCAGAGGTAGCCGTCGATGTGGAGGACGAAGTCGTCGAAGGAGTCCTCGCCGGGTGCGGCGTCGACGTGCAGGTCGTGGTGCAGCTGCGCCGCGGTGACGACCTCCCAGATCTGCGTGCGCAGTGCGGGCAGCTTCGCCGGGTCCATCGCCTGCACGGTGGCGTACTCGTCGAGCAGCTGCTCGAGCTTGGCCATCTCGCCGTAGGTGTCGGCGCGGGCCATCGGCGGCACCAGGTGGTCGACCACGACGGCGTGGCCGCGGCGCTTGGCCTGTGTGCCCTCGCCGGGGTCGTTGACGATAAACGGGTAGACCAGCGGCAGCTCGCCGAGCACCGCGTCCGGGCCGTCCTCGGCGGCCAGGCCGAGGCCCTTGCCGGGCAGCCACTCGAGGGTGCCGTGCTTGCCGAGGTGGATCACCGCGTCGGCGCCGAACTCCTCGTCCAGCCAGCGGTAGGCGGCGAGGTAGTGGTGCGAGGGTGGCAGGTCCGGATCGTGGTAGATCGCCACCGGGTTCTCGCCGAACCCGCGCGGCGGCTGGATCATCAGCACGACGTTGCCGAACTGCAGCGCCGCCAGCACGATCTCGTCCCCGTCCACGTACAGCGATCCCGGCGGCTCGCCCCAGTGCTCCCGCATGCCGTCGGTGAGAGCGGCCGGCCGGGCGTCGAACCAGCGGCGGTAGGCGGCGAGCGCGACCCGGGCCGGGGCGGCCGCCAGCTGCTCCTCCGTGAGCCACTCGACGTCGTGCCCGCCCGCGGCGATGAGCGAGTGGATCAGCTGGTCGGAGTCCTCCGGGAAGTCGCCGACCGCGTAGCCCGCGTCCCGCAGCGCCCTCAGCAGCACGACGGCCGACGCGGGCGTGTCCAGCCCGACGGCGTTGCCCACCCGGGAGTGCTTGGTCGGGTAGCTCGACAGCACCACGGCCAGCTTCCGGGAGGCCACCGGCGTGGCGTGCAGCCGGGCGTGCCGCACGGCGAGGCCGGCCAGCCGGGCGGCGCGCTCGGGGTCGGCGCGGTAGACCGGGATGTCGTCGCCCGGTTCGGTCTCCTTGAACGAGAACGGCACCGTGATCAGGCGGCCGTCGAACTCGGGGATCGCCACCTGCATCGCCGCGTCCATCGGGGAGAGCGCGGCATCGGACTCCGCCCAGGTGGCCCGCGAGGTCGTGAGGCACAGGCCTTGCAGGACGGGGACGTCGAGGGTCGCGAGCGCGCCCGCGTCCCACGAGTCCTCCTCGCCGCCCGCGCTCGCACCGGCCGCGATCGTGCCGCCCGCCGCCAGCACGGTGGCGACCAGCGCGTCGGCCTCGCCCAGCAGATCCATCAGCTCCGGCTGCGCCCCGCGCAGCGAGCCGCAGTACACGGGCAGCGCGTTCGCGCCCCGGGCCTCGATCGCGTCGCACAGCTCGTCGACGAACGCGCTGTTCCCCGAGAGCTCGTGGGCCCGGTAGAAGACGACGCCGACGGTCGGCTTCGCCGGGTCCTGCACGCGGGCGCCGTGCACGCCGAAATCGGGCATCGCGGCGGGCGGGTCGAACCCCTCGCCGGTGAGCAGCACGGTGTCGGACAGGAACCGGTGCAGCTCCCGCAGGTTCGCGGTGCCGCCCGCTGCGAGGTAGGCCAGTGCCTCGGACGCGACGCCGGCCGGCACGGTGGAGGCGGCCATCAGCTCCGCGTCCGGCGCGGCCTCCCCGCCCAGCAGCACGACCGGCAGCCCGGACGCCACCAGCGCGTCCACCCCCTCCGGCCACGCGCGGCGACCACCCAGCAGCCGCAGCACGACGACGGCGACCCCGTCGAGCAGGGCCGGCAGCCCTTCCGGTTCGATACGCGCCGGGTTCGCCGTCCGGTAGAGGGCCCCGGACCCCCGGGCGGCCAGCAGCTCGGTGTCGGCGGTGGAGAGCAGCAGCACGGGCTGCGTCATCGGCGTTCCTCCCGAGGGTCCGCGCCCTCTGCTCGGCGGAGTCGTGACGGCAGCGAGTGTCTGGCTCCCGGGGTGCTCCCCGGTGACAGTGGCGGGACCGCGCCGGACTCGCACCGGCTTCCTGCACTGCCGTCGCGGAGAACTGGAACACACGGTGGGTCCGGCGGTCAACGCGCCGTGAGGATGGCGACCCCGCCGGGTCGGGGGATCAGCCCCCTGGCCGGACGAGGTGGCCGCCGAAGCCGATGGGTTCGAGCTCGTCGCCGAGCCGGTTCTCGAACGCGTCGGCGATGCGGTCGGCGGTCCAGGTCCCGGTGAGCATCGTCCCGATGGCCGGGCGGTGGTCCTGCAGGAGCAGGCGGGCGAACCGGTGCACGAGCGCATCGGGCCCGTCCACCGAACGCGGGTGTGCACTCCCCGCGGCGTAGAGCCCGGGCAGCGCGTTCCCCGAGCCGTCGACCACGGGCGCCCGCGTCGGTGGCGATGCCGCCGTAGGTGAAGACGATGTCGGTGACGAGCGGGATCCCGACGAACGGCGGGGTCTCGATCGGCAGCGCCCAGTTCGACTTCGGCGGCGTCAAGCCCTCCGTGTGCCGGCCGTCGGGCCGGCTCGGGTCGAACGGTCAGTCGCGGTCTACCTGGTCGGCGAGGCCCCGGGCCGTCGCGGCGATCTCGCGGGCGCGGTCGCGCTCGGCGATTCCCTGCTCACCCTTGGCGTTGGCGGCGAGCAGCTCGGCCGCCGTCGCCGCCGCCGCCGCCGCGAGGTGCACGGCCGCGGCCGCGTCACCGCGCAGGTGCGGGTTGCCGTTCAGCACGAGATCGGCCGCGAGCCCGGCGACCTCGCCCGCCACGTCGGCGATCACCACGGGAACGGCGATCGTGTCGGCCCGGGCCCGCGCGACGGCCTCCGCGCGGCCGGGGTCGTCGCGGGGACGGCGCACGGCCGCCAGGAAGCCCCCGTACGCGGCGGCGTCGGCGTCGGCCAGGGGCGCCGCGACGGCGCGCAGCTCGTCGGCGCGCTCGGCCACCGCGCCATCGCCGAACCGGGCGGCCATCGCGGTGAGGCCGGCGGCCATCGCGGTGACCAGCGCGGCGACCCCGCCTCCCCCGGGCGCCGGCGTGCGGGCGGCGACCGAGTCGAGCAGGTCGCGGACGGTCAGGTCGAGCAGCGAGTCTGCAGGGTCGGCCACAGGGGATCAGGTACCACGCGTGGTCACCTCCCACTCGGCCAGGCCGGCCACCGGCCCCACCACGACCACGGCGGGCGGGTTGATCCCCTGCGCGCGCACCTCGTCCGCCACGGTGGCGAGGGTGGCGCGCAGCGAGCGCTGGATGCGCATCGTGCCGTCCTGCACCACGGCGACGGGCGTGTCGGCGGGGCGGCCGCCGTCGATCAGGGCCGTGGCGAACGCACCGATCCGCTCCACGGCCATGAGCAGCACGACCGTGCCGCGCAGCCGCGCGAGCGCGGGCCAGTCGACGAGGCTGCGCGGGTCGTCCGGCGCGACGTGCCCGGACACCACCACGATCTCGTGCGCGACGCCGCGGTGGCTCACCGGTACGTCGGCGACGGCCGGGGCGGCGAACGCGCTCGTCACACCGGGCACCACGGTGACGGCCACCCCCGCCTCGGCGCAGGCGAGGGCCTCCTCGAAGCCGCGGCCGAAGACGTAGGGGTCCCCGCCCTTGAGCCGCACCACGAACTTGCCCGCGCGGGCGTGCTCGACGAGCAGCTCGTTGATCCGGGCCTGGTTCATCGCGCGCCCGTACGGGATCTTGGACGCGTCGACGACCTCGACGTGCGGGGCGAGCGTGTCGAGCAGGTCGCGGGGGCCGAGCCGGTCGGTGACCACCACGTCGGCGCGCGACAGCAGCCGCCGCCCGCGCACCGTGATCAGCTCCGGGTCGCCCGGCCCACCGCCGACGAGCGCGACGCCCGGCCGCACCGGCTCCGCCGCGTCGTCGACGACCCCGGCGTGCAGGGCCTCGACCAGCGCGGTGCGCACCGCCGCCGAGCGGCGCGGGTTGCGCCCGGCGAGCACACCGACGGTGAGCGCACCGTGGCGCCCGACCGCCGGGGTGACCGCGCTGCCCCGCGGGGCGTCGTCGGCCCGCACGCAGAACACCCGCCGCTCCTGCGCCTCCGCGCCCACCTGCGCGTTCACCGCCGGGTCGTCGGTGCACGCGATGGCGTACCAGGCGCTGTCCAGGTCACCGGCGCGGTAGCCGCGTGCGGTCCAGCGCACCTCGCCCGCGGAGGCCATCGCCTCGACGGCCGGCGTGACCTCCGGCGCGACGACCTCGACATCGGCCCCCGCGGCGAGCAGGCCGCCCAGGCGGCGTTGCGCGACGCCGCCCCCGCCCACCACGACGACGCGGCGGCCGGTCAGGTCGAGCCCGACGAGATAGGGGTCCACGTGCGCCATCATCCCGCGACGACGTGTCCGTGCCCGTGACCGTGCCCGTGGGAGGGGTCGTCCGGGTGGTGGTGCGGCGTCTGCGCGGCGCCGAGCTTGTCCTCGAAACCGGGGAGCAGCACGCGGTAGGCGCAGGTGTCGCAGTTCATCCTGATGTCGCCGTGCAGCGCCTCGTGGTAGCGCTCCAGCACCAGCTCCGCGAGCTCGGGGCAGTCGCCGATGTGCCGGGCCACGCGCACGTCGACGTCCGGGTGCTGCGCGGCGAACGCGCGGGCCTGCTCGCCCACCCGGCGCGGCAGCACCCCGTCGAAGAGGAAGTAGGGAGCCACCACGACCCGCCGCGCCCCTAGCGCCCGGCAGCGGGCGAGCCCGCCCGGCACGTCCGGGCCGGTCAGCGACACGAAGGCGGGCTCGACGAACTCGTACCCGCGCCCCTCCTGCAGCAGCCGCGCGACCTTGCAGACCTCCGCGTTGGCGTCGGGGTCGGTGGAACCGCGGCCGACGAGCAGGACGGCCGTGTCCTCGGCCGGGGCGACCTCGGCGACCCGCGCGGCCACGACCTGCTGCAGGAGCGGGTGCGGCCCGAGCGGGCGGCCGAAGACGTACGCGGTGGCCGGGTCGCGCACGACCTCCCGCTGCAGGGCCGCCGGGATGTCGCCCTTCGCGTGGCCCGCAGCGACCAGCACCATCGGCACGGCCGCCATCGTCGTGCCCCCGCGCTCGGCCAGCTCCGTCCAGGCCTCGTGGACGGTGGGCGCCGACAGCTCGATGAACCCGCCCGCCACGTCCACCCCGCCGTCCGTGGCGAGCAGCCCGCGCATCCGGCCGGTGAACGCGACGAACTCCTCGACCCCGGTGGCGTCGACCGTGCCGTGGCCGACGAGGAGCAGCGGCGCTCTCACCGGGCCTCCCCGGCGTAGAGGAGCGCGTTGACGGCGGCGGCAGCCACGGCGGCCCCGCCCCGCTCGCTGCGGTTGCTGACGGCCGGCAGCCCGGACGCCCGCAGCGCGCCCTTCGCCGCCACCGCCCCCACGAACCCGACCGGCAGGCCGACCACGAGTGCCGTGCGCACCAGGCCGGCCGCCGCGCAGCGCACGAGCTCGGCCAGCGCCGTCGGCGCGTTCCCGATCGCCCACACCGCCCCGTCCGGGTGCCGCGCGACGGCGGCGCGGACGCCCGCCGCGGACCGGGTCAGCCCGGGCTCCGCGTCCCGGGCGAGGTCGAGCGCGACCACCGCGGGCCGCGCGGTGACCCCGGCGGCCACCATCCGGACGTCGGTGACCAGCGGCGCCCCGGCGAGCAACGCCTCGCGGCCCGCGCGCAGGGCGTCCTCCGCGGCGACCAGGTCCCCTGCCCACGTCGTGTCGGCGCTCGTGTGCACCACGCGCTCGACGACCGCGCGGGTGAGCGGGGGCAGGTCGGAGGTGTCGAGCCTGGTGCGCAGGATCGCGTAGGACTCCTGCTCGATCGGATGCACGGCAGCGCGCGCGTTCACGGTGCTCCTCCCCGGGTGTCCACGCCCGGACGGGGTCGGTGGTGGGCGCTGCGCGAGGTCTGGCTTCCTGCGGGCCCGCAGGTGGCGGGCTCGCGGGTGACAGTGGCGGGACCGCCCCGGGTTCGCACCGGGTTCCCGCGCAGCCGGCCGAGCCTAACCCGGCGGACGCCCGGTTCCCCCGTCCCGTGCGCGATGTCGCATCGACCCGCCCTGCCCCGGCCCGGTCTCGGCCGGGATGCCGAGGACGTCGAGGAAGGCGGTCGTCGCCGGGGTGCGGCCGTCCCTGCTCCAGATGACGTGCTCGACCCGGGCCGGGGCGTCGACGACCTCGACCGTGGTGACGCCGGTCAGCTGCGGCGCGTAGGCGGACGGGAGCATGGCGACGCCGAGGCCCTGCTCGACCAGTCGGGCGATCAGGTCCGCGGTGGTCACCTCGAAGGCGACCTCCCGGGTGAGACCGGCGGCCGCGAAGGCCTCGTCGGACTCGAGGCGCCCGGCGGTTCCGGCCGGCAGGTCCACGAACACCTCGGAGGAGAGCCTGCGCAGGTCGACCGCCGGTTCCCCGGCGAGCGGGTGGCCGGGCGCGATCACGGCGACGTGGCGGTCGTGGGCGAGCTCCCGGGACTCGACCCCGCGGGGGCGCGCCGACGTCGGGAGCCCGAGGAAGGCCACATCGATCGATCCCTGCGAGACCTGCTCGACGAGCTCCTCGCTCCTGCTCTGGAGCAGACCGATACGCACCTGCGGGTAGCGCCCGCGGAACTCCCGCAGCGCGCCCGGGACATCGACCGCGGCGACGGTGGAGATCACACCCACGGCGAGCCGCCCGCGCACCTCGCCGACCGCAGCGGCGACCTCGGCGGCCGCGCGCTCCGCGGCGTCCAGGCACTGCCGGGCCGCGGGGAGGAACGCCGCACCCGCCGGTGTCAGCCGGACGCGGCGGCTGGTCCGCTCGAAGAGCCGCGCCCCGACCTCCCGCTCCAGGCGCGCGATCTGGTGGCTGAGCGCGGACTGGACGACCAGGCACCGCTGCGCGGCGCGGGTGAAGCTGCCGGTCTCCGCGACGGCGATGACGTAGCGCAGCTGCTGGAACTCCACCGGTCCATCTTCCAACGAGATCGATGGCATGACGAGCATGTGTTGGACTCATCGATCGTCGGCACGTGGAATGGCGACGGGATCCCGGGACCCGAACATGCGAAACGATCAGAGGACACGATGGAAACACTCGAGAAGCACCCGTGGTCGGGGGTCTCGGCGATCACCGCCAGCCTGTTCGTCTTCCTCACCACGGAACTGATGCCCGTCGGACTGCTCACCCCGCTGAGCTCGAGCCTGGGCACGACGCTGGGGGCGGCCGGGCTGATGGTCACCCTGTACGGCATCTCGGCCGGGCTGGGTGTGCCGTTCCTCGTGGCCTGGACCAGGCGCGTGGACCGCCGCGCGCTGCTGTGCACGCTGCTGGTGGTGCTGACGCTGGGGAACGTGGTCACCGCCGTATCCCCGAACTACCCGCTGGTCCTGGCCACGCGGCTCGTCATGGGGTTCGCCAGCGGCGTGTTCTGGGCCATCGGCGTGAGCATGGCGATGCGCATCGTCCCGGAACGCCACGCGGGCCGCGCGGCCGCGGTCGTCATGTCGGGCATCTCGATCGCCACGGTCGTGGGCATACCCCTGGGAACGGTCCTGGAGAGCCTCACCAGCTGGCGGACGACCTTCCTCATCTGGGCCGGCCTCGGCGTGCTGGTGCTCATCGCGGTCGCCGCCGCGGTCCCGTCCCTGCCGTCGGGAAGCGCGGTCCCGGTGCGGGACGTCTTCCGGCTGCCGCTGGCCAACACGCGACTGCGCCTGGTGCTGGTCGTCGTCGTGCTGTTCGTGCTCGGCCACTTCGGCGCGTACACGTTCGTGCGCCCCGTCCTGGAGAGCGGCGCGTCCGCGACGCCCGCCTTCATCACCGCGGCCCTGATGGTCTTCGGCGCCGGAGGCGCGATCGGGAACTGGGTGGCCGGGTTCACGGTGGCCAGGAACCCGAGGGCCGGCTTCCTCGTCGGCGGCGCCGGGCTCGTGGGGTCGTTGCTGGTGCTGCTCGTCATCGGTGCCGGGCAGGTCGGCGCGATCGTCCTGCTGGCCCTCTGGGGGATCTCCTTCGGCGTGGTGCAGCTGTGCCAGCTCAACATGACGCAGGCCGCGGCGCCCGACACCTTCGAGGCCGCCATGTCGCTGAACACGCTCGCGTACAACACGTCGATCGCGATCGCGGCGCTCATCGGCGGGTTGCTCGTCGACAACCTCGGCGTCCGGAGCGTCACCTGGTTCGGCGTGGCGCTCACGGCGACCTCGCTGCTCGTCGTCCTCACCACGCGCCGGAGGAACCCGGCCGGGACCGGTCTCGCCCCGGCCGCCGCCGGGTGAGATCAACCTCGGCGGTAGCCCCCGTCACCACCCGTCCCGCTCCACGCGGGACGGGTGGCGGCGTCGGGGCCGCACCCGATCAGCGTGCCGGCGACCAGGCCGCGAGCTGCGCCGCGATCTTCTCCAGGTCGTCGAGGGTGCCTGCGGCGACGGCCAGGACCAGGTCGACCACGTCGTCCTGGCCGGTGACGACCCGATGTCCGTTGATGCCGAGGAACACGGCGGTCGCCGCCCAGGCCAGCCGCCTGTTGCCGTCGACGAGTGCGTGGTTACGCGCGAGCGAGTGCAGCAACGCAGCGGCCTTCAGGTGCAGGCGCGGGTAGGCGTCGCTTCCGAAGACCGTGGCCCGCGGCCGGCCGAGCGCCGACTCGAGGAGCCCGATGTCACGCACGATCGCGTCACCCTCGACCGCCGCATCGACGATGCGCAGGAGATCGTCGAGCGAGAGGTAGCGGATCACGAATCGCCGAGACGGCGAAGCGCCTCCTGGTAGGTGGTGACGACGTACTGCAGCTCCTCGTCCACGAGCCGCGCGTTGCCCCGGCGAGCGACGTACTCCCGCAGCGCGGCTCGGGCCACCTCCTGCATCGAACGCGATTCGACCTCCGCCTGGGCGCGCAGGGCCTCGGTCTCCTCATCGGTGAGTCGCAGTGTCATCGCCATGGCTTCATGGTATCGCGCTGATACCACTCAGCTCCAGCGATAACCCCGCGGGGTCACCATCCGCCCCGCCACCATCCGCGTAGCCGACGACCCGACGACCACGGTCGTGAGCATGTCCACCTCGGCCGGGTCGAACTCGGACAGCGGCGCCGTCCACACCCGCTGGCCGGTCCGGCTCGCCTGCCGCACTGCGCCCACGGGCGTGGACGGCGGGCGGTGCGCGCGGAACGCGTCCAGTGCGGCGCCGAGCTGCCAGTGCCGGTCGCGGCTGCGCGGGTTGTAGAAGCAGGTGACGAGGTCGGCCTCCGCGGCCGCGGCGACCCGGCGCTCGATCACCGGCCACGGCGTGTGCAGGTCCGACAGCGAGATCAGCACGTGGTCGTGCCCGAGCGGCGCGCCGAGCAGCGCGGCGGCGGCGAGGGCGGCCGTGACACCCGGGACGCCGACGACCTCGATGTCGGCCCCGGCCTGCTGCAGCGCGGGGCTCGCCATCGCGTAGACACCCGCGTCCCCGGAGCCGATCAGCGCGACCGCGCGGCCCTTCGCGGCGAGCGCCACGGCGTCGGCGGCGCGCTGCTCCTCGTCACCCAGGCCGCTCGCGTGGACCTCCGTACCCGGGCGGAGCAGGTGGCGGACCTGCTCGACGTACTGGTCGAGCCCCACCACGACGGAGGCACGGCGCAGCTCGGCCTCGGCGCGGGGCGCGCGCAGGTCGGCGGCGCCCGGGCCGAGCCCGACGATCGCGAGCCGGCCACGGGGCCGGATCCGCGCGGCCGCGACCGTCACGTTCTCGCCCTTGATCTTCTCGACGACCAGCTCGACCGGCGCCCCGCCGCCCAGCTCGGCGGCCGCGTGCAGGGCGGCGGCCTCGGCGACGCTCGGGGTGCCGACCTCGGCCCGCACCACCTCGCTGGGGTTCGGCACGGCGACCGCCGCCAGCACTTCGGCCGGGTACGTCCGCAGCTCGGCGGGCGCGATGGCGGCGAGGATCCCGGCCTCGTCGGCCTTGAGATCGACGCTGGCGTACGCGCGCACCGCACGCAGGTCGAACCCGTGAGAGGTCTCGATGCGCCACAGCGTGTCGGCGACGGCAGCCGCAGACACTCCCCGCGCGGACCCGACCCCGACGACGAGGGTGCGCGGAACAACCCGGACGACGGAGTCCTCGCCGATGCGGTCGGTGACGACGATCCGAACGTCAGCATGGTGGCTTTGCTGCCGTGTTACG
The DNA here is from genome assembly GCF_039543345.1 of Pseudonocardia adelaidensis. Taxonomy (NCBI): domain Bacteria; kingdom Bacillati; phylum Actinomycetota; class Actinomycetes; order Pseudonocardiales; family Pseudonocardiaceae; genus Pseudonocardia; species Pseudonocardia adelaidensis. The sequence goes on along the minus strand of NZ_BAABJO010000035.1, from coordinate 36,384 downwards.
CCAGTATGGCCACCATGCTGGCGTTGCAGGACGGGCGGCAGCGGCATTCCCAGCGGGTTCTCCACCACCGCCGTGCCGTCCAGGAGGGCGCGGCCCGCCGCGGCCGCGTCGCCGTCCACCGCAGCGTCGAGGGCGGCGGCCAGCTCGTCCATGCCGGTACTGCCGGCGGCATCGGAAGCCGTGGTGACCACCGGCTGGGCGCCGAGCAGCGCGCCGACCCGTTCGGCGAGGGCGTTGGCCCCGCCCTCGTGCCCTCCGGTGAGCGCCACGGCGAAGCGGCGGGCCTCGTCGACGCAGACGACGCCGGGGTCGGAGCGCTTGTCGCGCAGTAGCGGAGCGACCAGCCGCACGGTGGCGCCGGTGGCCAGGAAGAACACCGCGCCGTCGAGGCGGGGCCACAGCGCGGGCAGCGCGTCGAGCGGGTGCACGTCCGCCTCGAGCGCGGGCGCCACCTCGGCGGCGGCGCGCCGCCCGGCGTCGGTGACGGCGAACAGGGCGATCATCGGCGGGTCCCCCACAGGATCGTGATCGGGTTGGTGGCCGCCAGCCGGACGCTCCCGTCGGGCAGGTCGGCGAACCGGGACGCCGCGAGCTGCACCCCGTCGACGGCCAGGCCTGCGGTGTGCAGCGCGGCGCGGGTGGGCGCGATCCGGTCCAGGGCCGCGAGCGCCACGACGACGCGCTCGGCACCGGTGGCGGCCGCGACCACCTCCGGCCCACCGCCGCCGACGAACACGGCGTCCGGGCGCGGGAGGCCGGCGTGCACGGCGGGCGCGTCCCCCGCCACGACGCGGACGTCCACGCCGTGGGCGGCGGCGTTGGCGGCGATCCGCGCGCCGTCGTCGGCCAGCCGCTCGGCGGCGAGCGCGGCGGCGCGCAGCCGGGCGCACTCGACCGCGACCGACCCGGATCCCGCGCCCACGTCCCACACGAGCGCGCCGGGGCGCGGCGCGAGCCGGGCCAGCACCAGCGCGCGGACCTCGGCCTTCGTGACCATGCCGGCGCGGTGCTCGAACGCGTCGTCCGGCAGCGCCCACCCGTCGCCGGGCGGGACGGGCTCGCCGCCCGCGTGCCAGCCCCGGCCGGGCACGGCGTCGGGGTCGCGCAGGCACAGCACGACGGTGAGCGGGTGCCAGTCGCGCGTCGCTGCCTCGGCGGCGGTCAGGGTCGTGAGCCGCTCGTCCGGACCACCGAGGTCCTCGGCGACGACGAGCGTGCGCGGCCAGCCCTCCAGCGCGGCGCCGATCTCCGCGGGCCCCGCCCCGGGCGCGGTGAGCACCGCGACGGCCGGCCGCGCGCGGCAGACGTTGACGGCGGGACCGAGCGCGCGCCCGTGCGCGCTGACGACGGCGACGTCGTCCCACGAGCGCCCCAGCCGGGCGAACAGGAGCTGGACGCTGGAGCGCGCCGGCAGCACGGCAGGCTCGTGCCCGCGTTCGCGCAGCAACCGGACGATCCCGAAGAAGCCGGGGTCGCCGCTGGCCAGCACCACGGCCCGCCGCCCGACGAGGACCTCCAGCCCCGCCTCGACGGGCCCGAGCACCACCCGCGAGGCCGCGGCTGGAACGGGAACGGCATCGAGGTGCCGAGCGGCCCCGAGGACCACGTCGGCGCAGGCGAGCGCGGCGTCGGCACCCGGGGGGAGGCCGCCGCCATCGACCCCGACCACGGTGACGCGCGCCCCGCTCCCCGACGAACGGCACTCTCGCCGTCCAGGTACCGACGGGAGTGCCGTTCGTCGGTCGGGGGCGGGGTTCACGGGGCCGGGCGGGACGCGGCGCGCGCGGCGCGCAGGGCCTGCCGGGCCGCCCTGTCCGGCTTGCGGAACGTGTGGAAATGCCCGGGGTGGTAGAGATGGCTTCTCGTCCCGCCCGCATCCAGCGCCGCGCCGACCAGGAACAGGGTGTGGCGCCAGAGCTTGTGCTGCTTGCAGACGTGCTCGACCTCGTCGAGCCGGCAGCGCAGGGTCAGCTCGTCGGGCCAGCTGGTGCGGTGCGCGATGACCACCGGGGTGTCGTCGGCGTAGCCGCCCGCGCGCAGCTCGGCGACCATCTGCGCCGAGCGCGCCGCGGAGAGGAAGATCGCCATCGTGGTCCCGTGCCGGGCGAACTCGCGCAGCTTCTCCCCCGGCGGCATCGGCGTCTTGCCGCCCTCCAGCCGCGTGAGCACCACCGACTGCGCGACCTCCGGGATGGTCAGCTCCCGGCCAGCGACCGCCGCAGCCGCCCCGAACGCCGACACGCCGGGCACGATCTCCACCTCGAGCCCGAGCTCCTCGGCCGCGTCGTACTGCTCCTGCACCGCGCCCCACAGCGACGGGTCGCCGGAGTGCACGCGCGCGACCTTCAGGCCGCCGGCGGCGGCCCTCCGGTAGAGCGCGAGTACGTCCTCGTGCGCGATCTGCGACGAGTCGACCAGCTCGGCGTCGGCCCGTGCGTGCTCCGTGACGGTCTCGGCCATCACGAGGCTCGCGGCCCAGATCACCACGTCGGCCTCGGCGATGCGCCGCGCACCGCGCAGCGTGATGAGGTCGGCCGCGCCCGGCCCGGCCCCCACGAACGACACCCTCCCGCGCTCCACGCCGGTCAGTCTGTGCCGCGGGACGGTGCGGAGTCCATCCGGGCGGGGCGGAGTGCGACCTTGCGCACTCCCCAAGCATCACGCCGGCCGCAGGGCTCGCAGCGCCGTACGAGCGGGCGCTGCGCCCGTTCGTGGAGCGCAACCCGGAACTCGCGACGTCCGCGCGCTCAGGCGGCCGTGCTGCGGCCGGCGTCCAGCGCGCCTGCCGACGTCGTCAGGGCGGTGTCGAGGACCTGGAGCCTGCGCCGCGGGTTCATCAGGTTGCCGCCCATGGCCCGCAGGTCGTCGGGCCCGGGGGTCAGCACGGTGACGCGCGTGCCCAGCGCGCGCACCGCCCGCACCTCGGCGTCCAGCCAGCGGGTGAGCAGGCGGCGCACCCGCCGCTCGACCACCGCGACCGGGTCGGTCGGGCGGTCGTAGTCGTAGCTGGCCATCGGCGCGAGGACGTACACCTCGTCCAGCACCGGCGCGCCGGGCCGGGCGAGCAGCGCGAGCGAGGTGGCCGAGGCGACGCCGCCGTCCACGTAGCGCCGGCCGCCGATCAGCTGCGGCGCGAACCAGCCCGGGATCGCGCACGACGCGAGCACCGCGTCGGCCACGGTCGCCGCGGGAGCCCCGGTGCGCCCGAACACCACGCGGCGCCCCGCGTCGTAGTCGACCGCCACCACCCACAGCGGCCTGCCGCCCACCCAGCCGCCCGCAGGCGCACCGCCACGCGCCTGGAGGACGTCCACCATCCGCACGAGCGAGGTCATCCGCCGCCGCCCCAGCGGCAGCAGGCCGGACGCCGCCACCACGGGGTTCATCCGGCACGGCGAGACGGCGGCGAGGGCCAGCAGCCGGGGCGAGCCGAGCCGCGGCAGCGGTACCGGGAGCCGCCCGTCGCCGGACTCCTGCTCGATCGTGCGCAGCTCCGGCAGCTCGTCCGGCCTGCGGTCGGGGGCGTCGGCGGGGTCGGCGCCGCGCTGGTGGGCGAGCAGCTCCGGTGCGTCCATGCCGCACCGCAGCGCCGCACCCAGCACCGCGCCGGCACTGGTGCCGAGCACGAGGTCGAGGTCGCCGAGTGGCCGGTCGAGGCGTTCTGCGAGGAGGGTGAGCACGCCGGCCGTCCAGGCCGACCCGAGCAGTCCACCTGCGCCGAGCACGAGGCCGACCCGGGGTGGGGGGCGGCGGCGGGAGCGAGGAGTGAGCGTGTTCTGCACGGCGACCTCCCCATCGAGCGTCGGTTACCGAACGGTAGCAAGCGGGTGTCCGGACCGCATCGACTGATCTGGGATCAGTGGGGCAACGCGGTGTCACGATGCACCGAGCGGCCGGAGGCGCGCCGGACGAAGCGCGTCACCGCGCCCGGTTCGGCGGCCGGGTGGGTGTGCAGGAACGACGCGTGCACGCCGCGGGCGACGAATCCCTCCGGCCCCGCCCCGCGCCATCCCCAGGCCGCGGAGTCGCCGGCCCGTGGGGTGACCGACCAGCGGTGGAACTCGTGCCCGGACACCCGCGCCCCGACCGGGTGCAGCACCGAGTCGGTGAGGGCGACGGCGTCCCGGTAGCCCAGGGTGAGCCGCTCGGCACGGGTCGCCGCGGCCGGCAGCGCCCCGCACATCGGGGTGCCGTCGAGCGTCTCGCACAGGTACAGCAGCCCACCGCACTCGGCGTGCACCGGCGCCCCGGAGGCCGCCAGCTCCCGCACCGCGGCCAGCAGCGGCGCGTTGGCCGCCAGCTGCGCGACGTGCTCCTCCGGGAAGCCGCCGGGCAGCACCAGCGCACCGGTGCCGGGCGGGAGGGCGGCGTCGCGCAGCGGGTCGACGACGACCGGCTCCGCACCCGCGGCGGCCAGCAGCTCGACGTGCTCGGCGTACCCGAACGTGAACGCAGGCCCGCCGAGCACGGCGACCACGGACCGCTCGGGCGGCTCATCGGCCCGGACGGCGTCCGCGGGCGACCACACCGGCCCGGCCGGCAGCGGCGCCGCCAGCGCGACCACGGCGTCCAGGTCGACGTGCGCAGCCACCAGCTCGGCCATCGCGTCGACGGCGCCGACGGCCGCGGCGCCGTGCTCGGCCGCCGTGACGAGCCCGAGGTGCCGGGACGGGACGGCGAGCGCGTCGCGGCGGGGGAGGGCGCCGAGCACCGGCAGGCCGGCCTCGTCGGCGGCGGCACGCAGCACCTCCTCGTGCCGCGCGCTCCCCACCCGGTTCAGCACGACCCCGCCGATCCGCAGGGCGGGGTCGAAGGAGCGGAACCCGTGCAGGAGCGCGGCCAGGCTGCGGGACAGCCCCCGGCAGTCGACCACCAGCAGCAGCGGGGCCCCGAGCAGCCCGGCCACCTCGGCGGTGGAGCCGGCCCCGTCGGGAATCCGCCCGTCGAACAGCCCCATCACGCCCTCGACAACGGCGATGTCCGCGCCGGCCGACCCGTGGCGGGCCAGCGGGGCGATCCGGTCGGCGCCGACGAGCACCGGGTCGAGGTTGCGGCCGGGCCGGCCCGCGGCGAGCGTGTGGTACCCGGGGTCGATGTAGTCCGGCCCGACCTTGAACGGCGCCACGGCCGTGCCGCGCCGCCGCAACGCGGCCATGAGCCCGGTGGCGACGGTGGTCTTGCCGCTGCCCGACGCGGGCGCGGCCACCACCACCGCCCGGGTCACTGCGCTGATGGCGAGCTCGCGAGCCCGCTCACGTGTGCCCGAGCACCGGGTGCGGCACGTACGGGGCCTCCAGCGCGGCGATCTCGGAGTCCGTGAGCTCCACGTCGACCGCGGCGACCGCGTCCTCGACGTGGCCGGGCTTGGTGGCCCCGACGATCGGCGCCGAGACCGCCTCCTTGTGCAGCATCCACGCGAGCGCGACCTGCGCGAGCGGCAGGCCGCGGGACTTGGCGACGTCGGCGACCGCCTGCACGACCGCGTCGTCGGACTCGGTGTACATGCGGTCGGCGATCGGGTCGCTCGACGAGCGGGTGGTGGTGCGCTCCTCCGGCAGCCGCGCGAGCCGGCCACGGGCCAGCGGGCTCCACGGGATCACGCCGACGCCCTGGTCGAGGCAGAGCGGGTGCATCTCCCGCTCCTCCTCGCGGTAGATCAGGTTGTAGTGGTCCTGCATCGCGACGAAGCGCGTCCAGCCGCCCAGGTCGGCCGTGTGCTGCGCCTTCGCGAACTGCCACGCGTACATGCTGGACGCGCCGATGTAGCGGGCCTTGCCCGCCCGCACGACGTCGTGCAGCGCCTCCATCGTCTCCTCGATCGGCGTGTTCGGGTCCCAGCGGTGGATCTGGTACAGGTCGACGTGGTCGGTGCCCAGCCGCTTCAGCGACCCGTCGATGCTCGCCATGATGTGCTTGCGCGACAGCCCACGGTCGTTGGGCCGGTCGCTCATCACGCCGTGCACCTTGGTGGCTAGCACGTAGTCGTCCCGGCGCGGGAAGAACTCGCCCAGCAGCGCGCCGGTGACCTCCTCGCTCACGCCGACCGAGTAGACGTCGGCGGTGTCGAAGAAGGTGACCCCGGCGTCCACGGCGCTGCGCACGAGCGGCCGGGAGGCGTCGATGTCGAGGACCCACTCCCGCCAGCTCGGCGAGCCGTAGCTCATCATGCCGAGACAGATCCGCGAGACCTGCAGGCCGGTCGAACCGAGTCGCGTGTACTCCATCCGCTCTGTCTACTCCTGCGGCGCAACCTCACGCGCGGAGGCCCGGGGCGGCTAGCGTGATCGCCATGGACGTCACGGATGCCCCCGACCAGCGCCGCTACGAGGCCCGCATCGACGGCGAGCTGGCCGGCATCGCCGAGTACCGCGCGTCGGAACGGATCGTGACGTTCATCCACACCGAGGTCATGCCCGGCTTCGAGGGCAAGGGGGTGGGCAGCGCGCTCGTGCGCGGGGCGCTGGACGACGTGCGCGCGCACGGCCGCAAGGTGCGTGCGGTGTGCCCGTTCGTGAAGGGGTACATCGAGAAGCACCCCGACGAGTACGGCGACCTCCTGGTCTGACTCACCACTCGATGCCCCGCTGGCCCTTCTGGCCCGCATCCATCGGGTGCTTGACCTTCGTGGTCTGCATGACGAGGTCGGCGGCCTCGATCAGCTCGGGCGCCGCGTCGCGGCCGGTGATCACGACGTGCTGGCGTCCCGGCCGGGCGGACAGCACCTCGACGACCTCGCGCACGTCCACCCAGCCCCACTTCACGGGGTAGGTGAACTCGTCGAGCACGTACAGGTCGTGCGCCTGCGCCTCGATGCGGCGGCGGATCTCCGCCCATCCCTCGGCGGCCGCGGCGGCGTGGTCGTCCTCGGAGCCCTTCTTGCGCGTCCAGGACCACCCCTCACCCATCTTGTGCCATTCGACGGGCCCGCCCTCGCCGGTCTGCTCGTGCACGCGGCCGAGCGCGCGGAACGCGGCCTCCTCGCCGACCTTCCACTTGGCCGACTTCACGAACTGGAACACCCCGATCGACCAGCCCTGGTTCCAGCCGCGCAGGGCCAGCCCGAACGCGGCGGTGGACTTGCCCTTCATCTCGCCGGTGTGCACGACGACCAGCGGCCGGTTGCGGCGCTGGCGGGTGGTGAGCCCGTCGTCGGGCACGGCCGTGACCTGCCCCTGTGGCATGTTCCCCTCCTCCGTCGGGCCGTGAGCCTCATGCGGCCCGGGCCACCCGGACGACGCCGGCCACCTGGTCGGCCGACAGGTCGGCGAGACCCATCGCCTCGCCGCCCGCCGCCGCGGCCACGCGCGCGGCGAGGCCCAGGCGGACGGGGCCGCTCTCGCAGTCGACCACGATCGTCGCCACCCCATCGGCGGCGAGCAGGCCAGCGGCCCGGCAGGCGTCGGCCACCGGATCGCCCCCGGGACGGGCCGCCACGGTGGCGCGGCCGTCGGTGAGCAGCACGAGCAGCGCGCGCCGCCGGGGGTCGCGCAGCCGCTCGACGCGCAGCACGGCCCGCGCCCGCAACAACCCGTCGGCCAGTGGAGTGCGGCCACCCGTGCGCAGCTGGCCGAGCCGGGCCTGGGCGGCGGGCACGCTCGACGTCGGCGGCAGCACCAGCTCGGCCCCGCCCGCCCGGAACGACACCAGCCCGACCTTGTCCCGGCGCTGGTAGGCGTCGCGGAGCAGCGAGAGCACCGCGCCGCTCACGGCCGCCATCCGCTGCCGGGCGGCCATCGAGCCGGAGGCGTCCACGGCGAAGAGCACGAGGTTGCCCTCCCGGCCCTCGCGCTCGGCGCTGCGCAGGTCGGCCGGGTGCAGGCGCAGGCCGGCGCCGGTACGACCGCGGCGGTTCTGGTGGGGGGCGGCCGCGGCGATCGTGGCCGGCAGGTGCAGGTCGGCCGCGCGCCGCGGGGCCGCGCCGGACGCACGGACCACCCTCCCGGTGTCGGTGCGGGCCCGGGACCGGCGGCCCGGCGCCCCCTCTCCGATCCCCGGTACCTGCAGGAGCCGGGCGCGGAACGGCGCCGACGCGGGCGGCGCGGCCCGGGCCCGGCCGTCGCCCGCCGGGCGGGGTGCGCCCCCGGGGTCGGAGTCCGAGCCGGACGCGGGGCCCTCCCCCGGGTCGGGGGCGCCCCCGCCGCCGGGTCCCCCGTCGTCCGGGCCGTCCGGTGGCTCCTCCTCGGCGGCCTCGCGCAGCGCATCGTCGAGCGCCTGCTCGTCCATGCCGGGCTCGTCGAACGGGTCGCGGCGGCGCCGGTGCGGCAGCGCGAGCCGGGCGCCGACGCGCACGTCCTCCTCGGCGACCGCATCGGCGCCGCGCCAGGCCGCATGGGCGACGGCGGCACGGGCTATGACGAGATCGGCGCGCATGCCGTCGACGTCGAAGGCGGCGCAGACGGCGGCGATGCGGCGCAGCTCGGCGTCCGGGAGCGCGACGGCGCCGACCCGGTCGCGGGCCTCGGCGATCCGGCGGGCCGTGGCGGTCTCCTCGTCCCGCCATGCGGCGGCGAAGCCGGCCGGGTCGGCCTCGAACGCGAGCCTGCGGCGCACGACCTCCACGCGGGTCTCGACGTCGCGCGCCGCCCGCACCTCGACGGTGAGCCCGAAGCGGTCGAGCAGCTGCGGGCGCAGCTCCCCCTCCTCCGGGTTCATGGTGCCGACCAGCAGGAACCGCGCGGCGTGCGAGACCGAGACCCCGTCGCGCTCCACGTGGGCGCGGCCCATGGCGGCGGCGTCGAGCAGCAGGTCCACGAGGTGGTCGTGCAGGAGGTTGACCTCGTCGACGTACAGCACGCCGCGGTGCGCGTCGGCGAGCAGGCCGGGCTGGTAGGCGCGGACGCCCTCGGACAGCGCGCGCTCCAGGTCCAGCGAGCCGACGAGCCGGTCCTCGGTGGCGCCCACCGGCAGCTCGACGAGCCGGGCCGGGCGGATCTCGGCCGCGGCGACGGCGGGGTGCGGCCCGTCCGGGCACGCCGGGTCGGGCGCGCCGGGGGCGCAGCCGAAGCGGCAGCCGGGCACCACGTCCAGCGCGGGCAGGAGCGCGGCGAGCGCGCGCACGGCCGTGGACTTCGCGGTGCCCTTCTCCCCGCGCACCAGCACCCCGCCGACGCCCGGGTGCACGGCGTTGAGCAGCAGCGCGAGGCGCAGGTCGGCGTGGCCCACGAGGGCGGAGAAGGGGAACTGCGGACCGCTCACGGCACCGAGCCTGCCAGACCGGTGGTCACGACCGGGAGGTCCGCGGCCGCACCGTGATTGATGACATGCTCAAGTGCGCGGATGTCGAGGTGCGTCTCCACGAGGTCCGCGAGCAGGTCGAGCTGGGCCGCCCGGTGCGCGGCGAAGGACGTGTCCGGGGCCGGGACGAACCCGGTCCGGCGCGCCCGGTCGGCGACCCGGCGCAGGAGCGCGCGGCGGAACCCGTCGTTCTCGAGCAGCCCGTGCCAATGGGTCCCGAGCACGACGCCGGTGTCCGATCCCTCGCCGTCGAGCAGGGGCGGGTCCCCGCTGCGCTCCACCCGGCCGTGGTGGATCTCGTAGCCCCGCACGGCCTCGCCCCACGCCGTCCCCGTCGGGTTGCCGAGGTGCTTGTCCAGGTCGAACGCGACCTCCAGGTCCAGGAGGCCGAGGCCCTCCGCGTCGCCGCCCTCCACGCGGTGCGGGTCGCGGATCAGCGTCCCGAGCATCTGGTAGCCCCCGCAGATCCCGAACACCGGGCGGCCCGCGGCCGCGTGGGCGACCACCGCGTCCGCGAGCCCGGTGCGGCGCAGCCAGCGGAGGTCGCTGACCGTGGCCTTCGAGCCGGGCAGCACGACCAGGTCGGCGTCCTCCAGCCGCGACGGCTCCGTCACGTACCGGACGGCGACGCCCGGCTCGGCGGCGAGCGCCTCGGCGTCGGTGGAGTTGGAGATGCGCGGCAACCGCACCACCGCCACCCGCAGCCACTGCGAGCCGCGCGGCGGCGCGGGCCGGCCGAGCACGCCGTCGGCCACCGCGGAGAGCGAGTCCTCCGCGTCCAGCCAGAGCCGCTCCTCCCACGGCAGCACCCCGAGGGTGGGCCGGCCGGTGAGCGCGGCGAGCTGGTCGAGCCCGGGCGCGAGGAGCGCGGGGTCCCCGCGGAACTTGTTCACGACGAACCCGGCGACGCGCGCCTGATCGGCCGGGTCGAGCACGGCGAGCGTGCCGAAGAGGTGGGCGAGCACGCCGCCGCGGTCGATGTCTCCGACGATCACGACCGGCAGGCGGGCGGCCTGCGCGAGGCCCATGTTCGCGATGTCGCTGCCCCGCAGGTTGATCTCCGCGGGCGAGCCGGCCCCCTCGCAGACCACCACGTCGAACCGGCGCCGCAGGTCGGCGAGGCTCGCGGTGACGACGTCGAGCAGCGCCGCCTTGCGCCCCTGGTAGGACCGGGCGCTGACCGTGCCGTCCACCCGGCCGCGCACGACGACCTGCGCGCTGCGGTCGCTGCCCGGCTTGAGCAGCACGGGGTTGAACGCGACGCTCGGCGCGAGCCCGCACGCGAGCGCCTGCACCGCCTGTGCGCGGCCGATCTCACCGCCGTCCGGCGTGACCACGGAGTTGTTCGACATGTTCTGCGCCTTGAACGGCGCCACCGACACACCACGGCGCGCGAGCAGCCGGCAGATCCCGGTGACCAGGGCGCTCTTGCCGGCGTCCGAGGTCGTACCCGCCACCAGCAGAGCACCGTGCATGTCGCCAGTATCGTCGGGGCGTGAAGTTCCTCCTGCGTCCCGGGTGGATCGCCCTCGTCGTGGCGGTCATCGGGTTCGCGGTCGCCGCGTTCACGCTGCTCGCCCCGTGGCAGTTCGGCCGGGAGGAGCAGCGCGAGGCCCAGCAGCGCGCGATCGACGTCGCGTCCGCCACCGCGCCCGTCCCGCTCGACGAGCTGGTGCCCCCCGGGGAGCAGGTGACCCCCGCCGACGAGTGGCGGCAGGTCACGGTCACGGGCGCGTTCGAGCCGGACGGGGAGGCGCTCGTGCGGCTGCGGGTCGTCGACGGGCAGCCCGCAGTGGAGGTGCTCTCCCCGTTCCGCACCGATGACGGGCGCCTGTTCATCGTCAACCGCGGCTCGGTCGCCGTCGCATCCGGCGCCACGGTGCCGGACTACGCGCCGCCCCCGGCGGGCCCGGTCACGCTCACCGCCCGCCTCCGGCTGGACGAGACCGACCCACAGCATCGCGAGGCGATCGAGACCGACGGGCACCGCCAGATCTACGCCGCCGACTCCCGCGCGCTCGCCACCGCCACCGGCCTTCCCCTCGAGCCCGGGTTCCTGCAGCTGGCCGACGGGCAGCCGGGCGTGCTCCGCCCGCTGGCCGTCGCCCCCACCACGGGCGGCAGCGCACCGTTCACGAACTTCTCCTACGCCCTGCAGTGGCTCACGTTCGGCGTGATCGCGCTGTTCGCGCTCGGCTACTTCGTGCGGTTGGAGCTCCTGCAGCGCCGCGGCGCAGGCCCCGACCGGCGCGCCGGGCGAGCGGCCCTGCGCCGCGCCCTCGCCGGCGAGGACGAGCGGGAAGGGAGCCGCTGATGTCGGCGGCACGCGAACTGCTGGACGCCGTGCGGGCCGAGCTCGCGCCGCGGGACGCGGAGAACCGGCTGGCGCCGCTCATCGCCGGAGGCACGGCGCCGCGCTCGGTGTTCGCGGCGATCGCGGCCGAGGAGATGCACATCGTGCCCAGCGACTGGCGCAGCCTGCACACCCTCGCCGCCCGGTGCGACGGCCCGCCCGCCCGTAGCTACTTCAGCGGGCTCGCGAGCGGGGAGGAGGCGGCGCTGGCCAGGCTCGCTCCGCTGGCCGCGGCCGCAGGCCTCGACGACGCCGCCACCAGGGCCTACGAGCCGCGCGCCGGCTGCCAGGCCTACCCCGCCTACTTCGCCTGGCTGGCGCTGAACGCGAGCCCGGGCGAGGTGGCCGTCGCGCTCACCACCAACTTCGGCGCGTGGGGAACGTACTGCGCCGCGATCGCGCGCGGGATGCGCGAGCACTACGGGTTCGGCGACGACGCGTGCGCGTTCTTCGACTTCTTCGCCACTCCCCTTCCGGACGACGACGCGGTGGCCGTGGTGCAGGCGGGGCTCGACGCCGGCACCCTCGACCGGGACGCGGCCCGCCGCTACGCCCGGCTCTTCCAGAGCTACGAGCTGATGTTCTGGAACACGCTGGCCGACGCGGCCTGAGGTCCGCGTAGCCGTCCAGCTCGGCCGGCCCATGACGCGAGGGCCGCGGCAAGGGCTGGGGCAAGGGCCGAGGCGGCGAGCCCGACGAGCCGCGACAGGCGGGCCGCGCGGGCGAGGTCGGCCGGGCCGGGTGGCGGGCCCGCACCGAGGCGGGGCCGCTCCTCCACCCCGTGCGGGTAGACCGTGCGCCCGCCGAGCGTGACGCCGAGCGCACCGGCGGCGGCCGCTTCCACCGGGCCGGCGTTCGGGCTCGGGTGCGCCGGCCCGTCGCGGCGCCACGCGTCCAGCGCGCGGCGCGGGGACCCGCCGACCAGCGGCGCGAGCCCGCTGAACAGCAGCGCCGACACGCGCGCCGGCGCCAGGTTGACCACGTCGTCGAGGCGCGCGGAGGCCCAGCCGAAGTGCCGGTAGCGCGGGGACCGGTAGCCGACCATCGCATCGAGGGTGTTGACGGCCCGGTACGCGAGCAGGCCCGGCATCCCGGCGACGGCGCCCCACAACAGCGGCGCCACCACGGCGTCGGAGGTGTTCTCGGCCATCGACTCGGTGCCCGCGCGGGCCATTCCCGCGGCGTCGAGCGCCGCCGGGTCGCGACCGCAGAGCGAGGGCAGGCGGGCGCGGGCCGCCGCGAGGTCGCCCGCGTCGAGCTCACGGGCCAGCGCGGCCCCGTGCCCGGCGAGCGACGAGCCGCCGAGCACCGCCCACGTGACGAGGCCGGTCAGCGCGGCCCCGGCGACGGGACGGCCGGCGGTGACCCGCTCGGCGAGCACCCCCAGCCCGGCGGCCCCCCCGACGAGCACGGCCGCGTGCAGCGCCCCCGCGGAGCGCCGGTCGGCGTAGCAGCGTGCCTCGAGCGCGGCGGCGGCACGGCCGAACAGTGCGACCGGATGCCCCCGGCGGGGGTCGCCCAGCAGCGCGTCCGCCAGCGCCCCCAGGAGCAGCCCGGCCGACCGGACCCAGACCCGCGCCACGGCCTCAGTCGCCGGCCACTGCCTGCCCGAGGCGCAACCCGTGCAGGCGCTGCGCCTCGCTGGCGATCTGGTGGAGCGAGCACGGCCAGCGCTCCCCGGAACCGCTGGCGGTACGGCAGGACGCGCAGCGGCCCAGTCGGTCGGGCAGGTGCGCGGCGAGCAGCCGGCGCCACACCTCGGGCATGCCGGCCATGACGTCGGCGATCCCGCCGTGCGTCTCAGGTTGCGTCACACCCGGTCCAACACGCGCAGGTCAGAGCAGCTATTCCGGGCCGAGCCACCGGGCGCCGAACGGCCGGTATCGCACGCCCGGCCGCGCGTGACATCAGTCATAGCATTGCTCACGACCGATCGTCGGACGGCGAGGCCCGCTGGGCGCGGCCGTCACAGCGTGTACTCCCCGACCGGCGAGGTGGCCCCGTCCGAGTGCAGCTCGGTCTCGCGCCCCCGCAGCTCCACGCGGCGGATCTTGCCCGAGATCGTCTTGGGCAGGGCGGCGAACTCGAGCCGCCGGATCCGCTTGTAGGGCGCCAGGTTGTCGCGCGCGAACTCGAGGATCGCCCGGGCCGTCTCCTCCGTCGGCTCGTGTCCCGCGGCCAGCACGACGTACGCCTTGGGCACGGCGAGGCGCACCGGGTCGGGTGACGGCACCACGGCCGCCTCCGCCACAGCCGGGTGCTCGATGAGCACGCTCTCGAGCTCGAACGGGCTGATCCGGTAGTCCGAGGCCTTGAAGACGTCGTCGGAGCGCCCGACGTAGGTGATGTAGCCGTCCGAGTCGCGGGAGCCGACGTCGCCGGTGTGGTAGTAGCCACCGGCCATCGCCTCGGCGTTGCGCTCCGCGTCGCCCTGGTAGCCGACCATCAGCCCGAGCGGACGGTCGGACAGGTCGATGCAGATCTCGCCCTCGTCGCCCGGCTCGCCCGTGGCGGGGTCCAGCAGCACGATCGGGTAGCCGGGGATCGGCCGCCCCATCGAGCCGGGCCTGACGACCTGCCCGGGCGGGTTGCCGATCTGCAGCGTGGTCTCGGTCTGCCCGAAGCCGTCGCGGATGCGGACGCCCCACGCCTTCTCGACCTGCTCGATCACCTCGGGGTTGAGCGGCTCGCCCGCCCCGACGACCTTGGTGGGCGGGTTCGGCAGGCTGGACAGGTCGGCCTGGATGAGCATCCGCCACACGGTGGGAGGGGCGCAGAAGCTGGTGACGTTGCAGCGGTCCAGCACACCCAGCACGGTCTCGGCGTCGAACCGCGCGTAGTTCATCACCAGCACGCACGCCTCGGCGATCCACGGCGCGAAGACGTTGCTCCAGGCGTGCTTCGCCCAGCCCGGCGAGGAGATGTTGAGGTGGACGTCACCGGGCTGCAGGCCGATCCAGTACATCGTGGACAGGTGCCCGACCGGGTAGGACGCGTGGGTGTGCTCCACGAGCTTCGGCTTGGCGGTGGTGCCGGAGGTGAAGTAGAGCAGCAGGGTGTCCGAGCCACGGGTGACGCCGTCGGGCGTGAACTCGGCGGGGGCCGACGCGGCGTCGCCGTAGTCGAGCCATCCGTCCGGGGCCCCGCGCACCGCGATGCGCGTGTAGTCGCCGTCGACGTCGTCGAACTTGCCGGCGTCGGAGCCACCGACGACGACGTGCTTCGCCCCGCCGCGGTCGAGCCGGTCGCGCAGGTCCGAGGCGGTGAGCAGCGTGGTGGCCGGGATCACGATCGCGCCGAGCTTCATCGCCGCGAGCAGGGTCTCCCACAGCTCGACCTGGTTGCCGAGCATGAGGATGATCCGGTCGCCCCGGGCGACGCCGTGCCCGCGCAGCCAGTTGGCCACCCGGTTCGAGCGTTCGGAGAGCTCGCGGTAGGTCCAGTGCGCCTCGCTGCCGTCCTGCTCGATGATCCAGAGCGCGCGGGCGGCGCCCCGCTGCGGGTCGGCGGCGACGGCGTCGAAGTGGTCGAGCGCCCAGTTGAACTCGTCGATCTCGGGCCAGCGGAAGTCGCGATAGGCCGTGTCGTAGTCCTCGCGGTGCGCCACGAGGAACTCGCGCGCTGCGTAGAAGCTCTCTGCGGACCGGTTCATGACCTCACCTCGAAATAGCCGCGCTGCCGTCGAGACCCTACGGCCGACCTTATGACCTTCGCACCGGACCGGTTCACCCCCGAACGGAGGGGACGCGCCGCCTGCCGTCCCCCGTACGTGCCGCGCGCGAGCCACCCCCGATCGCACCACCGCGGCATACGGTGGGTGTCGTGCTCTCCACCGGCCGACGATCCTCCCGCCCGATGGTCGTCGGGAGGATCGCCGCTGGACTGCTCGCCGGGTTCCTGCTGGCGGGATGCACCCTCACCGCCACACCGGGCACGAGCGCGCCCGCCGGGGCAGGCGCGCAGCCCCCGACCAGCGGCCCCGCGCCCGCACCCACCGCCGAGGACGTGGCGCTGCCCTGGCCCGCGGCAACCGCGGACGAGGCCACCGCGCTGCAGGAGGAGGTGGACCGCGGCGCCCAGCCATGGCTGCTGGACCCCTCCGAGGTGGCGATCGCGTACGCCTCCGCGGCCCACGACTGGCCCGACGCCGAGGCGTACCCGGGCCCCGACGGCACCAGCGTCGACGTCCGCAACGCCAACGGTGAGCGGCTCACCCTCAGCCTCGCCCAACCGGCGCGCCACGGGGACGACGGCATCTGGGTGGTGACGGCGGAGCGCCGGTGACCCGGACACGCCGGCGCCGTTCACGCTCCGTGCCGTAACAAGTACTTACTCGCTTGTTCGGGTGAAGTCGCCCCACGAGTGCTGCGTTCCTGAGGCATGCTGCGATGCAGAGGGTGACGCCGCCGCACGAGAGAGGGCGGCCCCAGTGCCCAGGGGGGCGAACGGACGAATGAGCGAGCTTACGAGCGAATCGATCTCACAGTGCCTGCGCGAAGCGCCGGCCGACCGCAGCGAGGCCGTGCGATGAGCAAGGATCTGGTCCAGCAGGACATGTTCACGGTGCTGCACGGTCAGCCGGCACCCGTCGTCACCCGTTGGAGCTACAGCGCCTACGACCCGTTCGCAGTGTCCCTCGCGGTACGGACGAGACATGACCGGTGGGTCGAGTGGCTGATCGGGCGGGAGCTCGTGATGGCCGCGCTCGACGACACGGCAGGCGAGGGCGACGTCCGGATGCGCCCGCTCACGGTGCAGGGCTACGACATCGTCGAGATCGAGATCCGGTCCCACGACGGGCGCGCGGTGCTCGAGGTCGACCGTGACCTGCTGCGGTCCTTCGTGGACGCCACGCTCGAGATGGTGCCGGTCGGCACGGAGGCCGACCGGGTGGACCTCGACGGCGAGATCGCCCGGATCACCCGCAGCTGCGCCGAGTAGGACTCACCTCCACACGTCGGGCCCGGCGTCCCGCGTGCCGTCGACCCCGGCGGCTCCTCCGGAGTCCGGTTCCCGGTCGATCCGTCCGGCGGCGGGCTCCTCGGCCTGCTCGCTCACGGGAGCGCCGGGAAGGCCCGGGTCGAACACATCGCCATCCGCCCGGACGTCGCGCGCGGCCTGCGCCGCGGCCTCGTCGGCCTCCGCGTCGGCGCCCAGCGCGGCGTCCAGCTCCGGGTCCTCGAGCTCGGGCGCCCCCGCCAGGGACGGCTCCGTCTCCACCGGGGCGCCCGGGTCGTCGGTGGTGTGCACCGCCGCTTCCTCCGCCCCGGCGGCCCCGCCGTCGATCCCGACGTCCACCCCGTCCATCGCGTCCGGTGTCTCCATCGCGGCGCCCTCACCGGCGAGCTCGATCCGGCCGGACCGCTCGGTGTCGACGGGCTCGTCGCCGCGCTCGCCGCGCAGCCGCTCGTCGAGCGAGCCGCCCTCCCGCATGCCGCGCGCGGTGACCTCGTCCTCCTCGGCGAGGTAGGGCCGGTCGGGTGGCGAGTAGCCGGCGTCGAGGCCGTCCCGGTCGCCCGCGGGCGCCCCGAGGTGTTCCTCGCTCTCGAGCTGTACCGACGCGCCCAGGTCGGGTGCCTCCGGCTGCTCCTCGTAGTCGCGCTGCGCCATGACGACGTGCACCTCCACCTCGTCGAGCTGCATTCCGGATCTCGCGTACCCCGGCCCCCCGGCCTCCACACCCGCGCCCGGTCAGGCGCCCGCCCGCCGGGTCTCGACCCGCACCCCGCCACGCGGCGTGCCGCCGATGTCACGGGCGAGCCGCAGGCACGTCTCCACCCAGAGGTTCAGCTGGATCTCCTTCGCCAGCCGCAGCCGCGTGTACAGCAGGTCCGACAGCCGGTCGCCGGAGCGGGCCCACGACTCGATCTCGAACAGCAGTTCCCCGCCGTCGGCCCGGCACCGGAACTCGATCTGCCCCGCCTCCAGGTGCCCGCGCAGGGTCGCCAGCCGGAACGACGCAGGTCCCATGCCGACCACCCGCACCGGCCCGTCCCACGGGCCGGGGATCCGGATGAGGAACTCGTCCCCGACGCACATCTCCCCGTCGGTCCCGTGGACCTTCTCGAACACCGCGACCTCGGCCGGCGCGCCGCAGTTGGGGTCGCCGGAGAACCGCCCCATCACCTGCTCCGGCGGGGTCGGCGCGCCCGCGATCCACACCGCGTAACGACGGTGCAGCAGCGGTCCGGCCCCGTCCTCGACGCGTTGCAGGTCGTCGTCGACCAGGTCCTCCGGGACGGCCCACGGCCGTTCCGACGCGTCCGCCGCCGTCTCGGTGCGGTGCACGGGTGTGGTGCGCCACATGTAGCGCCAGCTCACCCTGGCCAGGCCGACCGGCCACAGCAGCACGATGGCGGCCCGGTGGGCGACGCCGCCCGGGGCACGGCGAGAGCGCGAGCGTAGCGGCACGGGGGCTCGGGTACCCGCCGCGCATGCCCCGGAACGCCGCCCTGCTGAGCCGCGCCGCCCTCGGCTGCCGCGCCGCGTCGCTCGGCTCGATCGGCCTCTGCGTCGGGCTCTGGCTGCGCGCCAAGACCGTCGACCAGGACGAGCGGGGCAACGCGGAGCGCCGCGCGCTGTTCGTCGGGCTGTGGCCGCCGATGCTGTGGATGTTCGGGGACACCGCCGACGCCGTCGCGCGGCGAAGCGCGGACCGGTGAGTCGGCCGCCACTCGCCGAAGCCGTTGCCGCCCTGCGCGAGCTGCCCGTCAACTACGACGAGGCGGCGGCACCGCCCGCGGTCACCGCGGGCTGGCACGTCGACCGCTGCGTCCAGGAGCTGGGCCGCGAGGCGCCCGGCGAGCCCGAGCCGGGCGGGCTGCTCGAGACCGCGGCGGCGCTCGTCGACAGCTACGAGTTCAGCGACCCCGCGATCCTGCGCGCCGCGTACCGGCACCCCGGCGACCTGGTGGGCCGGGACATGCTGCTCGAGGGCCGGTTCCTCGTGCTGCGCTTCCTGCTGGGCGTGCGCATCACGTCCCGGCA
Organism: Pseudonocardia adelaidensis; assembly: GCF_039543345.1. Classification (NCBI taxonomy): domain Bacteria; kingdom Bacillati; phylum Actinomycetota; class Actinomycetes; order Pseudonocardiales; family Pseudonocardiaceae; genus Pseudonocardia; species Pseudonocardia adelaidensis. Next base: position 17,810 of record NZ_BAABJO010000035.1, on the reverse strand, counting down.
TGACGAGGTGCGCGACGGCCCGCGCGGTGCGGAGCGGGCGACCGGCTGGTCGTACCAGACGCTGCGCGGCCATCTCGAGCAGGGGCGGCTGACGTACGAGCTGGCCAAGGAGCTGGAGACCGGGCGGGTGGAGTTCCGGATCCTCGCGTACTCACGGCCCGCCCCGATCCGCAACCCGGTGTTCCGCATGGGGTTCTGGGTGTTCGGCCGGCACACCCAGCTGCGGTTCTACCGCAAGGCGCAGGCCCGGTTGCTGGCGCTTCTGCCGGCCCCGCCCGAGCCGCCGCGCCCCGGCCCGGACGGGCTGGTCCGGGCGCCCAGCGGGGTGGAGGCGGGCCGCTTCGAGGCCTTCGCCCTGCGCTTCGCCCACCCGGGGGGCACTAGGCAGGCGGGTAGTGGTCCTGCTTCAGCAGCCGCGCGAGGTGCGCGGCGTTGGCGGCGAGGGTCTTCGTCGTCGTCGCCACGGCCTTCGGCGTCTCGTCGAGGTCCTTGTAGTCGGTGGTGGTCATCGCCTCGCCGTTCCAGTACACCCCGCCCTGGGCCGGGATCGTGAAGCCGACGTCGTTGAGGCTCTGGTACAGGCCCGCGGTGATCGCGTGGGCGCCGTCCTCGTTGCCGACGACGACGGCGAGCGCGACCTTCCCGAACGTCTCGAGCCTGCCCTCGTCGTCGGTGGCGGACAGCTCGGCGTCGAGCCGCTCCACCACCCGCTGCGCGACGCTGCTGCGGTGCCCGACCCACGTCGGCGTCGCGACGACCAGGATGTCCGCCTCGATCATCTGCTGCCGGATGCCCGGCCACGCGTCACCCGCACCCATGTCGGCCTCGATGCCGGGCTTCACGTCGAGGTCGACGACCCGGACGCTGCGGCCCTCCACACCGTGCTCGCGGAGCGCCTCGAGTACCTGGTCGGTCATGACCTCGGTGCTCGACCCGCCGGGGGACGGGGTCAGCGTGCAGTTCAGCGCGAGCGCGGTGAGGGGGGTCGAAGTGGCCATGCCACGGCGGTAGCCGGCGACGACCGGGGCAACCACCGGGCATGATCCCGTCGTGCCGTCCGACCCGCCGCCAGCAGCCGACCCCCGCCTCGGCCGGGCGCGGGCGGCCGTGCTCGGATCGCTGGTGGTCGCGGTCGCGTCCACGGTGATCTGGCCGGGGATCGGGGTGGTGCGCTTCGAGGCCCGCCCCCTGTGGCAGGCGCTCGGCAGCGCCGGGATCCTCGCCGTGGCGGTCACGCAGGCGGCGGCGCTCTACGCCGCGGCCACCCCGGGCCTCGCCGAGCGGACGCGCCGCCGCTACGTCGTCGCCTTCCTGGTGGCCGCGCTCGTCTCGGTGCCGCTCGCGGCGCCGGTCGGGACACAGGACGCGGAGGGCTGGGACACCTGGGCGTGGCTGGGGGCCTCGGTGGTCGCGTCGGTCCCGCTGCTGGTGCGCACCGCCCTCGCGGCGGGGATCAGCGTGCTGGCCACCGCGGTGTCCGCCGTGACAGGGGCCGCGACCGGGGGATCCCCCGGCGTGTTCGCCGTGATCACGGCGGGGATCGGCGTGAGCCTGCTCGCGATCCACGGGCTGCCCGTCGTGCTGTGGCACCTGGTCCTCGAGGCCCGCGACGGGCGCGAGGCGCGGGCCCGGCTGGCCATCACCGAGGAGCGGCTGCGGTTCGCGCGCGACGTGCACGACCTGCTCGGCCACCACCTCTCGGTGATCGCCCTGAAGGCCGAGCTCGCCCAGCGGCTCGCCGCCGTCGACCCGGAGCGCGCCGGCCGGGAGGCGGGCGAGGTGCGCGAGTTCGCGGCCGCGGCGCTCGCCGAGATGCGCCAGGTCGTGCACGGCTACCGGGCGGTCGACCTCGGTGCCCAGCTGCAGGCCGTCGCGCGGGTGCTGGGCTCGTCGGGGGTGCGGTGCACGGTGACCGGCGATCCCGGCCCGCTCCCGGACGCCGTCGCCACCGGCCTCGCCGCGGCCGTGCGCGAGGCCGGCACGAACGTGCTGCGCCACAGCCGGGCGCGGTGGTGCACGATCGACCTCGTGCGGGACGCGGACGACGTGCGGCTCACCGTCGCGAACGACGGCGCGGGCGACGCGCGTCCCGACGCCCACAGCTCCGGGCTGCAGGGCCTGTCCGACCGGCTCGCGCGATCCGGCGGGCGGCTGCGCACGGAGGTGTCGGACGGGGTATTCACCCTGGACGCGGTCCTACCGGTGCCCACGCCATGATGAACCCGGGGGCGATCCGCGTCCTGCTCGCCGACGACGAGGAGCTGATCCGCACCGCGATCGCCGCCCTGCTGGGCCTCGAGCCCGATCTGGAGGTCGTCGCGCAGGCGGGCGACGGCCGGGGCGCCGTCGACGCGGCCGTGGCACACCGCCCCGACGTCGCGGTGGTCGACCTGGAGATGCCGGGGCTCGACGGCATCGCGGTGGCCGCGGAGCTGGCGACCGCCGCTCCGTCCTGTGCGGTCGTGATCCTCACCGGGCACGGCCGCCCGCCGCACCTGCAGCGCGCGCTCGCCGCCGGCGCCAAGGGGTTCCTCCCGAAGGGCTCGCCGGGCGGCACGCTCGCCGACGTGATCCGGCGGGTGCACCACGGCGCCCGCTACGTCGACCCGGCACTGGCCGCCGACGCCCTCACCGCCCGCCCCTGCCCGCTCACCCCCCGCGAGCTGGACGTCCTGCAGGCGGCGGGCGCCGACACCCCGGTCGCCGCCGTGGCCCGCCGCGTGCACCTGTCCCAGGGCACCGTCCGCAACCACCTCGCCGCGATCACCGCGAAGCTCGCCGTCCCCACCCGCGCCGAGGCCTACCGCACCGCCCAGGAACAGGGCTGGATCTAGCGCACCGCCCGGAAGCAGAAGGCCCTCGGCGCCGTGTCGACCTCGACGTCGGCGAGACCCGCCGCGCGGAGCCGGTCGGGCAGACCGGCCGGGTCGACGACCGTCATCGTGTCTCCGACGTGCAGCAGCCGGAACCGCAGGCTGAGCCGGCTGTCGAGGCCCGCGAACACGCCACCGGGCCGCAGCACGCGGGCCGCCTCGGCGAACAGCCGGTCCTGCTGCAGCGGCGACGGCACGTGGTGCAGCATCGTGAAGCAGACGACCGTGTCGAACGACGCCTCGGGGAACGGCAGGTCCGCCCCGTCCCCGGTGCGCACGTCGACGCGGTCCCCGAAGCTCGCGCGAACGCCGGCGGCCAGGTCCGGATCCACCTCCACGGCGGTGAGGCGCCCACCCTTCTCCGTGAGCCAGCGGGTGGTCACCCCGTAGCCCGGCCCGATCTCGAGGACGTCGCCGTCGAGCGGCACCGTCCGGCACACCCACGGCAGCACCTCACCGTGCATCCGGGTGGCCCACGAGTCGGAGCGGCAGATCCGGCGGTGCAGCAGGTTCATCGGCACCCCCGGGAGGCTAGGACCGGGCGGCGCCGTCCGGCACCGGCTAGCCTGCCGTCCTGTGTCGCGTTCCGGCCATCCGTCCGGCCTTCTCGACCCGCCGCTGGGCGCCGCGCTCGTCGGCCGGTTCGCGCTCGCCCGCGGCCACCGGTTCGCCGAGCACGTGCACCCGACCCACCAGCTCGCATGGGCCGAGCGCGGGGTGCTGTCGATCTCCGCGCAAGACACGACGTGGGCACTCCCGCCCACGCGTGCGCTCTGGATCCCGGCCGGCGTCCTGCACACGACCGCCGCTGCCACCGCCACCGCGATGCACAGCCTCTACCTGCGTCCCGCCCGCGCACCGACGGGCTTCGACCACCCCACCGTCCTCGCCGCGACCCCGCTGCTCGCCGCGCTGATCGGGCACCTCGGCCGGGCCGGGCTGAGTGACGGCGAGCGCGCCCGCGCCGAGGCCGTGTTGTTCGACCAGCTCGTGCCCGCCCCGGTGGCGTCGGTCGAGCTCGCCCTGCCCACCGACGAGCGCGCCCGCCGGGTGGCCGACGCCCTGCTCGCCGACCCGGCCGACGACCGCGGGGTGGACGCGCTGGCCCGGCTCGCCGGCACCAGCCCGCGCACGCTGCACCGCCTCTTCCACGAGGCCACCGGCTGGGGGCTGCGCGAGTGGCGCACGCGGGCGCGCATCCGCGCGGCCCTGCGGCTCCTGGCGACCGGGCTCCCCGTGGGTGTCGTGGCCACGAGGGTGGGCTACCGCACTCCCAGCGCCTTCGTGGCGACCTTCCGCAGGGTGCTGGGCACGACCCCGGCCCAGGTGTTCGGCCCGACATGAGCACTATGCCGCGATCGGGGCTAATACCTGTTCGCGATGAACAGTTCCTGCGCCGGGAACTGCGTCAGCACCCTCGGGCCCTCCTCCGTCACCACGACCTCCTCCTCGATCCTCGCCGCGGAGAAGCCGTCCGTCGCCGGGCAGTAGGTCTCCAGCGCGAAGACCATCCCGGTCTGGATCTCGATGGGGTGTTCCAGGCTGTTGAGCCTGGAGATGATCGGCCGCTCGTGCAGGCCGAGGCCGAGGCCGTGGCCGAACTGCAGGCCGAAGGCCGCCATCTCGTCGGCGAAGCCGAACTCGCTGGCCGCAGGCCACACCCGCGCCACCTCGTCGGTGCCGACGCCCGCCTTGACCGTCTCGAGCGAGGCGTCCATCCACTCCCGCGCCTTGGTGTACGCGTCGTGCTGTGCGGCGGTGGCGCTGCCGACGCCGAACGTGCGGTAGTAGCAGGTGCGGTAGCCGTTGTAGGACTGGATGATGTCGAAGAACGCCTGGTCGCCGGGGCGGATCAGGCGGTCGGAGAAGTTGTGCGGGTGCGGGTTGCACCGCTCCCCCGACACCGCGTTGATCGCCTCCACTTGGTCTGCGCCCATCTCGTAGAGCCGCTTGTTCGCGAGCGCCACGATCTCGTTCTCGCGCACGCCGGGCTTGAGCGCCTCGACGATGTCCTGGTAGACGCCGTCGACCATCGCGGCGGCCTGGGCCAGCAGCATGATCTCGTCGGGCGACTTGATCTGCCGGGCGTCCAGCATCAGCTGCTGGGCGTCGACGACGTGCAGACCCTGGCGCTGCATCTCGAACAGGAACGGCGGCTCCACGATGTCGACGCCCACCGGCGCGTCGGCCACGCCCGCGTCGCGCAGCATGCCCGCGATCTGGGTGACCGCCGACTCCATCAGCCCGGCATCGGGCGCGATCGCGCCGCGTAGCCCGAGCATGCCCGCCCGGCAGTTCTCCGGCCGCAGCCACGGCGCGTACAGCTGGTGGTGCCGCGCCGCCGAGCCGAAGTCCCACAGCACCGGCAAACCGCCGCGGGTGAGCAGCGCGTAGCGGGTCATCTTGTCGCCGAGCGCCCCGCCGATCCAGGTCTGCGTGGTGTAGCGGATGTTGTAGAAGTCGAACAGCAGGAACGCCCCGCACTCGCTCGACTCCAGTGCCGCCCGCGCCCGCGCGAGCCGGTACTCGCGCAGGCGGGCGAAGTCGACCCGCGTCTCGAAGTCGACGCCACCGTGCCCGGGCGCCGCGATCGGCCGGCTCACGACCCCAGCCCGTCGTCCACGGCAACGTCCTCCGGTTCGAGCGCGATGCCCGCCCGGCGCGCCTGCTCCAGCAGCAGCGCGGCGAAGTCCTCGTCGACGTGCCCCGCCCCCACCGCCGACGCCACGAGCTGGGCGGCGGCCGACGCCACCGGCATCGGCGCCTCCAGCTCGCGGGCGGCGTCGAGGCCCAGGTCGAAGTCCTTGCGCAGCAGCGGCATCGTGAACGTCGGGGCGAAGTCGAGGTTCACGAACGCGGGCGACTTGTACCGGGTGAAGGTGGAACCGAGCACCGAGTCGTTGAGGAACTCGAGGAACGCCGCCCGGCTGGTGCCACCCTTCTCGGCCAGCACGGTGATCTCGGCGAGGCACTGGGTGACGACGCCGAGCAGCACGTTGTGGCAGATCTTCACCAGCCTCGCGACCTCCCCGTCGCCGACGTAGGTGGACCCGCGGCCGAGCAGCGCGATCAGCGGCTCCACCCGGTCGTACGCCGTCCGCGGCCCGGACACGGCGAACGTGAGCTGCCCGGCCGCGACGACCTTGGGGTTGCCGCTCACCGGCGCCGCGAGGAACTCGGTGCCGCGCTCGGCCGCCTCTGCCCGGACGGCCGCGGAGGCCTCCACCGACACCGTGGAGGAGTCGACGAGCACGCCCGGCGCGTGGTCGGGCGCGGTGAGGACGCCGCCGTCGCCGCTGGTGACCTCCTCCAGGTCGGCCGAGGCCGCCACCATCACGAAGACGACGTCGCGGTCGGCGAGGTCGGCGGGCCGGGCGACGACCTCGGCGCCCCGCTCGGCGAGTGGCTGCGCCTTCGCGGCGGTGCGGTTGTAGACCGCGACGTCGCACCCGGCGTCGAGCAGCCGCGCGACGAGTGCGGCTCCCATCCGGCCGGTGCCGATCCAGCCGATCCGGACAGCTGTCATGGGTCGGGCTCCCATCGCGCTCGTACTGCAATCGGTTGCGGTCGACTTTGCCCCTAGCCAGAGGGGCTGTCAATCGAAGGTGGCCGGGCTTCTGATGCGAATCGGTTGCTGCGGTACCGTGGCGACATGACGAAGCGCCCGACGATGTCGGACGTCGCGCGCGTGGCCGGTGTCCACAAGGCCACGGCCTCGCGCGCGCTCAACCCGCTCACCAGCGGCCAGGTCAACCAGGCCACCGCCCGCCGGGTGCTGGCGGCGGCCCGGCAGCTCGGCTACACCCCGAACGCCACCGCCCGCAGCCTGCGCACGAGCCGCACCCACACCGTCGGCGTGCTCATCCCCGACCTCACCAACCCGCTCTTCCCGCCGGTCGTCCGCGGCATCGAGAACGTGCTCTTCCCCCGTGGCTACACCGCGCTCGTCGCCAACACCGACAACGAACCCGACCGCGAGGCCGCCCACTTCGAGGCGCTGCTGGGGCGGCAGGCCGACGGGTTCATCCTGGCCACGGGACGCCGCGATCACCCCCTGCTCGTCTCCGCACACGAGCGCGGCATCCCCGCCGTGCTGGTCAACCGGGGCACCGACGACGCGCTCTACCCGCTCGTCACCGGCGACGACCCGGCGGGCATGACGGCCGCCGTGGACCACCTCGTCGCGCTGGGCCACCGCCGGATCGTGCACCTCGCCGGCCCCGCTGGGCTCTCCACGGGCCTGCGGCGCAGCCAGGCCTACCGGCACGCCGTGGCCGCCCACGAGCTCGACGCCCGGCTCGTCGAGTGCGAGTCCTACACCGCCGACGCCGGCGAACGCGCGATGGTCGCCCTGCTCACCGAGGCGGGCGAGCGCCCCACGGCGGTGGTGGGCGGCAACGACCTGATCGCGCTGGGCGCGCTGCGGGCGATCCGGGCCGCCGGGCTGCGCTGCCCGGAGGACGTCTCGCTCACCGGGTTCAACGACATGCCGTTCCTCGACGAGCTGCGCCCCGCCCTCACGAGCGTGCACGTGCCCACCCACGAGCTCGGCGTCGAGGCCGCGCGCCTGCTGCTGGAGCAGATCGAAGGCGCGCCGGCCGTCGCGAAGACGATCAGCCTGCCGCTGCGCCTCGTCGTGCGGGACTCGACGGCACCGCCGTCCTGACGGCACGGCCTATCCCTCGCCGAACTGCGCGGCCACCCAGTCCGCCGTGCGCTGGCGGTGCTGCGCCGCCACGTTCATGCAGCCGTGGTTGCCCTCCTCCAACAGGAGGAGCGTGCCCGCGGGCGCCTCCTCGGCGAGCCGGACGCCGTGCTGCCACGGGATCAGTCGGTCCCGCTTCCCGGTGACGACGAGCAGCGGGCAGGTGATCTTCTCCGCCCGACCGGCGAGGCTGAGGGTGTGCGCGACCCGGCGCGCCGCACCGTCGTCCGCCGAGCGGGATCGCACCCGGAACGCCTCGCGGGTGAGCGGCGGCAGCCGGTCCCAGCAGTCCCCGAAGTCGTAGGGTCCGGCGAGCGCCACGCACGCCCGCACGCGCGGGTCCCCGCTCGCGACCCGCGGCGCGTAGTAGCCGCCCAGGCTCACACCCCACACGCCCATCCGCTCCGGGTCGACGCCGGGTTGCGCGGCGAGCGCGTCGAGGATCGCCGCGCCCGGCTCCTCCCAGTCGCCGCGGATCGGGGTGTCGTACTCCGACTCGCCCTGCCCCGGCCCGTCGACGCTGAAGGTGGCCACACCCCGTTCCAGGAACAGCGCCTCGGTGGAGCGGAACTCCTCCTTGGCCGAGTCCAGGCCTGGGATCAGCACGACGGCCGGGTGCGGCCCGGCGCCGTCCGGCAGCCGCAGCACCCCGACGTACCCGCCGGCGATCGCGACCTTGCGGCCGGGCGGGCGCAGGTGCGGCAGCGCGGCGTCCAGGCAGCGCACGGCCGCGGTGTGCGCCGTGCGCATCTGCTCCGGATCCTGCACGAACAGGAACTTGCCGAAGTGGTGGTAGACGGCCGCCTGCGCGAAGTGCTGACCGGCGGAGAGCAGTCGCCCCTCCGCCTGTGCCTCGATGCCGAGCGCCTCGTGCCCGTCGCCCGCGGCCGACCAGGCGGCGCACCAGCCGTCCCAGTCCCGCACCTGCCGGGTGATCCGCTCGAAGTCGGCGACCGCCACGCCGTTCGTGGTGAACCGCGGGCCCCAGTTCGCGATCGCGGACGCCACCCGCTCGTCACCGGTCATCGTGGCGCCCCGCCGAGGTAGAGGTCGGCGATCTCGGGGTGCGCCAGTACCTCGGCCGCGGTGCCGTGGAGCCGGACCTGGCCGCCCTCCAGCACGAGGCCGTGGCTCGCCAGGCCCAGCCCGAGCCGGACGTTCTGCTCGACCAGCAACACGGTCGCCCCCTCCGCGTTCAGCTCCCGGATCAGCGCGGCCACAGCGGCGAGGCTGCGCGGATCGAGCCCGAGCGACGGCTCGTCGAAGAGGATCAAGCCGGGCGCGAGCATCAGGCAGCGGGCGATCTCGACCATCCGCCGCTGGCCGCCCGACAGGTTGCCGGCCGCGTCCCCCGCACGCTCGGCCACGATCGGGATACGCCGCTCGATCGCCCGGTAGCGGCTGCGCAGCAGGGCCCGGTCGCGGCGGATCAGGTAGCCGCCCATCAGGACGTTCTCGCGCACGGTCATGCTGGGGAAGAGCGCCTGCGACTGCGGCACCTGCGCCACGCCGCGGCGCAGCACCTCCTCGGGCGGGAGGCCGCCGATCGGCCGCCCGCTGAACCCGACCTCCCCGGCCCGCGGCCGCAACAGCCCCGAGACGACCCGCAGCACCGTGGACTTCCCGGCACCGTTGGGGCCCACGATGCACGTGATCGAGCCGGCTGCGCAGACGAGATCGACGCCCCGCAGGACGTCGCCCCCGCCGTACCCCGCGGTGACCCCCGCGAGCGTCAGCACGGTGCTTCCCCGCTCTCGAATCGCAGCAAGGTGGCCTCACTCCGGTGGAGCCGCAGCACAGCCACCTTGCTGCGGCACGGCAGCGGCGTCATCGGGGCACCGCCTCGTGGTCGGACCAGTCGTGGCCCAGGTACGCATCGAGGACCACCGGGTCGGTGCGGATCACGGATGGCGGGCCCTCCGCGATCGGGCGGCCGCGCTCGAACACCACCACCGGGTCGCACAGGTCGAGCACCAGCGGGATGTTGTGCTCCACGACGAGGAACGTGACGCCCTGCGAGTTCAGATCGCGCACGATCTCGGCCAGCCTCGCCACGAGACCGGGGTTGACCCCACCCGCCGGCTCGTCGAGCAGCACGAGCTTCGGCTCCATCATCAGCACCTGGGCCAGCTCGACGAGCTTCTGCTGGCCGTACGAGAGCGCGCCCGCAGGCTGGTCGGCGAACCGCTCCAGCCCGACGAACGCGAGCAGCTCGCGCGCCCGTTCCGCCTCGTGGCCGCTCACCGCGCCGGCGAGCATGCTCCGCCAGCGCGCGTCCGGCATCGGGGCCACGACGTTCTCCAGCACGGTCATCGCCTTGAACAGCCGCGTCACCTGGAACGTGCGTCCCAACCCGGCGTGTCCGCGCCGCCACGGCGGCAGCCGGTCGATCCGCCGCCCGTCGAACCAGACCTCCCCCGCGTCGGCCCGCATGGCGCCGGTGACCAGGTTGAACAGGGTGGTCTTGCCCGAGCCGTTGGGCCCGATCAGGGCCGTGATGCTGCCCGCGTCCACCCGCAGGTCGGCCCCGTCCACGGCGACCAGGCCGCCGAAGCGCTTGGTGGCGCCACGCACCTCCAGCAGCGGCCCGGCCGGCCGCTCGGGCGCGGGGGCCCGGACCGTGAGCTGCCGCTTGGCCAGCGCGCCCGCGTGGTCGGTGTAGGTCACCTCCTGCGGGTGCCGGCGGCGCCACCAGGCCTCGACGGTGGGCAGCAGCCCCGCCGGCAGGAACAGCACCACCAGCACCAGCGCGAGCCCGAAGACGAGCACCCGGCTCTGCGTGCCGCCGCCGTAGACGGTGGCCAGCTCGCTCGCGATCTGCACGACGAACGCGCCGATCACCGGCCCCCACAGCGTGCCCCGGCCGCCGACGAGCGCCGCGAGCACGATCGTGACGCTGCCGAGGATGCTGAACGCGCCGATCGGGTTGAGGAACGTCAGGAAGTAGGCGTAGACCGCGCCCGCCATCCCGCTGACGAACACGCTCGCGCCGTAGGCCGCGATCTTGTAGCGGGTGGTGTCGACGCCGATCGCCGCGGCCTTGCCCTCGTCCTCCCGGATCGCGACGAGGCCGGTGCCGAACTTCGTGCGCCGGATCCAGGCGCTGAACCCGATGCTCGCGAGCATCAGCAGGAGGAAAGCGAAGTAGAAGGGGAGGTTCAGTATGTCGCGCGACCAGGTGGGCAGCGCGAGCGTGATGCCGTCGGAGCCGTTCGTCAGCGCGTCCCAGTTGGTGGCGATCACCTGGGTGGAGAGCAGCAGCGCGATCGTGATGATCACGAAGGGGTGCCCGCGCGTGCGCAGCACCACCGACCCGGCCAGCACCGCCGCCCCGACCGCCACGAGCCCGCCCAGCGGCGCCAGCAGGAACGGGTTCAGCCCGGTCCGCGCGCCGACGATCCCGGCCGTGTACGAGCCGAGCCCCAGGAACACGCTGTGTCCGAGCGAGACGTAGCCCGCGTAGCCGGAGATGATGTTCCAGCCGACGGCCTGGGTGGCGAGCAGGAACGCCATCAGCAGCACGACCTGCGGATAGGCGTCGTAGGGCCGGATCAGCGGGTACGCCACGAGCGCGAGGACCAGCAACACGCGTGGATCCGCGAGTCTCCTCACGTCGCCACGTCCTCACGCAGCCGGGACCCGAACAGGCCCTGCGGCCGGACCAGCAGCACGGCCATGATCACGACGTAGAACACCAGCGTGGACCACTGCAACGACACATAGGTGGCGGTCAGCGTCTCCGCGAGCCCGAGGACGAGCGCGCCGACCAGGGCGCCGGGGAGGCTGCCCAGCCCGCCGAGCACGATGATCCCGAGCAGCCGGGAGATCCAGTCGTAGTGCGACGCCGGGAAGAACGGGTAGAGCACCGACAGGATGGACCCGCCGACGCCGGTGGTCGCGGCCCCGATCGCGAACGCGAGCGCCGCGGTGCCGGCCGCGCCGACCCCGACGAGCGCGGCGCCGGTGGGGTTCTGCGCCGTGGCCCGGATCGCGCGCCCGGTCCAGGTGCGCGTGAGCACGACGTAGAGCAGGCCCAGCACGACGAGCGCCGTCAGGAAGCCGTAGACGTGCGGCTTCGGGAGCGCGATCCCGCCGACGAAGAACGACTCCTGGAAGTAGGCGGGAGTCGCCGAGCGGAACTTGTTGCCCGCCGTGACGTTGAGGACGCCCTCGATGGCGAGCGCGATGCCGAACGTGAGCAGCACCGACATCGACGCCGACGAGCCCCGGATACGCGAGACGACGGTGCGGTGCAGCAGCCACCCGGCCCCGAACATCAGCGGGGTCATGACCAGCGACGTGAGGATCGGGTCGATGCCGGTGGTCGACCACAGCCACCACGTGAGCATCGCGACGAGGATCAGGAACGCGCCGTGCGCCACGTTGATCACGTGCAGCACGCCGAAGACGAGCGCGAGCCCGGACGCCATGAGGGCGTAGACCCCGCCGATGAGGACCCCGAGGACGATCGCCTGGACGAGCTGCACTACTGACCCTGAGCCCACGCCGGCTTGGGATGCACGATCCGGTCGGTCGTGGCCCGGTCGGCGGGCGCGACGATCTCCACCTGCCCGGACTGCCACTGGGCCAGCAGGAACTTCGACTCCGGTGCGCCGGTGTCGTCCCAGCTCAGCGTGCCGAGGATCGTCTCCACCTGGTTGGCGCGCAGCCAGTCGGCGAGGACGGTCTGGTCGATCCGCCCGACGGCGGTGACGGCGGCCTGCAGCACCTGCCCGGCGGCGAAGGCGTCGGCGGCGTCCTCGGCGGGCGTCTCGCCGTCGTACATCTCGGCGTAGCGCTTCACGAAGTCGGCGTTGCGGGGCGTGCTCGCGCGCTCGTTCCAGCTCACCGTGTAGAAGACGCCCTCGGTGTTGGCGACGCCGACGCCGTCGCTGTACTGACCCGCGTTGCTCGGCGCCGAGGTCTGGAAGAGGATCGGCGGCGAGTAGCCCAACTGCTGCAGCGACCGGACCAGCCCGACGCCGTCCTCGAACACCGCGCCCTGGGCCACGAGGTCCGGCCGCGCCGCGGCGATGGCGCTCGCGACCGGCTGGAAGTTGGTGGTGTCGGCCGGGTAGACCGAGCTGTAGACCGTCTGCACGCCCAGCGCCTCGAGGCCCTGCTGCATGGTGTCGATCACCGGCGTGGTGAACGGGTCGTCCTGCACGGGGTAGGCGGCGGTCTTCGGCCGCTGGTCCGGGGGCAGCGAGGCGATCCACTCCACGAAGATCTCGGCCTGGCGCGGCGCGGTGGCCGGCTGGGCGAAGAACAGGTACCTGAAACCGCGCTCGAACATGGTGGGCGCCCCGCCCGCCGGCTCCACGAAGAGCATCCCGTTGCGCTCGGCCACCGCCGACGCCGCGAAGTTCAGCAGCGAGGAGAACGTGCCGAGCAGCAGGTCCACCCGCTCCTGGGTGATGAGTCGCGTGTAGTTCGCGACGGTGGTGTCCTGACTGCTGGCGTCGTCGGTGATGCTGAGCTCCACGGGACGGCCGAGCAGGCCGCCCTGGGCGTTGACGATGTCCTGCCACACCCGGTAACCGCGCTCGGCCTGGGTGCCGGGCTGGGAGAAGTCGCCGGTGAGCGGCAGCGAGACCCCGATGGTGACCGGCCCGTCGGCGTTCCCCTCGGACGGCGGGGTGCCGCAGGCGGCGAGGGCGATGCTGACGGCCGCGGCGAGGACGGCGGCGACCCCGGCCGCGCGCAGCCGGGAGCGGGGTCGGGTGAGCACGACGCCTCCTGGGGTCCGGCCCTGCAACGATTCCAGCACTGCAACCGATTGCGATCCCGAATCGTGGTGGTGGCATCCGATCGTGTCAAGAGCCTGCAGGCGGTTGGACAGCAATCGGTTGCGGCTCGATCGGGTCCGGCTAAGGTGCGGAAGTATGACCACCCTGCTCCGACTGGGCACGTTCAGCCCATCCGTGCTGCTGGAGGTCGCGCGGGTCACCGGCGCGCTGCACGCGGCCGGGCTGGCCGTGGAGGAGGTGCCGGCCACCTCGTCGCCCGCCCAGTTCGCCGAGCTGCTGGCCGGCGACCTCGACGCAGCGCTGACGAGCCCGGACAACGTGCTCGCCTACCGGTTCGTCGCCGACAACCCGCTGGGGCGCACCGGCGACGTCCGCGTCCTCGCCGCCGTCGACCGCGGACTCGGGCTGTCGCTCTTCGCCGCCCCGGGCCGGTCGGTGCCCGGATTGCGCGGCAGCACCCTCGCCGTCGACGTCCCGGGGTCCGGATTCGCGTTCGTCGCCGTCGAGCTGCTGGCCCGCCAGGGCCTGCGCGCGGTCGGCGACTGCCCGGTGGAGGCGCTCGGCGCCACGCCGCGCCGCGCGGACGCGCTGCTCGCAGGCCGGTGCGCGGTCACCGTGCTGAACGCGGGCAGCGACCTGCGCGCGGAGGCCGCGGGGGCCCGCCGGCTGGCCAGGGCCACCGCCATCGGCCCCTACCTCGGCACGGTCCTCGCCGCCCACGGGCCCGCGGTCGATGCCGACGGCAGCGCGTTCGCCGCGCTCGCCGGCGTGCTCATCGGTACCGCGGCGCGGCTGGTCGCCGGCGAGCTGCGCGACGTCGCACGGGCCGCCGCGAGCCGCAGGCTGGCGCTCGACGCGCGCTCGGCGGCCCGCTACGTCGCCACCCTCACCGACCCGGCCGAGGGGCTCGTCCCCGACGGGCGGGTCGACCGGGCGGCGCTCGCCACGCTCGTCGAGCTGCGCAACCGGCACGGAGCGGGCCCGCCGCTCGACGTCGACACCGTGCTCGCGGACGGCGTCGTCGACGACCGGTTCCTCCCCGTCGGTTTCCGCGCGAACGGTCGCCCGGTCACCACCCCGGCCGAGCCGGGCACGCCCCTGCTGTACGTCCTGCGCGGCGACCTCGGCCTGCTCGGCACCCGGTTCGGCTGCGGCAGCGGTGACTGCGGCGCGTGCATGGTGCTGGTCGACGGGCAGCCGGTCCCGTCCTGCGACACACCGGTCGAGTCGGTGGCGGGCAGGGACGTCGTCACGGTCGAGGGTCTCGGCGGTGGCAGGCCCCATCCCCTGCAGGACGAGTTCCTCGCGGGGCAGGCCGCGCAGTGCGGGTACTGCGTCTCGGGGATCCTCGTGAACGCCGCGGCACTGCTCGCCGCGGTGCCGCGGCCCACGGAGACGGCCGTGCGCGCCCACCTCGACCGCAACCTGTGCCGGTGCGGGGCGCACAACCGGATGGTGCGGGCCGTGCTGCGCGCCGCCGAGCGGACGGAGGCCCGGTGAGGGTCCCGCGTGCGCTCGCCGCGAAGCCCCGGCTCGGGGCGTGGCTCGACCTCTCCGAGCCCGGCGTGGTCGTGGTGACGACCGGGAAGGTCGAGCTGGGCCAGGGCGTCCTCACGGCGTTCGCCGCGATCGCCGCCCACGAGCTGGACGTCGACCCGGCCCGGGTGCGGGTGCCGGCCGCGCGCACGGATCGCGGCCCGGACGGGGGCGTCACGGCCGGGAGCATGTCGCTGTCCGACGCGGGCGCCGCGCTGCGGCAGGCGTGCGCCGAGGCCCGCGCCGCGCTGGTCGCCGCCGCGGCGGCGAGGCTGCACGTCCCCGTCGCCCGGCTCGTGGTGCGGGACGGGCACGTCCGGGCGCCCGACGGCAGCGGCATCGGCTACTGGCAGCTCGACGCCACCCGGCTGCTCGACCGGGCGGCCGACGGGCACGTCCGGCCGAAGCCGCCGGGCCCGAGCGGCCCCGACCTGCCCCGGCTCGACCTCCCGGGCAAGGTCCTCGGCAGGCCGCGCTACGTGCACGACCTGCGGCTCCCCGGCCAGCTGTACGGGCGGGTGGTGCGTCCGCCCGCGACGGGGGCCGTGCTGACCGGGGTCGATCCGGGCGCGGCGGTGGGCGTGACGGCGGTCGTGCGCGACGGCGGCTTCCTCGGCGTCGTCGCCGAGCGCGAGGAGGTCGCCGTCCGCGCGGCCGCCGCGCTCGCGTCGACGGCGCGCTGGGACGTCGCGCCTGCGCCCGATGTCGGCGACGTGCGGCGGTGGCTGCGGGACACGGCCACCGAGCACACCGTGGTGATCGACGAGCCCGGCCCGGCCACCAGCGGGGTGGTCACCGACGTCAGGGCGTCCTACAGCAGGCCGTTCCTCGCACACGCCTCCGTCGCGCCGAGCTGCGGCGTCGCGCTCTGGACCGACGGCAGGGTGCGGGTGTGGAGCCACACCCAGGGCGTGCACCCGCTGCGGCGGGCGATCGCCGGTGCGCTGGACCTGTCCCCCGACGACGTCGTCGTGCGGCACGTCGAGGGGGCGGGCTGCTACGGCCACAACGGCGCCGACGACGCCGCCTTCGACGCGGTGCTGCTCGCGCGGGCCGTCCCGGGCCGGCCCGTGCAGGTGGTGTGGAGCCGGGCCGACGAGCTCGGCGCGGCACCGTTCGGGCCCGCGATGGTGGCCGACCTGGCCGCGGGCGTCGACGCCGACGGGTGCGTGCGGACGTGGCGGCACGAGACCTGGAGCCAGGGGCACACCTCCCGGCCCGGCTCCGGCCGAACCCCCGACCTGCGGGCCGCGGCCGACGTCGCGGGCCGCGCGACGGCGCCGGCGGCCGATCCCCCGCTGCCGGCCGGCGGGGCGCTGCGCAACGCCGACCCGATCTACGCGTTCCCGGCCCGGCGGGTGGTCGGCCACCTCAGCCGGGCGGCCGCACCGCGCGCGTCGGCGCTGCGGTCGCTGGGCGCGTTCCTCAACGTGTTCGCGATCGAGTCGTTCATGGACGAGCTCGCGGCCGGGGCCGGTGCCGATCCGCTCGCGTACCGGCGGGCGCACCTGGCCGATCCACGGGCGCGCGCGGTGCTCGAGCGGGCCGCGGCGGTCGCCGGCTGGGCCGAGCGGGACGCCGGGCCGCACGGCGGGCACGGCATCGCGGTGGCGCGCTACAAGGGCATCGGTGCGTACTGCGCGGTGGTCGCCGAGATCGAGGCGGCGCACGAGGTGCGCGTGCGCCGGCTCGTCGTCGCCGTCGACGCGGGCCGCGTGATCAGCCACGACGGGCTGGTGAACCAGATGGAGGGCGGCGCCGTGCAGGCCACGAGCTGGACGCTCCTGGAGCAGGTCCGCTTCGACCGGGACGGCCCCAGCAGCACGGACTGGTCGAGCTATCCGATCCTGCGGTTCAGCCAGGTGCCGCCGGTCACGGTGGAGGTCACGGACCGGCCCGGCGAGCCGAGCCTCGGTGCGGGCGAGGCGGCGCAGGGACCCACCGCGGCCGCGCTCGCGAACGCCGTGCGGGACGCGCTCGGCGTTCCGGTGCGTGACCTTCCCCTCACCCCGGAGCGGATCATCGCGGCGCTCGGCTGACGGGAACCCGCACCGACCGCCCGTCGGCCGAGAGCAGGCCCTGGCCACGGGCGTCCTCGATCATGGCCTTCCACCGGGTCGACCAGCCAGGAGCGGTCGGTCGCAGCACGGCGAGCGACCGCAGCACGGCCACGTCCAGCAGCGCGGTGTGGTCGTCCGAGAGCTCCCCGGTGCCCGTCGTGGCGAGGACCTTCCGGAGGTCGTCGGGGTCGAGGTCGGTGTTCAGGCGCAGGTCGGCGAGGTCGTCGGGGTCCTGCACGACGGCGCCCGCGTTCGACAGTCGCACGATCACCCGTTCGATACTGCCGCATGGGAGCGCGCCGGGTGGGCACCCCTGCCCCATGACGGATCGATCGCACGGCATCTCCCCGGACCGGCTCGCCGACGACGCCCTCCGCCGCGAGCTGGCCCACCTGCACGAGACCCGCCACGACACCGTCCTCGGCGGGAGCGAGTCCGCCCTGCGCGCGCACACGGAGCGGATGCTCGCGCTGGAGCAGGAGTTCCTGCACAGGTTCCCGGAGGCGGGCGCACCCGACCCCATGCGCACGCGCGCTGGCAGCCGGGAGAGCGCGGGCCAGCCGGTGCGGGGCCGGGACCGGGGGTGACCGGCTGCGCGGCTAAGGAGGGTCCTGAACAACTCCGGCCGTAGCGAGCGGCGTCCAGGCGGTGTCATCGCAAGGCGGACGTTCGCGCCGATACCGCTGTTGTATCGGTGCGGACGTCCAACGCGGCGAGGGCGCTGCCTGGGCGTCGCGCAGTAGGCCCGAGTTGTTCAGGGCGCTCCTAGTAGGGCTTTGTTAGGTCGGTGCGGGGTAGGGGCGTTTGCAGGTGTGGCATGCGCCGGTCCAGATGCTGAGGAGGGTCTGGAGTTCGCGGAGGACGGCGTAGAGGGTCAGGCCGGCGC
>NZ_BAABJO010000034.1:0-97103 GCF_039543345.1 Pseudonocardia adelaidensis | reverse complement strand
TGCGGCCGGACGCCTTCACGCCGGAGCAGATGCGGCGCAACTTCGCCTACTACGAGGCGTTGACGGTGCGCGACTCGTCGCTGTCGGCGTGCACGCAGGCGGTGGTGGCGGCCTGGACCGGGCACCTCGAGCTCGCCTACGACTACCTCGCCGAGGCCGCGCTGGTGGACATCGAGGACCTGGCGGGCAACTCCGACCACGGCGTGCACATCGCGTCGATGGCCGGCACCTGGACCGCCGTGGTGGCCGGGTTCGGCGGCATGCGGATGGACGAGTCGGGGATCGGGTTCGCGCCGCGGCTGCCCCCGGCGCTGTCGCGGATCTCGTTCGGGTTGAGGTGGCAGGGCAGGCAGCTGCGGGTGGAGATCCGCCCGGAGGAGGCCGAGTACCGGCTGGTCTCGGGGCCGCCGATGCGCCTGCGCCACCACGACGAGGCCATCGCCCTCGACGACGAGCCGCAGGTGGTGCCGATCCCGCCACCGGACCCGGTGGAGCCGGTGGAGCAGCCACACGGTCGGGCACCCCGCTCCCGGTACCCCGGCAACTCCGGCCGCGGCGTCATCCCGATCCCGGCAGCCGGCGTCCAGGAACCCCTGCGCCGGACGGGCTGACCTCAGGCTCAGGCGCGCTCGCGGCGGCGCCGGCGGCGCCGTGGCTGCTCCGGTTCCGGCTCCGGCGGGGCGGGCGTCAGGGCCAGCTGCGACGCCTGCCGGCTCAGCACCTCCAGGTTCGCGCGCACGTCGCTGTGGGCCGGGTCGAGGGCGACCTGCTCGGCCACCTCCGCGGCCTGCGACACCGCGTCGGCGAACGCGGTGCGCGCGGCCTCGAGGCGCTGGGCGATGCGCTTGGCCGGCGCCTCGCGCACCCGGAACCACCTGGGCTCGATCGAGTCCCCGACGATCGCCAGCCTGCGCACGGCATCGAGCTCGACGTCGAGCCGCTGTGCGATCTCGCCGAGCCAGGTGCGTGCCGGCCCGGCCGGGAGCGCGTAGGTGATCCGGCGGAAGCGGGCCACCGAACCCGCGCAGTGGTCGACGTAGCCGTTCCAGTAGCGGGACAGGCTGGGCGTCGAGGCGGAGCGGCGTGGCACGGGAGACAGGGTGCCGCATCCGCCTCCGGGCTACGGCAGGGCGTGCCCTGCGGCCGTGTCGAGGCGCACCCCGGTCGCCTCCGCCGTGAGCGTCGTCGAGGTCACGGCCGCGGCGTGCGGGGTGAGCAGCGTCGCCAGGTGCGCCGCGGCGCCGGCGAGCCGCTCGGCCGGAACGTCGGCGCTCACGCGTTCCAGCATGAAGACCGCGGACGTCGTGGCCTCCTGGACCCGCGTGAGGTGGGCGTCGCGGTGGTTCCAGTGCCGGGTGAGCACCTCGGTGCCCTGCGCGTACACGACCTCCCCGGCACCAGGCGTCTCCACCTCGTCGGGCTCTCCGAGGGGCGTGAAGCGGTCGTCGGCGGTGGCGGGCCGGATCTGGACGTTCGCGCCCAGCCGGTCGAGGTCGAACGCGCCGGCCGGCACGGCGAAGCGCACGGAGGTCGCGTTGTAGGCGTCCACCGCGCCGTTGACCCGGGGAAGCCTGCCCTGCCGCACCAGGCGCCGCAGTAGCGCGTCCACGCTGGGCCGCGTGCGGCGCGGGTTGGTGCCGAACGCGCGGTAGGCCGCGTGCCACGAGGCGATCGCGGGGTCGTCCTCCGACCAGGTGAGCGCCCCGGTGGCGGCGTCCGCCTCGGCCGCGGCCAGCGCGGACTCCGCGTCGGGCCAGTGACCGGTGTTGTCCAGCCCGGTGGCGACGACCAGTTCGACGCGCAGCTGCGGGAACCGCGCCCGGACGTCCGCGTGCACGGTGAGGGTGGTGGGCACGTGCCGACGCTACCGGGAGGGATCTACGCCGGTGAGGCCCGCAGCTCGCGGTGGCGCTCCTTGAGCCGGGCGTTCTTGTTCAGCGGGTCGTGCGCCTCGTCGGGCTCGACGCGGCGCGCGATGCCGACGTCGTTGAGGACGCGGAACATCGAGGCGAGGTGGGCGATGCGGGCCTCCTGCGCGTCGACGGGCCGCTGGGACCCGCTGGCCAGCGCCAGCGCGGAGTCGACCCACAGCACCTCACCGTGGAGATCGGCCTGCTGCAGCACATCGACCATCCGGCGGCGCAGCTCGGGCGGGCTCAGCCCGATCCAGTCCTCCACCGACCGCGCGTCGACGGGGAAGAGCCGGCCGCGTTGGTCGAGGTAGATCAGCTCCACCGCGTACAGGTGCCCGAACGAGCAGTAGCGGCATCCGTTGTAGAGCGAGATGAGCGTGCAGACCAGATGGGTGCGCAGCGGGCCGAGGCTCCGGAGGGTGCGTTCGTAGCGCGGCATGTTGCGCACGAACCAGCCGAGCGCCTGCACGGCCCCCAGCTGGGACACGATCGGGGCCATCAGCCGGGGCGGGAAGCCCCACAGCCGCTTGCCGAGCCCCTCCAGCACGCGCACGGCAACGCGATCCGCACCGCGCTCCGCCATGCTCAGCTCCTGACTCACAGTGACGCGCATATTACTCGCACGTGCACTTGCCTGTGAGACGAGTTCCGATCCGTGACGAGTACGCTGCGCTGGGTCGATCGGCGCTGAGTGGATTAGACCGAACGGCCGAGCGTGCTGTCGGAGCGGCGGCGCGCGCCGATCCGGGTGGCGAGGTCGAACGCGTTGCGGATCGAACCGGTGTTGGCCGCCCGGCGCCCCACCAGGTCGAACGCCGTGCCGTGGGCCGGCGTGCAGATGGGCACCCGTAGCCCGCCCGCCATCGTCACCCCGCCGTCGAAGCCGATCAGCTTCATCGCGATCTGCCCCTGGTCGTGGTACATGGTCAGGATCCCGTCGAACTCCTCCCGGCGCAGGAAGATCGTGTCGGACGGGAACGGGCCGGCCGCGTCCACGCCCTCGGCCCCCAGCTCGGCCACGGCCGGCGCGATGACGTCGATCTCGTGGCGGCCGAAGCGGCCGCTCTCGCCCGCGTGCGGGTTGAGCGCGCAGACTCCGATGCGGGGCGCCGCGATGCCGGAGTCGCGCAGCACCGTGTGCAGCAGCCGCCCTGCGCCGAGCACGTTCTCGCGGGTGATGCCCTCCGCGACCTCGGCGATCGACACGTGCGACGTGACCCGCGCGGTCCAGATGGTCGGCAGCACGTTCAGCTCGCAGGTGAACGACTCGGCGCCGAGGATCGTCTCGAACCAGCGCAGCTCGTCCTTCTCCCGCATGCCGGCCATGTGCAGCGAGGACTTGTTCAGCGGCGCGAACAGGATCGCGTCGACCTCGCCCGCGTCGGCCATCTCCAGCGCGACGCGCAGGTTGCTCATCGCCCAGCGCCCGCCCGCCTCGGTGGCGGCCTTGCGTTCGAACGTGCCGGGCCGCGCCGCCCCGTTGTCGTGCAGCCGGGGCCCGCCCGGCCCGCCGAGGGCGAACGTCACGCCGGCGTCGGACTGCGCGTCGGCGAGCTCACGCTCGTCGGAGATCAGCACGATGTCGGCCGCCTCCGCGGTGCCCTCGTCGGCCAACAGCCGGGCGACCAGCTCCGGGCCGATCCCGGCGGGGTCGCCGAGGGTGACAGCGATTCGGGGCTTGCCGGACTGGCTGATGGTCATGGGCAAAAGGTTACGCGCGCCGGGTGCGGCCTTCGCAGAGCCCGTGGGCCCTGCGAAGACCACACGCAGAGCGCGTCACCTCAGCAGTTGAGCAGCTCCGGTTTCTGGTTGAGCAGCTGCGCGCGGGGTGAGACGAATTCCTCGTACTCCGCGGTGGCGTCCGGGCGGAACAATCCGACGCGGCAGCAGTTCTGGAATGCCAGCCGCACCCCGAAGTGCCGCTGCACGGCGCCACGCATCGAGTCGCTCCCGACCAGCCGGAATACCTCGCCCCACGAACGCTCGTCCGGCGGGACCTCCAGGTTCTGCGCGGACGGCGCTCCGCTCGCCTCCAGTTCCTTCGCCAGCCGCTCCACCATCGACCACGCGTACGGAAGCGAATCGCGGATGCAGGCGACGAATTCTTCGTCTTCGACTGTCCCTTCCTGGGCCTTCTCCAACAGGGCCGCCGGAACCGTCAGTGACACCGAACCTCCCGAGCTCGTGCGAACTGGACGCCCGCGAACGCTACGGCGTCCGGCACAGCATGAAAACACCCGATCAGGGGAGCTCTTCTCGCATGCATGAATTCGCACGTGGGATTGTTCAGGGCTTCCCAGATCCGTTCGACGATCCTGCCGGTCGTGCTGGCCGGCACGGTCGAGACGTAGAGTCCCGGCCAGGTGCGTCGGGGACGGCGCGGAGAGCGGGAGCGGTGCGCATGGCTGAGGCGGCGGGCGATCTGGTGATACGCGGGCGCCGTCCGGTGCGCGACCGCGCGCTGGTCATGGCGATCGTCAACCGCACCCCGGACTCGTTCTACGACCGCGGCGCCACGTTCACCGACGAGCCCGCGAAGGCCGCGATCGAGCGGGCCGTCGCCGAGGGCGCCGACATGATCGACATCGGTGGCGTGGCCGCGAGCCCCGGCGACGACGTGGACGCCGACGAGGAGATCCGCCGGGTCGTGCCCACCGTCGAGTACATCCGGGAGCGGCACCCGGACATCATCATCAGCATCGACACCTGGCGGCACGAGGTCGGCGCCGCTGCGTGCCGGGCGGGCGCCGACCTGCTCAACGACGCCTGGGCGGGCTTCGACCCGAAGCTGATCGACGTCGCTGCGGAGTACGGCGCCGGGTACGTGTGCACGCACACCGGCGGGCGGGAGCCGCGCTCCGCGCCGGTCCGCCCCGACTACGACGACGTCGTCGCGGCGGTACTGGACCACACCGTGGGGCTCGCCGAGCTGGCCGAGGCCAGGGGCGTGCCGCGGGAGGGCATCCTGATCGACGCCACCGGCTTCGGCAAGAACACGGCCGACCACCTGCAGCTGCTGCGCGCGGTGCCGCGGTTCGTGGCCACCGGGTGGCCGGTGCTGATGGCGCTGTCCAACAAGACGTTCGTCGGCGAGACGCTCGGGGTCGGGCTCGGCGAGCGCCTCGCCGGCACGCTCGCGGCCACCACCATCGCCGCGCAGGCGGGCGCCCGCGTGTTCCGCGCCCACGAGGTGGAGCCGACCCGGCACGCCCTGGAGATCGTCGCCAGCGTCTTCGACGGCAGGCCGCCGGCGCGGGCCTCGGAGTGGATCGCCTGATGCGCCAGATCTGGCCACCCCAGGACGTGGGCGTGCTCGACGACGAGCAGCTCGAACGGCTCTACGCGTATCCCGGGCGGCGATGGCTCTGCGTGAACTTCGTGGCGAGCGCCGACGGCGCGGTCGCGCTGCACGGCCGGGCGCGGGAGCTGTCCAACGAGCCCGACCGGCGGGTTCTGCGGCTGGGCAGCGACCTCGCCGACGTGCTGCTGGTGGGCGCCACGACCGCGATGGTCGAGGAGTTCCGCGGCGTGCACCCGGACCCGGAGACCGCCGCCCGCCGCGAGCGCCACGGCCTCGCCCCGGTCCCCCCGACGGCCGTGGTCACGACCGGCGGGCTGCCGGAGGACGCGCCGGTCGTCACCGAGGCGCTGGTGCCCACCTACGTGATCACCACCGCGATGGTGCCGGACCGCAAGCGCGATGCCTGGGCCGCCGCAGGTGCCACCGTCGTGATCGCCGGGGAGCGGGAGGTCGACCTGCGCCTGGCCGTGGCCCGGCTCGCCGCGGACGGTCTCGAGCACGTCGACTCCGAGGGCGGGGCGCAGCTCTTCGGCTCGCTGCTCGCGGCGGGGGTCGTCGACGAGCTGCGGCTCACCGTCTCGCCCGTGCTCGTCTCCGGCGGCGCCGGCCGGATCGCCACCGGCGTCGACATCGACCCGGCGCGGCTGGAGCTGCTCTCGGTGGTGGCGGAGAGCGACACGCTGCTGGTCCGCTACGGCGTGCTGCACTGACCCTCGACCTGGAGCGCCCGCCGGGACGGTTCCCGCACGGCGGCTGACCGGCGCCCGGGTCTCGAACGGCACGTCCCGGTGCCGGATTGCGATCGAACGCCAGGTGGAGGGCGCTGCGGAGCAGCGTGGCCGAGCCGGGGACCGAGGAGTGGGCGCCGGCGCAGCGCACCGAGTTCCGGTGAGCCGGGACGATCCGGACACTTTGCCGGCCCCTCCCGCGTTGTCCGGGCAGACAACGGGAGGAGACCGGGATGTCCGCGATCGGTGCGCTGCTCGGCACGGTGCTGCTGCTCTTCCAGCTCGTGCTGCTGGCGCGGATGGCAGTCGACTGGATCGCGGTGCTGTCGTCGGGGCCAGAACCCGAGTGGCGCCGCAGCGCCCGCCGCGTCACGCACGCCGTCACCGAGCCGGTGCTCGCCCCGGTCCGCCGGGTCCTCCCACCGGTCCGGTTCGGCTCCGTGGGGATCGACCTGGCGTTCATCGTGGTCTTCGTCGCCGCGATCCTGCTGCGCCAGGTCGTCGTCTGGCTCTGACCCCCGAGCGGCGAGCTCAGGAGGTCACGACGCGGAACCCGAGGTTGCCGACCGAGCTGTCCGGGGTGTTGGCGGTGCGGGCGGCCACCCGGTAGCGGTTGCAGTACGACTCGTGGCACAGGTAGGAACCCCCGCGCATCGCGCGGGCCTGCTCGGCCCCGTCGAACCAGTCGGCACACCACTCCCACACGTTGCCCGCCACGTTGTACAGGCCGAAGCCGTTCGGCGCGAACGCGTCCACCGGCGCGGTGCCCGAGAAGCCGTCCTCCTCGCTGTTCTGCACCGGGAACCGCCCCTGCCAGATGTTGCACCGGTGCTCGCCGCCCGGCGTGAGCTCGTCGCCCCACGGGTAGCGGGCCTGGTCCAGCCCACCCCGCGCCGCGTACTCCCACTCCGCCTCCGTCGGGAGCCGCGCACCCGCCCACGTGCAGAACGCCGCCGCGTCGTGCCAGGACACGTGCACGACCGGGTGGTTCCCACGGCCGTCGAGGTCGCTCCCCGGCCCTTCGGGACGCCGCCACTGCGCCCCCGCCACCCCGCACCACCACGGCGTCCCGTCCAGGCGCGGGGAGGCCCGCCGCAGCTCCTTGGGCAGGAACTTCGCGAACACGTACGACCAGCCGAACCGCTCGGCGTCGGTCTCGTAGCCGGTGGCGTCGACGAACTCGGCGAACCGTTCGTTCGTGACGCAGTGCGCTGCGATCGCGAAGGGCCCCACCGAGACCTCCCGGACCGGCCCCTCGTGGTCCTGGGGGAAGCCGTCCGGGTCGTCGGTGCCCATGCGGAACGTGCCGCCCGGCAGCTCGACCATGCCGTCGAGCCGGGTGGCGCCGACGGCGACCGGGCCCCGGTCGAGCGGCTCGGCACCGGAGCGGCCCGGTGGGCAACACGAGGACACGCGGAAAGCCTACGTGCCGGCTCTCGTCGTCGCGCGGAACGTGGCGTCCTGGTCGTGGGACATCAGCGACCCGGGATCGGAGCGCCGGCCGGCATGCCGGCGGCCACGTAGTCGTCGTACTGCGGCTGCCACGGCTCGGCCGTGGCGCTGTGCGGTCCGTCGGCGACCGCGCCGGAGACGTGCTTGCCGAGCTCGACGAGGCAGACCGTCCAACCGGCGGCGTTGCGCGCCGCCGCGTCGCGCGCCTCCAGCACGTCGAAGAACGTCACAGTGCACCCGCCGTCGTCGGTGGGCTCCAGCCGGAAGTGCAGCTCGTCGCGGCCCCACGTGTAGGCGAGCCGGCGGGGCGGGTCGAACTCCAGTACCGTGCCCGACCCCGGGTCGATGTTGGGGTCACCGGTGAACTCGATCGTTCCTCCGACCCGGTGCTCCAGCGACACCGTCGCCGGAAACCAGTGTGCGAGCTCGGCCGGTTCCGTGATCGCCGACCAGACGCGCTCGGGCGGATGCGAGTAGGTGCGTTCGAACCGCACCGCCGGCCGGCCGTCGAGATCGACGAAGGTGCCCCGATCCATCACTTCTCCTTGGTGTCGGTGTCGGTGTCGGTGTCGCTGTCGCTGTCGGTGTCGAGGTGGCGCCCCAGAGCGTCGAGCCGGTCGTTCCACAGCCGTCGGTACGGCGCGAGCCACGCGTCCAGCTCGGCCAGTCCGTCGGGGTCGATCGCGTAGATGCGCCGCTGCGCCTCCGCTCGGACCGACACGAGGCCGGAGTCGCGCAGCACGCGGAGGTGCTTCGACGTCATCGGCTGGCTGAACCCGAGCCCGTCGGCCAGGTCGCCCACCGCACGCGGGCGTTCCCTGAGCATCTCGAGGATCGCCCGGCGGTGCGGGTCGACGAGTGCCGACCAGGCCGCCTCCCTCATGGCCTGAGCATGCCTCTTCACGTATATACTTGTCAAGGAAAATATGGGGAGGCGAGATCCTGACGCGTTCCTGACGCCCGGAGCCCCCGCGGGCCGGCCCGCCGGGGTTCGATGGCCGGGTGGACCTCGTCGCCGAGATCGCGATCTGGCGGCGCCGCCGGCAGGCCAGGGCCAGCCGGGAGCAGGGTTACCTGGACGGCGTCGTGAGCACCGCCGCGACCGTCGGGGCCGGGCGTACGTCGACGGAGTCGCTCATCCGGCACGTGGGCGAGCAGATCGCCGACGTCCTGCAGCTCGACTCCTGCGCGTTCGATCCCGGCGACGGACCGGTGCTCGCCACCCTCGACGGCGACGGCGTCGTCAGCTACGACGGTCGGCCGTTCGACGTGGACCGGCAGGGCCTGCCCACCGGCACGGAGATCGCGCTCGCGGTCCGCAGCGGTGGTGTGGCGCGGGGCCGCTTCCTGCTCGTCGCGGCGACCCGCCTGGTCCGGCCGTCCCGGGAGCAGTTCCGTGTCGCCTCCGCGCTGGCCGACCAGGTCGGTGCCGCGCTCGCCGTCTCGTCCCGCCCCTGAACCCTGGTCACGAGTCGAGTCGGGAGCGGCGCTCCTGCAGGAACGCCCGCTCCGTGTCGTTGGTGGCGAGCGCGATGGCCTCGTCGTACGCGGCGCGCGCCTCGGCGTTCCGCCCGATGCGAGCCAGCAGGTCGGCCCGGGTGGCGGGGAGCAGGTGGTAGCCCGGCAGGTCCAGGTCCTCGACGACGGCCAGCGCCGCCGCGGGGCCGTGCACCTCGGCGACCGCCACCGCGCGGTTGAGCGCCACGACGGGGGTCGGCGTGTGGTGCAGGAGCTGGTCGTACAGCGCGAGCACCTGGGCCCAGTCGGTGGCCGGCCCGTCGGTGTGCACCGCGTTGATGGCGGCCTGCAGCTGGTAGGGGCCGGGCCGGTCCCGGCGCAGGCACCGGCGCACGAGGTCGTGGCCCTCGGCGATCAGCTCGTGGTTCCACAGCGACCGGTCCTGCTCGGCGAGCGGCACGAGCTCACCGGAGGGGCCCACCCGCGCGGGGCGGCGGGCCTCGGTGAGCAGCATCAGCGCGAGCAGCCCGAGCACCTCCGGCTCGTCGGGCATCAGGGCGGCGAGCGATCTGGCGAGTCGGAGGGCCTCCAGGCACAGGTCGGTGCGCACCAGCGCGCCGGACGTCGACGCGTAGCCCTCGTTGAAGATCAGGTAGAGCACGGTCAGCACCGGGGGGAGCCGGTCGGGCAGCTCGCTCTCCTCCGGCACGCGGTAGGGGATGGCGGCGTCGCGGATCTTCTTCTTGGCGCGGACGATCCGCTGGGCGACGGTCGCCTCCGGCACGAGGTACGCCCGGGCGATCTCGGGCACCTCGAGCCCGCCGAGCAGGCGCAGGGTGAGCGCGGTCTGCGCGAGGGGCGAGAGCGCGGGGTGGCAGCAGGTGAAGATCATGCGGAGCTGGTCGTCGCGCACCGGTCCCACCTCCTCCGGCTCGTCGGGTTGGTGCAGCAGCAGCGCCTGGGCGTGGCGGGCCTCACGGGTCGACTCCCGCCGGAGCCGGTCGATGGCCCGGTTGCGGGCGGTCGTGACGATCCATGCGCCGGGGTTGGGCGGTGGGGGGTCCCACCGCTCCACCGCCACGGCGAACGCGTCCTGGACCGCCTCCTCGGCGAGGCCGATGTCACCGAGGAGGCGGGTCAGCGTGGCCACGCACCGGCCGTACTCCGCCCGGTAGACGCTCGCCATGTCCATGGAAGTGGGTCACTCCCCGGACTCGTCGTCGAACGGCCGCACCTCGATCGGCACCCCGCACGCCTGCGTGCACTTCTCCGCCCAGGCCAGCGCGTCGTCCCGGGTGGCGCAGCGGATGATCCAGAAGCCGCCGACCTGTTCCTTCGTCTCGACGAACGGCCCGTCGGTCGTGGTGATCGCGCCGCCCTCGGAGCGGACGACCGTGGCGCTGTCCGACGGGAGCAGGCCACCACCGAAGACCCACACCCCGGCGTCGCGCATCTCGGTGTTGACGCGCTCGACGGCGCCTTCGGGGGACGGCGCCGGTTCGCCTTCGACGATGTGCACGTTGAGCAGGTACTGCATCACGATCACTCCTTCACGAGTTGCGGAGCCGACCGGCCCGTGCCGGTCTCTCACCTGGGCTACGAACGGGACCGCCCCCACTCGACACGTCGCGGAGAACTTTCTTCGGCAGAATGCCCTAGGTGACCACGAGCAGGGGGCGACGGGCTCCGGCGCCGCACGAGCGGCAGCGCGACCCCGAGCGCACGAAGGCGCGCATCCTCGAGGCCGCCACCGCGGAGTTCGCGGCGAAGGGGTTCGCCGGGGCCCGGGTGTCCGAGATCGCCGCACGCGCCGGGGTGAACCAGCAGCTCATCGCGTACTACTTCGACGGCAAGGAAGGCCTGTACCGCGAGATGGGCCGGCGGTGGCGGGCCTACGAGGCCGAGGCGATCCCCGACGACACCCCCCTTGCCGAGATGATCAAGCGGTACGTGCGGTCGAGCGTGCACCGGGGCGGGCGGTTGTTGGCCTGGGAGGGTCTCGCCGACACCGGCGAGGACGACGAGGAGACGCGGGAGCGCAACGCCCGCCTGCGCCACGAGGTCGAGGCGATCCGGGAGCGCCAGCGGGCCGGCGAGGTCGACGACCGCTTCGACCCGGCCGCACTGCACCTCATCGCCCTGAGCGCGGCCAACGCACTCGTCGTCTACCCGCACCTGGCTCGCGGCCTGTTCGGGGTCGAGGCCGACACACCCGATCTGGTGGAGCGCTACGCCGAGCAGCTCGCGCTGCTGATCACCAATCTCGGAAACACCGGAAGTGCACCTGCGGAAAAGGCCTGAGTGCAAGGTTCTTGCATTTCCGCCGTTTTCTTGCGAATCGTCACCGGCTCCTGGAGATTCGGGTCGTGGAATCGCACGGACACGGACACGGACACGGGCACGCCGACTCGATCGACGCAGCACTCGTGGCGAGCGCCGACGGCGTACGCGCGCTGAGGACGAGCCTGATCGTGCTGGCGGCCACGGCACTGGCGCAGCTGCTGGTCGTGCTGGTGTCGGGCTCCACGGCGCTGCTGGCCGACACGATCCACAACTTCTCGGACGCGTTGACGGCGGTGCCGCTGTGGGTCGCGTTCGTGCTCGGCCGCCGCGCGGCCACCCGCCGCTACACCTACGGCTACGGGCGTGCCGAGGACCTCGCCGGGGTGTTCGTCGTCGCGATGATCGCCCTGTCCGCCGTCGTCGCGGGTTACGAGTCGATCCTACGGCTCGTGGAGCCGCGGCCGGTGGAGAACGTCGGCGCCGTGCTCGCCGCGGGCCTGATCGGGTTCGTCGGCAACGAGTTCGTCGCGGTGCACCGCATCCGGGTGGGACGGCGCATCGGGTCGGCGGCGCTGGTGGCCGACGGCGTGCACGCCCGCACCGACGGGTTCACCTCGCTCGCCGTGGTCGGGGCCGCGCTGGGCGTGCTCGCCGGGTTCCCGCTCGCCGACCCGGTCGTCGGGTTGTTGATCACCGTCGCGATCCTGGTGGTGCTGCGCGGGGCGGCCGTCGACGTCTTCCGCCGGCTCATGGACGCGGTCGACCCCCATCTGGTCGACACCGCCGAGGCCGCCGTCCGCGCGGTCCCCGGCGTGGTGGCCGTCGAGGAGCTGCGGCTGCGCTGGTCGGGACACCGGGTGCGTGCCGAGGTCGGGATCGGTGTCGACGCGGGACTCGACGTCGTGGCCGCGCACGACATCGCCACCGCCGTCCAGCACCGGCTGCTGCACGACGTGCCCAAGCTCGTCGCCGCCACCGTGCACGTCGGCCCGCACGGCGACCACCACACCGCGCTCGCGCACCACCCCGGCGCGCTGGAACCGGGCGCCGTCGCACGCTGAGTGGGGTTCTCCCCACCTGCGGGAGGCCGGTGCGCTCCAGTGATCTTCCCGCTGGGCCGAACCAGCATTGGTGGCGTCGCACACGGCCCGCTCCAGCTGGGGGGATCCCTTGTCCATCACCGTCTCAGAGGTCCGGCACTGGCATCGGCCACTCATGATCATGGTCGCCGCCATGGCGTGCCTGGTCGTCGTCGCGGGCGTCGGCCTCGTCGTCGACGACCGCCAGCTCATCGACGAGTCGATCTGGGCGAAGCCGTTCAAGTTCGGCGTCTCGTTCGTCCTCTACGGCGCGACGCTCGCCTGGATGCTGCCGAAGCTGCGCAGGGCGCGGCGCACGATGTGGACCCTCGGCACCCTCTTCGCAGTCACCGGCATCGTCGACGTCGGGTTCATCGCGGTCCAGGCGGCCCGGGGCACGTACAGCCACTTCAACGCCGACACCGACCCGTTCAACGCGATAGGCCAGCAGGTCTTCGCGTCCGGGGTGATCGGGCTGTTCGGGGCGAGCGTGGTGATCGCCGTCATGCTGCTGTTCCAGCGGGTCGGCGAGCGGGCGCTCACCTGGGCCCTGCGCGCGGGGATCGGGCTGGCCGCCATCGGCATGGGCGTCGCGTTCTTCATCGCGGGCTCGAGCGAAGGCGCCCGCACCGTCGAGGACGCCTACGGGCGCCCGGTGACGCTGACGGGGGCGCACGGCGTCGGGGTGCCCGACGGCGGTGGCATGCCGATCACGAACTGGAGCGCCACCGGCGGCGACCTGCGCGTCCCGCACTTCATCGGCCTGCACGCCATCCAGGTCTTCGTGCTCGCCGTGCTGGTGCTCACCGCCCTCGCCACGCGGGTCACGTGGTTGCGCAGCGAGCGGGTGCGCGCGCAGCTGACCGGCGTCGTCATCCTGGGGTACACCGGGATCTTCGCCACGACGGCGTGGCAGGCCCTGCGCGGCCAGTCGCTCGTGCACCCCGACGCCGCCACGTGGACCGCGTTCGGCGCGACGGCGGCCGTCACCGCACTGCTGGCGGCGCTGACGATCGCGGCAGCCCGCCGCGGTGCCCCGTCCCGGGGCCGGCACGCGCGGCAGCTCGTGCACGCAGGCTGAGCGATCAGACCGTGATCCCCAGCGTGTCGTGAAGTGCGCGGGCGCCGTCCTCGGTGACGTCCAGGACCCGGCGCCTGCGCGTCGTGGTGACCCATCCGCGGTCGACGAACACGGTGAGCAGGGCCGCGCCGAGCCGCCCGCCGAGGTGGTGGCGCTGCTCGCTCCAGTCGAGGCAGAAACGCAGCAGCGGGCGCCGGGACGGCCGGGCCCGCAGCTCGACGAGATCGACGCCGAGCGCGCCCAGCACGGGTGCCGCCTCCGGGCCGAGCCGGTAGGGGTGGGTGGGCAGCGGCTTGGAGAGGGCGTCGGCGTCACGGCGGCGGGTGTCGGGTACGCCGTCGGTGGTCGCGAGGGCGCCGCGGGAGACGAGCGCCGCCGTCACCTCGACGCCGGTGCGGCCCGCGAGGTGGTCGTAGCACGTGCGGGCCTGGCGCAGGGCCGCGGCGCGGGTGTGCTGGCGCAGGGACCGGATCGGCTGCGCCGGGGCGAGGGTGGCGAGCGCCTCGAGCGCCTCGGCCACCTCGCTGCGGGCGAGGCGGTGGTAGCGGTGCCTGCCGGACCGCTCGACCGTGACGAGGTCCGCCTCGCGCAGCTGGGCGAGGTGGCCGCTGGTCGCCGACGGCGACACCCCCGCCTCGTCCGCGAGCACGGACGCGGCGAGCGACCGGCCGTCGGCCAGCGCCATGAGGATGCGCGCCCGTGCGGGATCGCCGAAGAGCCGTGCGACCGCCGCGACGTCGCGCTCACCGCGGGTCTGGGTCATGCCACCAGTGTGGCGCGGGGACACTTCGGGTGCCGCCGAAGTGTCGGCGGGTGACCCTGGGCCCATGGCTGTGCTCACAGTGATGTGCGTCGGCATGTTCCTGGTGCTGCTCGACGTCACCGTCGTCAACGTCGCGCTCCCGTCCATCGCGGCTGCCCTGGGCGCCGACCCCGCCGCCACGCAGTGGATCGTCGACGCCTACGCCGTGGCCATCGCCGGCCTGCTACTGGCAGGCGGCACCGTCGGCGACCGGATCGGGCACCGCCGCGTGGTGCTCGCCGGGCTCGGGGTCTTCGGTGCGGCGTCCGCGGCGTGCGGTCTGGCGACCGGGCCGGGCATGCTGATCGGGGCCCGCGCCGTGCAGGGGATCGGTGCGGCCCTGCTGCTGCCCGGCAGCCTCGCCGTCATCACCGAGGCCTTCCCGGACCGTGCCGCCCGGGCCAGGGCGCTCGGGATCTGGGCGGGCGTCTCGTCGCTGGCGTTGCCCGCCGGACCGTTGCTCGGCGGGTTCCTGGTGGCGTCCGGCGGGTGGCGGCTGGTCTTCCTGGTGAACGTCCCCGTGGTGCTCGCGGCGCTGGTCGCCGTCCCCCGGCTGGTGCCCGCCGGCACCGCCCGCCCCGATCGCCGCGGTGATGGCCCGGGCACCGTGCTGGCCGCTGTCGGCCTGGCCGCCGCCGTGTTCACCGTCATCGACGCGGGCGAGCACGGGCTCCGGCCGCTGACGGTCGTGGGCCTGGTCGTGGCGCTGGTCTGCGTGGCCGCGTTCGTGGTGCGGGAGCGGCACGCGAGCGCGCCGATGCTCCCGCTGGACCTGCTGCGCCGACCCGCGTTCGTCGGGCCGAACATCGCGGCGGGCGGGATGAACCTCGTGGTCAACGGGCTGCTCTTCGTCACGACGCTGTTCCTGCAGGGCGTGCAGCACCGCGGGCCGGTCGCCGCGGGCGTCGCGCTGCTGCCGATGTTCGTGCCGCTGGCGTTCCTCGCGCCGGTGGCCGGGCGGCTGGCCGCCCGGTTCGGTCCCCGCCCGCCGCTGATCGGCGGGGCGCTGGTCGCCGCGGTCGGCGCGGCCGGGTTCGCGCTGGTGGAGCCGGAGAGCGGCTACCTGGCGCTGCTGCCGG
Organism: Pseudonocardia adelaidensis; assembly: GCF_039543345.1. Lineage (NCBI taxonomy): Bacteria > Bacillati > Actinomycetota > Actinomycetes > Pseudonocardiales > Pseudonocardiaceae > Pseudonocardia > Pseudonocardia adelaidensis. The sequence goes on along the minus strand of NZ_BAABJO010000034.1, from coordinate 81,927 downwards.
CGTTGGCCGGGATCGGCATCGGCGCGGGCCTGTTCACCGCCCCGGTGGTGACGGCCGCGATGTCGGCCGTGCCGGGGGAGCGGTCCGGGCTGGCCAGCGGGATCAACAACACCGCCCGGCAGACGGGCACGGCGCTCGGCGTGGCCGTCTTCGGCGCGGTGGCGGGTGCGCCTGCTGTGCCCGGGGACTTCGTGCACGGCGTGCACGTCCTGGCCGGGCTCGGTGCGGCCGTCTGGCTCGCGGTGGCCGTGCTGGTCGCCGGGTCGGTCAGGCGATCGTCACCGACATCGACCCGATCCGGCTGATCGTCATGTCCAGCCGCTCGCCCGAGGCGATCGGCCCGACGCCGGGCGGGGCGCCGGTGAACAGCACGTCGCCCGGCAGGAGCGGCATCACCGACGACGCGTACGCGACGATCGCGGGCACCGGCGTGATCATGTCGCGGGTGTTCACCTCCTGCCGCACGGCCCCGCCGCACGTCAGGCGGATGTCCAGGTCGGACCCGTCGCCGATCTCGTCGGTGGTGACGAGCCACGGTCCGAGCGGGCTGAACCCGTCGTAGCTCTTGCGGCGGGAGCGGTCGGCCGCGCTCCGGACGGTGATGTCCAGGCCGGCGGTGAAGCCGAGCACGGCGTCCATGGCCTTCTCGACCGGGATGTCCTTCCCGCCGCTGCCGATCACCACGACCAGCTCGGACTCGTGGTGCACCTCGTGCCCGGCGGCCACGGCGTCGGGCGGGAGCGTGACGACGGCGCCGGGGCCGACGATCGACGACGGCGACTTGAGGAACACGTCGAAGTTCATCATCCAGGCCTCGACGCCGCCGAGCGTGCGCTCCTGGACCTCGTGCATCTCGCTGACGTGCTCGCCGTAGTTCATCGCCGCGGCCACCACCTTCGACGGCCCGAGCACCGGGGCGCGCAGGGCGACGTCGGCCACCGGCCGCGCCGGGCCGGTCCCGGCCGCCGCGCGGAGGGCTCCGGACAGCGTCGCGAAGTCCCGGCACATGCCGCGCCACCAGCCCGCGGTGAGCGGGTCGGGGTCGTGCGGGCCGGGCAGGGCGTCGGTGACGTCGACGATCGCGTCCTCCGCGGTCACGACGCCGAGCCGGTTGTCGTCGAACAGGGCGAGCTTCACGGCAGCTCCCGGGGCGTGAACACGGACGGGACGGGCTGGGCGGCCGGGAGCGTCTCCTCCCGGTAGAGGCCGAGCGCGCGCAGCACGGGCGCGTCGGAGAGCACGAAGAGCTCCGCCTGCCCGTCCGACGCGTGCTCGGCGGCCGCCCACGACGGCACGGAGAACATGTCACCGGGACCCCAGTCGAAGCGCTGCCCCTCGATCACGGACGAGCCGTGGCCCGCGAACACGACGTGCACGGCGTTGCCCGTGTGCCGCACCGGCAGGCTGCGCCCACGGATCCGCTGCGCCGAGCACGCGAGGGTGGGCATGACGCTCGCACCGGTCTCCGGGTCGGCGTACTCGACCGACAGCAGCGGCTCGTCCGTCGCCGCCGCCAGCCGGTCGAGCTGTGCGGTGGTGTCGGCCCAGCGGTACACCATCAGCTTCGAGTGGGCCGGGCTGAGTGCGCCGGTCACGGCGCCGTCGGCGTAGCGGGTGCCGCCTGCGTAGGTGCGTTCGGACGCGTTGTGCTCGGCGGGCTCCGGCTGGTTCTCCCCGGGCCCGGGGTAGGGCTCGAAGAAGATGCTGTCGAGCGCGGCGACCATCGGCAGGTCGAGCCCGTCGAACCAGAACATCTCCCCGTCGCCGCTGTTGACGTGGTCGTGCCAGTTCATCGACGGCGTGAGCACGAGGTCGCCCGGGTGCATGTCGCACGCGTCGCCGTCGACGGTGGTGTGGACGCCCTCGCCCTCCAGCACGAACCGGATGGCGCCGGGGGAGTGGCGGTGGGCGGGCGCGGTCTCGCGCGGGCCGAGGCACTGCAGCGCGCCCCACAGCGTGCCGACGGCGTAGGGCAGGCCGTCGAGGCCGGGGTTGCGCAGGCTGAGCACCCGCCGCTCACCGCCGCGCTCCACCGGCACGAGCCGGATCGCGCGGCGGGCGAGTGGCTTCATCGTGGCGGCCGACCACAGCCACGGCACGGACCGCGGCCGCGGGGTCGGGGTGAGCAGCTGCTCGGTGATCGTCCAGAGCGGCTGGAGGTCGACGGCGTCGAGGTCGCGGTACAGCTCCTCCAGCTCGGTCTCCACCTGTGTGGTCATCTCGCTCCCTCCATCTCCAGCGGTGGCGTGCCGATCCCGAAGCGCCGCACGCTCTCCAGCAGCGACACGCGCCTGATGTAGGCCCGTGCCCGCACCGGGTCGGCGGCGATCGCCCGCATCTCGTCCCGGTTCCGGCGGCGCACGGCGTCGTCGGTCTCGCGCAGCCGGTCGGTGTTGCGTTGAGTGTCGGCCTGGACGTACTCCACCGCCACCGTGCGGCGCACCTCGTCGTACGCCGCCAGCTCGGCCTCGACGCCGGTGGCGGGGTCGGTGGCGATGCGCGCGAGGCGGCGGGCGGCGTCCATCGCGTCGTGGATGCCCGAGTTGAGCCCGACACCGCCGATCGGGGAGTTGATGTGCGCGGCGTCGCCGGCGAGCAGCACCGGGCCCACGCGGAACGCCGCCGCGACCCGCTGGTGCACGCCGTAGACCTGGTGGTCGATCACGGGGTAGCCGGGACCGTAGGGCGCGACGCCCTGCAGCTCCAGCTGCAGCCGCTCGGGGTCGCTCGCCTCGTCCGCGGAGCAGCCGGCGGGCACCGGCCACAGCACGCGCCACGATTCGGGCGTGCGCAGGATGAACAGCCACTCCTCGGGATCGGCGACGTAGTTGACGTGTCCGAGGTCCGGCAGGAGCTCCTGCAGGTCCACCGGCGTGCTGGTGATCGCGAACCGCTCCGGGTAGGTGAACCCGTCGAACGCCACGCCGAGGGCCGAGCGCACCGTGCTGCGCGGCCCGTCCGCGCCGATGACGTAGGACGCGCGGATCTCGTCCGCGCCGTCCGGGCCGCTCACCGCGAGGCGGGCCCCGTCGCCGTCGATCTCCAGGCCGGTCAGGCGGGTGCCGAACCGCATCCGCACCCGGTCGTCACCGGCGAGCCGCTCGGCGAGCATCCGGACGAGGTGCTGCTGGTTGAGCTGCAGCCGGTACGGGAAGCGCGTCTCGTCGGCGAGCAGCCCGAAGTCGAACTCCGCGATCAACCCGTCGCGTCGGTCCCGGAACTGGAAGGTGGGGACGACCAGGCCCTCGGCGTGCATCCGGTCGGTGATCCCGATCGTCTCGAGCAGCTCCAGCGTGGCGGCGTGGAACGTGCTCGCCCGCCAGTCCGGCCGCGGGCTCGGCGAGAGCTCGACGAGGACGACCGGCAGGTCGGCCGCTGCCAGCACGGCCGCGGCCGTCATGCCGACGGGGCCGGCGCCGATCACGGCGACCGGCCGGTCCCGGCTCACCGGCGCGGCGGTGGCGGAGTGCCAGGTCATGGGACCGAGGCTAGAGGCGAATTCCACTGGCGGAGAAGCCCGTCGGATGGAGTTCCGCCATGCCGAACGAATGTCGGGGGCCATGGTCCCCCGGGTGAGGTTCCGTGGTCAGGTCGACCCCATGCGTCCCAGCCCAGCCTCGCGAGACCCATGACGTCGACCCGATCATGCGGGGCCGGACGAAGCCTCGGATGACCCGCGGCACATCGCCGTTAGGAAGCCGTGAAGGTGCCTGGAAACGCCCGATCGGGGGTCGCATCCTTGCGGCCGCCGCGACCACAGGGGACGCGGCAGAGGAGGACCCCGATGGCCGACCTGGCCTACGCGCTGCTGCTGACCGGCGGCTTCGCGCTCCTGCTTCTGATGATGCGGGGGTTGCAGCGACTGTGATCGTCGAGAACGTGATCGGCGGGCTGCTCGCGGCCGCGCTGATCGTCTACCTGGTCGTCGCGCTCGTCCGGCCGGAGAGGTTCTGATGTCCGCGACGACGGCCGGGCTGGTACAGCTCGGCGTTCTGCTCGTGCTCCTCGCCGTGGTGTACGTGCCGTTCGGGAACTACCTGGCGGCCGTCTACACGAGCGGAAGGCACTGGCGGGTCGAGAAGGCCGTCTACCGGGTGGTCGGCGTGGACCCCGACGCCGAGCAGCGCTGGACCGGGTACGCCAGCGCGCTGCTGGCGTTCTCGTTCCTGTCGATCGTGCTGCTCTACCTGCTGCAGCGGCTGCAGGGGCTGCTCCCGCTGAGCCTGGACCGCGGGCCGGTCGACCCCGGGGTCGCGTTCAACACCGCGGTGTCGTTCGTGACCAACACGAACTGGCAGTCCTACGTGCCCGAGACCGTGATGGGCCACCTCGTGCAGATGGCCGGCCTGACCGTGCAGAACTTCGTGTCGGCGGCGGTCGGCATGGGGGTGGCGGTGGCGCTGGTGCGCGGGTTCGTCCGCGCGTCGAGCGACCGGATCGGCAACTTTTGGGTCGACCTGGTCCGCGGCACCGTCCGGGTGCTGCTGCCGATCTCGTTCGCCGCGGCGATCGTCCTGGTGGCGCTCGGCGTCACGATGAGCCTGCGTGCCGGTGTCGACGTCACCGGCGTGGACGGCTCGCAGAGCACGATCGCGCTGGCGCCGACCGCCTCCCAGGAGGTGATCAAGGAGCTGGGCACGAACGGCGGCGGGATCTTCAACGCCAACTCCGCGCACCCCTTCGAGAACCCGAACGGGATCTCGAACATCCTGGAGATCTTCCTGATCCTGGTGATCCCGGTGTGCCTCACCCGCGCGTTCGGCGTGATGGTGCGCGACACCCGGCAGGGCGGCGTCCTGCTCGCGGTGATGGGCGTGCTGTGGGGTGGCCTGCTGGCCGTCGCCTGGTGGGCCGAGACCCACCCCAACGGCCCAGCGACCCTGCTGGCCGGGGCGGCGACGGAGGGCAAGGAGGTCCGCTTCGGCATCCCGTCGTCGGTGCTCTTCGCGGTCTCCACGACCGGCACCTCGACGGGCGCGGTGAACTCGATGCACGACAGCTACACCGGCCTCGGCGGTGGCGTCGTGCTGCTGAACATGCTGCTCGGCGAGGTCGCACCGGGCGGCGTCGGCGCGGGCCTCTACGGGATCCTCGTGCTCGCGGTCATCGCCGTGTTCCTGGCCGGGCTGATGGTCGGGCGCACCCCGGAGTACCTGGGCAAGAAGCTCGGCCGCGCGCAGGTGACTGCCGCGGCGATCGCGATCCTCGCGATGCCCACGGTCGTCCTGTTCGGCACGGGGGCCGCCCTCGCGCAGCCGGGCGAGCTCGGGTCCGCGCTGGCCAACACCGGTGAGCACGGGCTGTCCGAGGTGCTCTACGCCTACGCCTCGACGGGCAACAACAACGGCAGCGCCTTCGCCGGGCTGACGGTGACGGGCCCGTTCTTCCAGTCCACGCTCGCGCTCGCCATGCTCTTCGGCCGGTTCGTCCCGATCCTGGCCGTGCTCGCGCTGGCCGGCTCGCTCGCCGCGCAGAAGCGCGTCGTCCCCGGCGCCGGGACGCTCCCCACCACCGGGCCGCTCTTCGGCGTGCTCGTCGGCGGCACGGTCGTCCTGGTCGCCGCCCTCACCTTCTTCCCTGCTCTGGCCCTCGGGCCCCTTGCGGAGGCTCTCGCATGACGACGACCGAGGAACGCACCATCGTCGAGCGCCGGGAGCTGCACGCGCAGCGGACCGGCCGCACCGTGACGGCAGGCGCGTTCTCCCCGCGCCAGCTCTGGCGGTCCGTGCCGGAGGCGCTGCGCAAGCTCGACCCGCGGACGCAGCTGCGCAACCCCGTCATGTTCGTCGTCTGGGTGGGCTCGGTGCTCGTCACCGGGCTCGCGATCGCCGGAACGGCCAACGGCGAGCCGAGCGTGTTCGCCTGGGTGATCGCCGGCTGGCTCTGGCTCACCGTGCTGTTCGCCAACCTGGCCGAGGCCGTCGCCGAGGGCCGCGGCAAGGCGCAGGCCGAGAGCCTGCGCCGCACGCGCACCGAGACCGTCGCCCGCAGGCTCGCGGCCGACGGGGCCGAGGAGCACGTTCCCGCGCCCACCCTGCGCATCGGCGACCGGGTCGTCGTGGAGGCGGGCGAGGTGATCCCGGGTGACGGCGACGTGGTGGAGGGCATCGCCACGGTCGACGAGTCGGCGATCACCGGCGAGTCGGCCCCCGTGATCCGCGAGTCCGGCGGCGACCGGTCCTCCGTGACCGGCGGGACGACCGTGCTGTCCGACCGGATCGTCGTGCGGATCACGACGGCGCCCGGCGAGTCCTTCGTGGACCGCATGATCGCGCTCGTCGAGGGCGCGGAGCGGCAGAAGACGCCCAACGAGATCGCGCTGACGATCCTGCTGTCGACGCTGACGATCATCTTCCTGCTCGCCGTGGTGGCGCTGCAGCCGATGGCCGGCTACTCCGGCGCCGAGCAGTCGCTGGTCGTGCTGACGGCGCTGCTGGTGTGCCTGATCCCGACGACGATCGGTGCGCTGCTGTCCGCGATCGGCATCGCCGGCATGGACCGGCTCGTCCAGCGCAACGTGCTCGCCACCTCGGGACGCGCCGTGGAGGCCGCGGGGGACGTCGACACGCTGCTGCTCGACAAGACCGGCACGATCACCTTCGGCAACCGGCGGGCGGCGGCGCTGCACCCGGCCCCGGGTACGAGCGCGGCCGAGCTGGCCGAAGCCGCCCGGTTGTCCAGCCTCGCCGACGAGACCCCCGAGGGCCGCAGCATCGTCGAGCTGTGCGAGAAGGAGCACGGCCTGCCCCCGGTGGAGGAGGTAGGCGAGTTCGTCCCGTTCACCGCGCAGACCCGCATGTCCGGGCTGGACCTGGACGGCCGCAGCATCCGCAAGGGGGCGAGCTCGGCGGTGGCCCGGTGGACCGAGGCCGCGCTGCCGCCCGAGGTCGCCGCCACCGTCGACCGGATCAGCGCCGACGGCGGCACGCCGCTCGTCGTCGCGGAGCGGGTGGGCGACGCGGCCCGGGTGCTCGGCGTGGTCCAGCTGTCCGACGTGGTGAAGCCGGGCATGCGCGAGCGGTTCGCCGAGCTGCGTGCAATGGGCATCCGCACCGTGATGATCACGGGGGACAACCCGCTCACGGCACGCGCGATCGCGGAGGAGGCAGGCGTCGACGACCACCTCGCCGAGGCCACGCCCGAGGACAAGATGGCCCTGATCCGCAAGGAGCAGGAGGGCGGCCGCCTGGTCGCCATGACCGGCGACGGCACGAACGACGCGCCGGCGCTCGCGCAGGCCGACGTGGGCGTCGCGATGAACACCGGCACGGCGGCGGCCAAGGAAGCCGGGAACATGGTCGACCTCGACTCGGACCCGACGAAGCTGATCGACATCGTCGAGATCGGCAAGCAGTTGCTGATCACGCGGGGCGCGCTGACGACGTTCAGCATCGCCAACGACCTGGCGAAGTACTTCGCGATCCTGCCGGCGATGTTCGTGGCCCTCTACCCGCAGCTCGACGCGCTCAACATCATGCGGCTGGCCACGCCGCAGTCGGCGATCCTGTCCGCGGTCGTCTTCAACGCGCTGATCATCGTCGCGCTGATCCCCCTCGCCCTGCGCGGCGTGCGGTACCGGCCATCGACGGCGGCCCAGCTGCTGCGGCGCAACCTGCTGATCTACGGCCTCGGCGGCGTGGTCACCCCGTTCGCCGGGATCTTCCTCATCGACCTGCTCGTCCGACTCATCCCCGGGATCTGAAGATGCTGACCCTGTTCACCCGTCAGGCGGGGGCGGCCCTGCGCATGCTCCTCGTGGCGACCGTCGCGCTCGGACTGGCCTACCCGCTGGCCGTGTGGGCCGTGGCGCACGCGCCCGGCCTGGCCCCCCGGGCCGAGGGCTCGGTCATCCACGCCGCCGACGGCACGCCCGCCGGGTCCTCGCTCATCGGGATCGACCCCGTGCCGGCCGACCCGGCGCACGACCCGTACTTCCACACCCGGCCCTCGGCGTCCGCCGAGGACGTACTGGGGCCCGGTGACCCGTCCACATCTGGCGGCTCGAACAAGGGCGGGTTCGACGAGGACCTCATCGCGGCCGTCCAGCAGCGCCGCGACGCCATCGCGCAGCGCGAGGGCGTGGCTCCCGACCAGGTGCCGCCCGACGCCGTCACCGCCTCGGCCTCCGGTGTCGACCCGCACATCTCCCCGGAGTACGCGCAGCTGCAGGTGCCGCGGGTGGCCCGGGTGACGGGCCTGACCGAGGAACGGGTGTGGGAGCTCGTCGCGGCGAGCACCCAGCACGCCGTGCTGGGGATCTTCGGTGCCGACGGCGTGAACGTGACGGAGCTGAACCTCGCGGTCGCGCGGCAGGGCGGATGATTGCGGTATGGGCAAGCGTGGCGAGCTGAGGATCTACCTCGGCGCGGCACCCGGCGTGGGCAAGACCTACGCCATGCTCGGCGAGGCCCGGCGCCGGATGGGGCGCGGCACGGACGTGGTCGTGGGCCTCGTCGAGACCCACGGCCGCAGCAAGACCACCGCGCTGCTCGACGGGTTGGAGGTCGTCCCCCGGCGGGAGGTCGCGCACCGGGGGGTGACCCTCACCGAGCTCGACACCGACGCCGTGCTCGCCCGCAAGCCGCAGGTCGTGCTGGTCGACGAGCTCGCCCACACCAACGCCCCCGGTTCCCCCAACCCCAAGCGCTGGCAGGACGTCGAGGAGCTGCTCGACGCCGGGATCACCGTGCTGACCACGCTGAACGTGCAGCACCTCGAGTCGCTCAACGACGTCATCGAGAAGATCACCGGCAGCCGGCAGCAGGAGACGGTGCCCGACGAGGTGGTGCGCAAGGCCGAGCAGGTCGAGCTGGTCGACATCACCCCGGAGGCGCTACGGCGGCGCCTCGCGCACGGCAACGTCTACGCGCCGGAGAAGGTCGACGCGGCGATGGCGAACTACTTCCAGCCGCGCAACCTCACCGCGTTGCGGGAGCTGGCGCTGCTGTGGGTGGCCGACCAGGTCGAGGTGGCCTTGCAGCGCCACCGCGCCGACCAGCGCACCACCGACATCTGGGAGACGCGCGAGCGGGTCGTCGTCGCCCTGACCGGTGGCCGCGAGAGCGAGACGGTGCTGCGCCGCGCGGCCCGCATCGCGAAGCGCTCCGGCTCCGCGGAGCTGTTCGCCCTGCACGTGCTGCGCGGCGACGGGCTGGCCGGCGCCACCGCGGCGGCGCTGGTCAAGCTGCGGCGGCTCGCCGAGGACGTCGGCGCCTCGTTCCACACCGTCGTCGGGGAGGACGTGCCGGCCGCCCTCCTCGACTTCGCCCGCGGGGTGGACGCCACCCAGCTGGTGATCGGCACCTCGCGGCGCTCCCGGTTCGCCCGCGCCGTCGACGAGGGCATCGGTTCGCGCGTGGTACAGGAGTCGGGGCCGATCGACGTGCACATGGTCACCCACGCCGAGGCGGGGCGCGGCCTGCGGCTGCCGCGGCGATTCAGCGCAGTGCCCGTCACGCGCCGGGCGGTCGGCTGGGTGCTGGGCGTCGTGCTCCCGGTGCTCGCAACGGTGCTCGGGGTGATCGGCCGCGAGCTCTTCGCCCTCTCCACCGACGTCGTGCTGTTCTTCCTCGCGACCGTCGTGGTCGCGCTGGTCGGTGGCCTCGGCCCCGCCCTGCTCGCCGCGCTCGCGGGTGCGACGCTGCTCAACTTCTTCCTGACCCCGCCGCTCTACACGCTGACGATCGCCGAGCGCGAGAACGTGATCATGCTCGTCGCGATGGTGCTCACCGCCGTGCTGGTCGCCCTCGTCGTCGACCGTGCCGCACGGCGCGCCCAGCAGGCCGCGGCGGCCGGGGCGGAGGCGGCGCTGCTGGCGTCGTTCTCCCGGACCGTGCTGACCCGGCCCGAGCCCCTCCCGCGGCTGCTCGACCGGGTGCGCGAGGCGTTCGGGATGTCCACCGTGGCGATCCTGGAACGCCTCGACGACCAGTGGGTGATCTCCGCGTGTTCCGGGCCACCCGACTGCGGGAAGCCCGAGCAGGCCGACGTCGACGTGGCGGTAGAGCCGGACGTGCACCTGGTCGCGCGGGGGCGCGCGCTGCCGGCCGCGGACCGGCGGTTGCTCGAGGCGGTGGCCGGCCAGGCGCTCATCGCGCTGCGCAACCGGCAGATCGCCGACCAGGCCGCCGAGGCGCGCAGGCGGGCCGACGCGGTCGAGCTGCGCAGCGCGTTGCTCTCGGCCGTCGGGCACGACCTGCGCACGCCGCTGACCTCCATCAAGGCGGCGGCCGGCAGCCTGCGCGACGGCGACATCCGGCTCTCGCGCGAGGACCGCGGTGAGCTGGCCGCCACCATCGAGGAGTCCGCCGACCGCCTCACCGGGCTGGTGAACAACCTGCTCGACTCCTCGCGCCTCGCCACCGGCGCCGTGACCCCCGACCGGCGGCCGGTCGGCTACGACGAGGTCGCCGTGCTGGCCGTGCGGGGCCTGGACGGGGCCGGTCGCGTCCGGCTGGAGATCGACGAGCACCTTCCCGAGGTCCTCGCGGACCCCGGGTTGCTCGAGCGGGTCGTCGCGAACGTCGTCGACAACGCGCTGCGCCACGGGCGGGGCGCGCCCGTCGCCCTGCGCGCGAGCACGCACGCCGACGTCGTCGAGCTGCGCGTGGTCGACTCCGGGCCGGGGGTGTCCGTCGCGGACGCCGAGAAGCTCTTCGCCCCGTTCCAGCGGCTCGGCGACCGCGCCCACAACGGGCTCGGCCTCGGTCTGTCCGTCGCGCGCGGCTTCACCGAGGCCATGGGCGGCACGCTCACCGCGGAGGACACGCCCGGCGGCGGGCTCACCGTCGTGGTCGGCCTGCCGGCGGCGGTGGGGTCGTGACGGCCGTGCTGGTCGTCGACGACGACACCCAGCTGCTGCGCGCCCTGCGGATCCACCTCGCCGCCCGCGGCTACGAGGTGCACACCGCCGTCACCGGGAAGGCCGCGGTGCGGGCGGCGGAGGAGCACGAGATCGACGTCGTGGTGCTCGACCTCGGCCTCCCCGACCTCGACGGCACCGAGGTGATCACGGCGCTGCGCGCGTTCACCACCGTGCCGATCATCGTGCTGTCCGCCCGCGCCGACTCGGGCGACAAGGTGCGCGCGCTCGACCGCGGCGCCGACGACTACGTGATCAAGCCGTTCGGCGTCGACGAGCTGATGGCCCGCCTGCGCGCTGCGGTCCGCCGCGCGGCCACCACCCCCGAGAACGGCGCGATCGACGCCGGGGAGCTCTCCATCGACCTGGCCGCGAAGATCGTGCGCCGGTCGGGCGATGAGGTGCACCTGACGCCCACCGAGTGGAGCCTGCTCGACCTGCTCGTGCGCAACCGGGGGCGGCTGGTCGGCCGCAAGCAGCTGCTGCGCGAGATCTGGGGGCCGGTCGAGCGGAAGGAGACCAGCTACCTGCGGGTGTACATGGCGCAGCTGCGGCGCAAGCTGGAACGGGACCCGGCGCACCCCGAGCACCTCATCACTGAGGCGGGGATGGGTTACCGGTTCCGGGCATGAGGCCGTCCGGGATCCGCAGCCGCGCGAGCACGGCCCGGTGGTCGCTCCCGGCGATGTCCCGCACCTCGAACGTCTCGGCCGCGATCGGGTCGGTGGCGAGCACGTGGTCGATCTGCGGGCCGAGCCAGCTCGGCAGCCACGTCGGCCAGGTCGGGATCAGGCCGTCCCCGCGCTGCGCCGCGGCGTCCCCGCACCCGGCGGTCGCCGAGCGGAACACCGAGTGGTCCAGCGTGGCGTTGAAGTCCCCGGCGACGATCGCGGGCTGCGGGCCGGAGCACCACTGCGACACCAGGCTGACGTCCGAGTGCCACTGCGGCACGTCACCGCGCCGCGGGGCGAGGGTGTGGAACGCGACGAACCGCAGCTGGCCCAGGCCGCCACCGTCCAGCTCGACGCGCGGGAACGGCGTCGCGGTGTAGGTGCTGCTGCGCACGTCGCCGAGGCTGTCGGCGACGACCGCCGTGACGCCGCCGAGGTCGCCGCGCGGCTCGCCGACCGCGGTGACGAGGTGGTAGCCCAGCGGCTCGACCAGCGGGGCCAGCTTCGCACCGAACGTGGTGCCGGCCTCGACGAGGGACACCAGGTCCGGGCGCTCGTCGCGGATGAGGGCCGCGACCCCGGCCACGTCCGCGTGCCCGCTGTAGGTGTTGAACGCGGCCACCGTCAGCGTCCGGCCGCCCGCCGGGACAGGCGTGGCGACCGTGCGCGGGGCCACCATGCCGGCGGCGACCACCAACACGACGACCACGCCGGCGGCCGCGAGCACGGCGCCGCGCACCCAGCGCGCGAGCACCAGCAGGACCACCCCGAGGACGACCAGCCCGGCGAGCAGGTACGGGCGGAGCGAGACGAGCTGCGCGAGCGGCGTGTACCGGTCGAGCCCGACCAGGTCCGGCAGCGTCAGCAGGGCCACGGCGGCCACGACGGGCAGCGCCAACCAGCGGGATCCCAGCCGGCGGTGCGGCCGATCGTGCGTCACGCCCCGATCCTTCCCAACCCGGCTGAGGGCAGGCTGAGCGCTCAGCTCCCGCGGCTGTGCGTCTCGGCGAGCTGCCGGTAGACGGCCGCGTTGGCGCGGCAGCGCTCCACCTCGGCGTCGGTGAGCTCGCGGCGCACCTTGCCCGGCACGCCGGCCACCAGCGACCGCGGCGGCACCACCGTGCCCTCGGGCACGAGCGCGTTCGCCGCGACGAGGGACCCGGCGCCGATGACCGCACCGTTGAGGACCGTGGCGTTCATGCCGATCAGGCAGCCGCCCTCCACTGTGCAGCCGTGCAGCACCGCACCGTGGCCGATGCTGACCTCGTCGCCGATCCGGGCCGGGAAACCCGGGTCGGCGTGCAGGACGGCACCGTCCTGGACGTTGCTGTCGGTGCCGATGCTCACCGACTCCAGGTCGGCGCGCAGCACGGCGCTGTAGAAGATGCCGGTGCCGGGGCCGACGGTGACGTCGCCGACGACGGTGGCGGTGTCCGCGATCCAGGCCGAGGGGTCGACACGGGGCACCCGATCGCCGAGGGGGATGACAGGCATCCGGTGATGATCCCCCAGGCCGGGTCAGGGGCGTTCACGGGCGAGGTAGCCGTTGAGCGCCTTCCACGCCTGCCACGCCCGCGTGACCCCGAACTGGGCGTTGAAGCGCAGCACGGCGCGGACGTCCTCGACACCGGCGCCGCCACGCAGTGCCCGCCCGATGTGGGCATCGAACGTCTCCTCCAGAGTCTGGTAGTGCACGTCGATGCTCATGCTCGCGAAGCCGCGTTCCCGCTCCGTCAACGAGTGGGGACCGGACCCGGAACGCATCCGGGACTGCAGGTGGAAATGCTCGGCGAAGTGCGGGTCCAGCTCGTCGAGCTGGGCGCGGACCGCGGCGGGCAACGGGCTCGGGGCCGCATCGGGCCCGGTCAGCAGCAGGTCGGCGGCCAGCGGCTCGATCTCCGCGCGGGGCAGGCGATGTCGACGACCTCCGACGGCTGGCTGCAGTCAAGGTCCATGGCCGGCTCGGCATGCCCTTCAAGAAGGTGCTGGTCGAGCGCACCGTCGCGGGTGTGCAGCGGTGCATGGACGCCGGGCTGGCGCCGGTCGACGACGCCACCACGGTCGCGATCGACCTCCGCACGGCCGTGAACGGCATGCTGGCACAGCGCATCAACGAGCCCGATCTACCGTGGCCGCCGGCCGTCGAGCAGGTCGACCGGTTCCTCGCCAAGCTCGTCGGCGTCTAGAGATCCGCCACAGCTCGCAGCGGAGCCTCCATCGCGTCGGCGACGTAGCGCAGGAAGCCGCCCGCGACCCCGCCGTCGCAGACGCGGTGGTCGAACACGAGCGACAGCTGCCCGATCCGCCGGGGCACGACCTCGCCGCCGACGACCCACGGCCGCGGGTGGACCCGCCCGATGCCGAGGATCGCGGCCTCCGGGTGGTTGATGATCGCGGCGCTGCCGTCCACGCCGAACACGCCGTAGTTGTTCAGGGTGAACGAGCCGCAGGAGAGCTCGGCCGCGGTCGCGGTGCCCTCGCGGGCGGCCGCGGTGAGCCGGCGGATCTCGGCGTCCAGGCCGCGGATGCTCAGCCGGTCGGCGCCGCGCACGGCCGGTACGACGAGCCCAAGCTCGGTCTGCGCGGCCACGCCGAGGTTGACCCCGTCGAGGTGGACCACCTCCTCCCGCTCGACGTCCACCCGCGAGTTCAGCGCGGGGAACTCGCGCAACCCGGCCACGACGAACCGGGCGAGCAGGGCGAGGAGCCCGGGCTTCCAGTCGCCGCGCCGCATGTCCTCCCGCAGCGCGAGCAGGGCGGTGGCGTCGACATCGACCCACGTGGTGGCCTCGGGGATCTCGGCGCGGCTGCGGGCGACGTTGCGGGCGACCTGGCCGCGGACGCCGGTGAGCGGCTCGCGCCGGCGAACCGGAAGCCCGGTCCGCCGGTCGACGCCCTCGGCGTCGGGCGTCCGACGGGCCTCGATCGCACGCTCGACGTCGGCCCGGGTGATCAGGCCGTCGCGTCCGGTGCCGACCAGCGTCGCCGGGTCGAGACCGGCCCGGCGGGCCAGCTGCCGCACGACCGGCGACACGATCTTGGGCCGCTCCGGTGGGGGTTGCCGGCGCCGCCTGCCGGGCCCTTCGCCGGTGCCGTAGCCGACGAGCACGTTGCCCGACCCGCCCCGCGACCGGAAGGTGATCAACGGGGCCCCCACCCGGATCGTCGACCCCTCGGCCCCGTGCAGCTCCGCGACGACCCCGGCGAACGGGGAGGGCACCTCCACCGTCGCCTTGGCGGTCTCGACCTCGGCCACCGGCGCGTCGACGGCGACCGTGTCACCGGGGTGCACCAGCCACTTCACGAGCTCGGCCTCGGCGAGCCCCTCGCCCAGGTCGGGCAGGGTGAACACGCTGTCGGTCACGCGTCCTCCCACTGCAGGTCGTCGACGGCATCGAGGATCCGGTCCACCCCGGGCAGGTGGTGCTGCTCGAGCCGCGGCGGCGGGTAGGGCACGTCGAACCCGGTGACCCGGCGGACCGGGGCCTCCAGGTGGTGGAAGCAACGCTCCGCCACCCGCGCCGCGATCTCGGAGGCGACGGACGCGAACCCGGGAGCCTCGGCCACCACGACCGCCCGGCCGGTGCGCCGCACCTCCGCGGTGACCGTCTCGTCGTCGAACGGGACGATCGAGCGGAGGTCGACCACCCCGAGGTCCCGGCCCTCGGCGGCGGCGTGCTCGGCGGCGGCGAGCGCGACCGGCACCGACGGGCCGTAGGCGATCAACGTGGCGTCCCGGCCCGGCCGGCGCACCGCCGCCCGCCCGATGGGCGGCACGGCCTGCGCGTCGAGCTCCTCCCTCGTGAAGTACTGGCGCTTCGGCTCCAGGAACACCACCGGGTCCGGGTGCTCGATCGCGGCCCGCAGCAGCCCGTAGGCGTCGGCGTTCGTGGCGGGCGTGACCACGAGCAGGCCCGGGGTGTGCGCGTAGTAGGCCTCCGAGCTGTCGCAGTGGTGCTCGACCCCGCCGATCCCGCCGCCGTACGGCACGCGGATCACCATCGGCAGCCGCACCCGCCCGCGCGTGCGGTTGGCGAACTTGGCGACGTGGCTGACGATCTGCTCGAAGGCCGGGAAGGCGAACGCGTCGAACTGCATCTCGACGACCGGTCGCATCCCGTTCATGGCCATCCCGACGGCCATGCCGACGATCCCCGACTCCGCGAGCGGGGTGTCGAAGCAGCGCTTCTCGCCGAACTCGGCGCTGAGCCCGTCGGTGACCCGGAAGACTCCGCCGAGCGGGCCGACGTCCTCGCCGAAGACCACCACCGACCCGTCGGCGGCCATCGCGTCGCGCAGCGCCCGGTTCAGCGCCTGGATCATCGTCGGCTTCTCGCTCATGACCGGACTCCACTCAGCTCGGCCGCGAGCAGCGCCGCCTGCTCACGCAGCTGCGGCGTTGGCGCGGAGTAGACGTGGGCGAACAGCTCCGCCGGGTCGAGCGCGCTCTCCCCGTCCATCCCCGCGCGGACGTGGGCGGCCATCTCCTCGGCGGCCCCGGCGAACTCGGCCTCCCGCTCGGGCGTGAGCACCCCGGTGGCCGTGAGGTGCGCTCGGAGGCGAAGCAGCGGGTCACGCGGTCGCCACTGCTCGACCTCGTCGTCGGCGCGGTAGCGGCTGGGGTCGTCGGCGTTGGTGTGCGCCTGGATCCGGTAGGTGTCGGCCTCGACCAGCGTGGGCCCGTCGCCGCGGCGGGCGCGGGCCACGGCCTCGGTGAGCACCACGGTGAGCGCAGCGAGGTCGTTGCCGTCCACCCGGACGCCCGGTACGCCGTAGCCGACACCCTTCGCGGCGAGCGACTCCGCCGCCGACTGCCGCGAGAGCGGCACCGAGATCGCGTACTTGTTGTTCTGGACCAGGAACACCACGGGCGCCGCGAACACCGCCGCGAAGTTGAGCGCCTCGTGGAAGTCGCCCTCGCTCGTGGCACCGTCCCCGCAGAGCGCCATGACCACCGTGTCCTCGCCCTTGAGCCGGGCCGCGTGCCCCACCCCCACGGCGTGCGGCAACTGGGTGGCGAGCGGCGTGGCCTGCGGGGCCACGCGGGTGGCGATCGGGTCGTAGCCGCAGTGCCAGTCGCCGCGCAGCATCACCAGCACGTCGACGGGGTCCACGCCGCGCGCCGCGATCGCGGCGACGTCGCGGTAGGTGGGGAAGAGCCAGTCCGTTTCCGCCAGCACCCCCGCAGCGGCCACCTGGCAGGCCTCCTGCCCGTGCGAGGACGGGTACACGGCGAGGCGGCCCTGCCGCACGAGCGCCCCCGCCTGCTCGTTGAGGCGACGGGCGAGCACGAGCGCCCGGTACCCGTCGAGCAGCACCTCCTGGGCCGGCAGCGTGCCTCTGTCCCCGACGACCGCGCCCGTCTCGTCGATCAGCCGAATCACGCCGACCACCTCCCGGAAGACATTCGGATCAAAGTGTCCGGTTCAGCGGCTACAGATCACCAGTTGAGTGACGAAGATCGAGACGAACTGCCGATATCCTTGGCCGCAACGGACCGATCGACCGGGATCGGCCCTTTCCCGCGGGGGTGGCGAGACAGGTGGCCGTGCAGCTCGACGACATCGACCGCCGCGTCATCGACGCGCTCCGCCGCGACGGCAGGCTGTCGGTCCGCGCGCTCGCCGAAGAGGTCCGCATCTCCCGCGCCAACGCCTACACCCGCCTCGAGCGGCTGACCTCCTCCGGTGCGATCACCGGCTTCACCGCCACCGTCGACCCGGCCGCGATCGGCCTCGGCACCTCCGCCTACGTCACGCTCACGGTGCGGCAGAACTCGTGGCGCGAGCTGAAGGCGCGGCTGCAGGCCATCCCCGAGGTGCGCCACATGGCGCTCGTCGGCGGCGAGTTCGACGTGATCCTGCTGGTGCGGGCCGCCGACAACGCGGCCCTCCGCGAGGTCGTGCTGAACGAGCTGCAGGCCATCCCCGAGGTGATCGCCACCCGTACCTCACTGGTGTTCGAGGACGTCGAGAACGTCGGCGTCACCGCCGGGCGATGAACACCTGCTCCCGGCCGTCCGGGGGTGTACGGCTCCCGGCCGTACACCCGCATGGTGAGCGACCTTGCGGGCCCACCGGAACGCGCCTAGAATCGAACATGTGTTCGATCAGCTGTGCGAGGAGGTGGTCGCCGAGCCCGGCGACCCCCGGCTCGAAGACGCGTTCGACTGGGCGTGCATCGAACGCGAACTGCGCCGCGACGACGAGGACCGCACCTGGGGCAACACCGTCCCGTCCGGGCTGTTCGCGTTGGAGATCGACTCGGACACGTGCGACGAGGCCGGTCTGTCGGATGCGCAGTTGATCGATGCGGTCGTCGGGTTCGAACGGGTCACCGGGTGGGCCGAAGCCCGCCAAGCGCGACTGTTGGCCGAGTTCGCCCGCCGTCGCTCCGGTGACGACCCGGCCCTGATGGCCACCGACAAGCCGTGCACGATGGGCCGGTTCGCCCCCGACGAGGTCGGGTTGGCGCTGAAACTGGCCCGGATGACCGCGAAGGCCCGATTGGGCCGGTCGGTGCAGCTGCGGCAGGTGCTGCCCGAAACCCTCACCCTGTGGTCGCAGGGGCGCCTCGATGAACGGCGGGTGGCCGCGATCTGCGAGGCCACCCACTACCTGAGCGTCGAGAAGGCGCGGGCGGTACAGCAGCGTGTCCTGGACCGGGCCCCCGACCTCACGGTCGGCCAGCTGAAGGCCGCGCTGAAACGCGCCGTCATCGCGGTCGACCCGGAAGGGGCCGCGGAGCGGCACCGGGCGGCGCGGCGTGACCGGCGGGTGTCGATCAGCGAGGAACAGGACGGGATGGCGTCCCTGTGGGCGTTGATGTCCGCGCCCGACGCCCAGGCCAGCTTCCAGTGGCTCACCCGCCTCGCCCTGGGCTGCGGCAGAGATGATCCGCGTGGGATGGATGCCCGTCGGGCCGATCTCGCCGCGGCGCTGCTGTCCGGTCGACTCACCCACGCCGCCCCCGAGAGCGACACCGAGAGCGACGCCGACGCCGACGCCGACACCGACACCGACAAGGGCGCTGACCGGGATGCCGGCGATGAGGGCTGCGGCGGCCCGGCGCCCGAGACACAGACATCACCAGCCGGCGAAAGCGGTGCGGGCGCACCCGCACCGGTGCCGCGCCCGGTGAATCCCGGTAAACCCCTCGTCCAGGTCCTGATGCCGTTCAGCACCTTGATCGGTGCCGATGACAAGTCGTGCGAGCTGGTCGGGCACGGCCCGATCCCGGCCGACCTGGCCCGCGAGATCGCCACCGACGCCACGCTGCGACGCCTGGTCTACGACCCGCTCTCCGGCACCGTGCTCGACTACGGGCGCAGCACCTACCGACCCCCGGCCGGGCTCGCTGATTTCGTGCGAGCCCGGGATGTGTACTGCCGCGGCCCGATCTGCCGCCGCCGCGCTCTGGACGGCCACCTCGACCACATCACCCCGTACCCGCACGGGCCCACCAACGACAAGAACCTGCACGGATGCTGCGGGCACGAACACCGGATGAAACACGCCCCCGGCTGGGCCGTCCGTGCGCTGGACGACGGACGGATCCAGTGGATCACCCCGACCGGGCACCGCTACCACAGCGATCCGTACGACTACCGACCAGATGACGACCTGCCGCCCGACAAGGCCCCGGCCGAGCGGGACGTGGCGAAGGATCTGGCGGGCCGGCTGGAACGGCTCGAACGCGACCGCCGCACCACGGCGCTCTGGAACGGCGAGGCCGTCCCGTGCGACGACGACGTCGACCAGCCACCCTTCTGACACGTGGCGCGGCCGGACAAGGCACGGCTGCGTCGAACCGTCCATCCCGATGCCCTTGATCGCTGCGCTGGGCCCCGGTTGCGGCCCCGGCCAGGTGGGCCCGCCTCGTGGCGGCGCCGCGCGCCCGTCGGGCAGGCCCCGGCCAGCAAGCTATACGAACGTGCAGCGTGCGTGGACCGTCGGAGAACCGTGCGTACCGGCGCCGATGCTGGCCCCATGACCACGAACGAGAAGCCGGTGACCGTGATCGGTCTCGGACCCATGGGCCGGGCGATGGCGCGCAAGCTGCTGGCGGCCGGGCATCCGACGACCGTCTGGAACCGGACGCCGAGCCGGGCGGACGCGCTGGTGGAGGACGGCGCCGCGAGGGCGGCGTCGCCCGCCGATGCCGTGGCGGCGAGCGAGCTGATCATCCTGTCCCTCACCGACTACCGGGCGATGTACGACATCCTCGGCCGCGCCGAACAGGCGCTCGCCGGCCGCGTCGTCGCGAACCTCAGCTCGGACAGCCCGCAGCGGACCCGGGAGGCTGCCGCGTGGCTCGCCGAGCGCGGCGCGCAGCTGCTGGCGGGCGGGGTGATGGTGCCCGCGCCGATGGTGGGGGAGGAGGGCGCGTACGTCTTCTACAGCGGTCCGCGCGCGGTGTTCGACGCCCACGCGCCCACGCTGCGCGTGCTGGGCCGGCCGGACTACCGGGGCGAGGACCCCGCGCTGGCGCAGCTGTTCTACCAGGCGTTGCTCGCGGTGTTCCTCACCGCGCTCGCGGGCGAGCTGCAGGCGGCCGCACTCGTCGGGGCGGCCGGCGTGCCCGCGAAGGAGCTCGCGCCCCACGTGAAGGACACCCTGAACCTGGCTGCCCTGTTCGCGGACGAGACGGCCCGCCACGTCGACGAGCGCTCGTACCCCGGTGACCTCAGCACGGTCACGATGATGGGCGCCACGGCGGACCACATCGTCACGGCCAGCAGGGACGCCGGCCTCGACACGGCGCTGCCCGAGGTGGTGAAGTCCCTCTACGACCGCGCCATCGCGGCCGGGCACGGCGGCGACAACTGGACGAGCCTGTACGAGGTGATCACGCGGCCGGCACGCTGATCCCCGCTATCAGCACCTGTCACGATGGGCGGCGTGGTGGGGACGTCTGCTGGGGGGCCGTACGTGCTGGCGGCGGGGGAGGGGGCACCCGCGAGCGCGCCGGAGGGCAGCGAGATGCTGGTCAAGGCGTGCAGCGCCGGGACGGGCGGGCTCTTCGGCCTGCTGGAGGGGATCGACCGGGCCGGGTTCTCGACGATCGTGCACCGCCACGACGTCGCCGAGGCCTGGTACGTGCTGGACGGCGAGTACCGCTACTACGTCGGCGGCCGCTGGTTCGAGGTGGGACCGGGCGGCTTCGTGTACGTGCCCGCGGGCGTGGCGCACGGACTGCGGTGCACGTCGGCCGGGCGCAAGCTCACGCTGCTCGTCCCGGGTGGCCCGGAGGGGTTCTTCCGGGACGTCCACGCGGCCCTCGAGGCGGGCGAGCTCACGCCGGATGTGCTGCGCGACCTCGGCGGCCGCTACGGCCTCGAGGCGCTGGGCCCGCTGCCGGCGACGTGACGGCCGGGAGCGCGGCTCACGGCTTGCGGCCCAGCCCGCCGTGGTCGCCGGTGTGCTCGGCGACCGTGCCCACGTCGGTCCCGTCCGGGCGCCAGCGTTCCACGGGCACCAGACCCGGCTCGACCATCTCGAGGCCGGTGAAGAACTCGTGCAGCTGTTCCACGGTGCGCAGGTGGTACGGGTCCACGCCGCTCTCCGCGTACCGATCGGCCGCTTCGCGCACCGAGTCGCCGCTGTCGGTGTTGTCGCGCACCAGGAGGTAGCTGCCGGGAGCGACCGCGTCGAGCACCCGCGTGACGATCGACTTGGCCTCGCCGAGGTCCGGCACGTAGCCGAGGATGCCGAGGAACATCACGGCGATCGGCTCGTCGAAGTTCAGGATGTTCCGCGCGTCCGCGATGATCGTCTCGGGATCGTGGACGTCGGCGTCGATGTAGGCGGTGACGCCTTCCGGGGTCGTATTCGTGAGCAGGCTCCGGGCGTGGGCCAGCACGATCGGGTCGTTGTCGACGTAGACCACGCGGGCGTCGGGCAGGACCGCCTGGGCCACCTCGTGGGTGTTCAGCATGGTCGGCAGGCCAGTGCCGACGTCGAGGAATTGGTGCACCCCCAACGCCCCGGCGAGCACCCGCACGGCGCGGGCGAGGAACTGGCGGGACTGGCGGGCCAATGTGACGATCTGCGGGTAGGACGCGGCCACGGCATCGCCCGCGGCCCGATCGACCTCGTAGTTGTCCTTGCCGCCCAACCAGTAGTTCCACACGCGTGCCGAACTCGGTGTCTGCAGGTATTCCGCGGGAAGCCTGATCGGGGTGCTGGGCATGCCGGCGCGGATAGGGCTTTCCCAACGCCCGGCGGAAGGCCGTGATTGACGTCCCCGTCGCCGGGTCGGACGATGGGGCATCGCACTTTCTCGATGAGGAGAAAGCTGATGATCGAGCTCGACTCCGTGTCCAAGGTCTACCGTTCCGGCCCAGCCGACGTGCGGGCGCTCGACGCCGTGGACCTGTCGATCGACGAGGGTGAGTTCGTCGCGATCATGGGCGCGTCCGGGTCGGGCAAGACCACGATGATGAACATCCTCGGCTGCCTCGACGCGCCGTCGTCCGGTGTCTACCGGCTCGACGGGACCGATGTCGGGACGCTCGGCGAGAACCAGCTCGCCCGGATCCGCAACACGCGGATCGGGTTCGTGTTCCAGTCCTTCAACCTCGTGGCGCGCACCGACGCGCTGGCGAACGTCGAGCTGCCGCTCGTCTACTCGGGCGGGTCCGCGCGCAGGAGCCGGGCGCGGGCCGCCCTGGAACGGGTGTCGCTCGGCGGCCGGATGCACCACATGCCCAACGCGCTCTCGGGTGGCGAGCAGCAGCGCGTGGCGATCGCACGGGCACTCGTCACCGACCCGCGGATGATCCTCGCCGACGAGCCGACCGGCAACCTCGACTCGTACGCGACGACCGAGGTCATGGATCTGTTCTGCGAGCTCAACCACGAGGGGCACACCGTCGTGCTGATCACCCACGAGCGCGGCGTCGCGGCCCTCGCCAGGCGGGTGGTCGTGCTGGAGGACGGCCGGATCGTGAGCGACACACCGATGGGTGGCGCGCTCGTGGGCTGATCACCAGCGCGGGGTGCGCCTCTCGTACGCCGGGTCGAACCGGCGCATGTAGCCGGTGTCGTCGCGGTCGGTGATGCCGCAGGCGAGGTACTGCTCGTGGAGCGTGCCGAGGGCGTCCCGGTCGAGCTCCACGCCGAGCCCGGGTGCGGTGGGCACCGCGACCGCGCCGTCCGCGAAGGCGAGTGCGCCCGGCTCGATCACGTCCTCCGCGGGGTCCTTCCACGGCCAGTGGGTGTCACAGGCGTAGGTCAGGTTGGGCGTTGCGGCCGCGAGGTGGGTCATCGCGGCGAGGCTGATGCCGAGGTGGCTGTTGGAGTGCATGGACAGCCCCGTGCCGAAGGTGGCGCAGATCCCGGCGAGGAGCGTCGAGCGGCGCAGGCCACCCCAGAAGTGGTGGTCGGAGAGGACGACCTGCACCGCGTTCTGCCGGATGCCCGGGTCGAGGTCGGCGAAGCTGACGACGCACATGTTCGTGGCCAGCGGCATCGACACCTCGCGTGCGACCTCGGCCATGCCCTCGATGCCTGCGGTCGGGTCCTCCAGGTACTCGACGAGCCCGTCGAGCTCCTTCCCGACGCGGATGGAGGTGGGCACGGACCATGCGGCGTTCGGGTCGAGGCGCAGCGGGTGGTCCGGGAACGCGGCCCGCAGTGCCTTGATCGCCTCGATCTCCTCGTCGGGCTCGAAGACGCCGCCCTTCAGCTTGATCGCGGAGAACCCGTACTCGTCGATCATCCGGCGGGCCTGCGCGACGATCCCGTCCGGGTCCAGCGCGGCGCCCCACCGGTCGGGCTCGGAGCCGGGGTGGCCGGCCCACTTGTAGAAGAGGTAGGCGGAGAAGTCGACGCGGTCGCGCACCGCACCGCCCAGCAGCGTGGCGACGGGCAGACCGGTCGCCTTGCCCTGCACGTCGAGGCAGGCGACCTCGAACGGCGAGAGGACCCGGTCCGCCGTGCTCGCGGTGGCGATCATCCCGGCGGTGCCGCTGCCGCCCGTCGCGTCGCCGGAGAGGGCTGTGTCGCCGGAGAGGGCCGTGTCGCCGGAGAGGGACGCCGCGACGGCACGGGCCAGCCCGTTGATGTCCCAGACGTCCAGGCCGACGATCCGGTCGGCGGCGCGGCGCAGCCTGCCGAGGTGGGCGCTGTCGGCGTAGGTCTCGCCGAGCCCGGTGAGGCCCTCGTCGGTGCGGATCTCGACGATCGTGCGGATCGCGTACGGCTCGTGGACGCCGACGGCGTTGAGCAGCGGCAGGTCCTTGAAGGCGACGGGCGTGAGCTCGACTGCGGCGATGCGGTGTGCGGTCACCCGTTCATCGAAACAGGCTCGTAACCGGGCGGCCTTGACCGCCCTTGTGAGCCGTGGCACGTTACCGGGAACCGATCTAACGAACTATTTACGAACCTGGATCGTATTTGGGGTCGCATGCGAATGGTTCTCGGGCTCGTCCTGCACACCTCCCACCAGGCCCGCCTGGCGGTGGCGAGCGGGACGCTCATGGGCGTCCAGCTGGAGCTGGTGGTCTACGAGCAGGAGCGCGAGATCCGGCCGAAGGTCGAGGCGCTGCTGGGCCGCGTCCAGCTGGACGGGATGCTGCTCGGCCGCGTGCCGTACGACGCCTGCCGGGACCTGCTGCCGCCGGACCTGCCGCTGCTGGTCAACCGCTACACGGCGCTCGAGCTCACGCTCACCCTCGGCCGCGCGCTGCGCCAGGGGTGGGCGCCCGCTCCGGTCAGCATCGACACGTTCGACCGGTCGGTCGTCGACGACGTCACCGCGGCGCTCGGCATGGACCCGGAACAGGTGAGCTGCCTCCCGTACGCGGCGGGCATCTCCTACGAGCAGATCATCGACTTCCACGAGAGGTTCCTCGCCGAGCACCCGGACGGCTTCGTCATCACGGTCCGCAGCGAGGTCACGCGGGCGCTGGGGAGCCGGGTGCGGATGCTCAACGTCGCGCCGCTGGAATCCACGGTGCGGTCGGAGCTGCACGAGCTGGTGCTGCGGATCCAGTCCCAGCGCGCCACGGAGCTGTCGTTCGCGGCGGGCATCTTCTCGGTGGTCGACTTCGAGAGGGACTCCAACCTCGACCGGGCCCGCGTCGGGCTGTTGAACATGCTGCTGAACACCCCGGAGTTCGCCGACGCGTGGGTCGACACCCGGGGGAGCCGGGGGGTGGCCGTGCTGGCCCACCGGGCGCTCTTCAACGAGGTCACGGGCAACTGGTCCTCGCTCCCGGTGATCGGCACGGCGCGGGAGAGCCTCGGGATCAGCGTGGCGGCGGGCTTCGGGTTCGGGTCCTCGGCCCGCACGTGCGTCGTGCTCGCCGAGAAGGCGGTGGCGCAGGCCGAGCAGACCGGTGCCCCGTGCGGCTACCTGATGGACGAGGACGGCCTGATGGTGGGGCCCTTGCGCCCCGGGTCCACGCCGCTGCGCTACACGTACCGCGAGCACGGGCCCGATCTCGAGCGGCTGGCCCGCCGGGCGGGCCTGTCCGCCGCCACGATCTCCCGGCTCGCGGCGCTCGACCGCACCCTCGCCGGGCGGCCGCTGTCGCCCGGCGACCTCGCCGACGCGCTGCACATCACCGACCCGAGCGGGCGCCGGCTGATCCGCAAGTTGACCGCGAGCGGACTGGCGGTGCCCCAGGGCAGCGCCCAGGCCAACCGCAGGGGAAGACCGACCAACCTCTACCAGCTGACGATCGCCGCGGCGATCGGAGAGGACGTGCAATGACGCCGCAAACCTCCTTCAGCCGTCGCCGGGTGCTGCAGCTCGGGGCCCTCACCGCGAGCCTGCCCGCGATCGGTTCGGTCCTGGCGGCCTGCGGCGGCGGTGGCGGCGCCAGCTCCGGCGCCGTGAAGTTCTCCGGCTGGGACTACGAGTCCGCCCTCGTCCAGCAGAACGTGGACCGCTTCGTGCAGCTCAACCCCGACGTCCCGGTCGAGTACACACCGATCACCAGCGCGCAGTACGTGCAGAAGACGGTCGCGGAGTTCACCGCGGGCGGCGGGCCGGACGCCCTCTACGTCTACGACGACTCCCTGGCCGGCTGGGTGGCCGCCGAGTACCTGCAGCCACTCGACGGAATGCCGGGAGTGGACGAGGTCTACGCCGGGATCTACCCGTCCAACGCCGAGGCGATGACGATCGACGGCAAGCGGTACGGGCTGCCGTACTACACCGACTCGCAGTGCCTGATCTACAACGAGGCCATCCTCGCCAAGGCCGGGATCTCCGCCCCGCCCACGTCCCTCGACGAGCTGGAGCAGCAGTCGCAGCGGATCAAGGACGCCGGGCTGCTCGAGTTCCCGATCGGCCTCACCGCCCAGCTGCAGGACACCTGGTGGGCCTGGGTGTGGGGCCTCGTCTTCGCCAGCGGCGGCGACATGTTCGACGAGGCGGGCAACCCGGTCATGGACGGCGCCGACCCGACGGCGCGCAACGTCTTCGCGTGGCTGCAGCGCGCGGCCACGGTCAGCAAGGTGATCGATCCCGCCGTGCTCCAGCTGTTGCCCGTGCCGCTCGACGACGCGATGAAGGCCGAGCGGTACGCGTTCACGGTCGGCGCACGGTACGCGCTGCGCGACTACAACGACCCGTCCCGCTCGAAGGCCGCGGGCAAGCTGAAGATCGCCTACGTCCCGAGCCTCGACGGCAACGTGGCCGGCACCGTCAGCAACACCCGCATGTACGCGCTGAGCAAGGACACCGAGGTCCAGGAGAAGGCGTTCAAGCTGCTCACCTACCTGGGCGGCTTCACCGACGGCGTGCCGTACACGGCGAAGTACTGGTTCCAGAAGAAGGGCCTGGGCTTCCCCTTCAAGAAGTTGGAGGAGGACCAGGAGGTGCAGTCCACCCTCGCCACCTTCGCCGACCCGGCGATCTACTCCGGGCTGGCCGGCATCGCCCGGCCGCGCACCGCGATCAAGCAGCCCTGGTACAGCGAGTACGAGAACGAGCAGCAGAAGGCGGTGCAGCAGCTGCTGTCCAACCAGACCTCGCCGGACGACGCCGTCAAGGGGCTGTCCGCCACCGTGACGTCGCTCAAGCAGAAGTACTCGTGACGATCACCGCGGTCGACACCGGGAAGCCGCGCTCCGGGACGGAGCAGCGTCCGCGGCGGACGATGGGCGACACCGCGCGCGCCTACCTGCTGAACGCGCCCGCGATGATCGTCATCGGGCTGCTGGTCGCCTACCCGATCGGCTACTCGTTCTGGCTCTCGCTGCACCGGTACAACCTGAAGCTGCCTGCGCTGGAACGGTTCGTGTGGTTCCAGAACTACCTCTCGCTGATCGGCGACCCGGCCTTCCTGAGCTCGCTGCGGGTCACCGTCGCGTTCGTGGTGGTGGTGCTCGGGCTGACCGTGATCCTGGGGACGGCGCTGGCGCTCGTGCTGAACGAGACGTTCCTCGGGCGCGGCGTGCTGCGCAGCCTCGTGCTACTGCCGTGGGCGATGCCCGGCGTGGTGAACGGCCTGATGTGGCGCACGATCTTCGACGCGAAGACCGGCGCGCTCAACGGGCTGCTGCTGCAGCTGGGCCTGATCGACTCCTACCAGGCCTGGCTGACCTCGCCCACCGGCGCGTTCCTCATCACCGCGTTCGCGCAGGTCTGGAACACGCTCCCGTTCACCGTGATCATCCTGCTCGCCGGGCTGTCCACGATCCCGAGCGAGCAGTACGACGCGGCCAAGGTCGACCGGGCCGGGGTCGTGCAGCGGTTCACGCAGGTCACGCTGCCCTGGCTGCTGCACCCGCTGCTGATCGTGCTGATCCTGGAGACGATGAACGCGTTCCGCGCGTTCGACACGATCTACGTGCTCACCGGCGGCGGGCCGGGCGACGCCACGAACGTGATCGCCGTGCTCAACGTCCGCACCGTGCTGACGTACACCGACTTCGGGCTCGGCAGCGCGTACTCCTGGGTGATCACGATCGTCACGCTCGTGATCTCGATCGGCTACATCTCGACGCTCTACCAGAGGGGGCGGATCGAGGTATGACCAAGAAGGTCGTGCTCCACGTACTGGCGATCGGTTTCGCGCTGTACCTCGTGGTGCCGTTCTACTGGATCGTCAACCTCAGCTTCATGCACGAGGTGGACGCCGCGTCGGTGCCGCCGCACTTCCTCCCCGACAACCCCACGCCCGCGAACTACCTCGGGTTCGTGAACCCGAGCACCGACCAGGCCCTCGTCGGGTCGAACGCCGTGGGCGACACCCCGTACGCGCTGCTGAACAGCCTCGTGGTGGCGTTCTCGACGGCGGTGGTGAACCTCGTGCTCGGCACGTTCGCCGCCTACTCGTTCTCCCGGATCCAGTTCCGCGGGAGTCAGCTGCTGCTGATCGTCTACCTGCTGACGCGCATGGTGCCGGGCATCGCGATCATCATCCCGTTCTACCTCGTGATGCGCACGCTCGACCTGCTCGACACCTATGGTGCGCTGATCCTCTCGTACACGACGTTCGCGCTGCCGATCACGATCTGGATCCTCAAGGACTACTTCCGCACGGTGCCGCGCGAACTGGAGGACGCCGCGCGCGTCGACCGGTGCGGGTGGTTCCGCATGATGTGGACGGTGTTCCTCCCGATCTCCGCGCCGGGGCTCGTGGCGGCGGCGATCTTCTCGTTCATGACGGCGTGGAACGAGTTCATGTTCGCGCTGTTCATGACCAGCAGCATCAGCTCGCAGACCATCCCGGTGATCGCCGCCAACTTCGCCACCGACCTGAACACGCAGGTCACGCTGATGGCGGCGGCGGGAGTGCTGGCGGTGGTGCCGCCGCTGGTGCTGGTGCTGATCTGCCAGCGGTTGATCGTGCAGGGGATGGCGGCCGGATCGGTGAAGGGGTAGACGATGGCCGAAGTCAGGCTGGAGAACGTGCGCAAGGAGTTCGGCGGCGTCGTCGCCGTCGAGGACGTCTCGTTGACCGTTGCCGACCGCGAGTTCCTGACGTTGGTGGGGCCGTCCGGCTGCGGGAAGTCCACCACGCTGCGGATGATCTGCGGGCTGGAGCGCATGTCCGCCGGGGCGGTGTTCTTCGACGACGTGCCGGTGGCCCACCTGCCGGCGAACAAGCGCGACGTGGCGATGGTGTTCCAGAGCTACGCGCTCTACCCGCACAAGACCGTGGCGCAGAACCTGGGGTTCGCGCTGCGCAACCTGCGGGTGCCGAAGGCGGAGATCGCTACGCGGGTGGACGAGGTGGCCGCGTCGCTGGGCATCGAGAGCCTCCTCGAACGCAAGCCGAAGGAGCTGTCGGGCGGCCAGCGGCAGCGGGTCGCGCTCGGGCGCGCGGTGATCCGCGACGCGGGCGCGTACCTGCTCGACGAGCCGCTGTCGAACCTCGACGCCCAGCTGCGCGGCTCCATGCGCGCGGAGCTGAAGCGCCTCCACGCCGACCTGCGCCGGACGTTCATCTACGTCACGCACGACCAGGTCGAGGCGATGACGATGTCGGACCGGATCGCGGTGATGAAGGACGGCCTCGTGCAGCAGTGCGCGTCGCCGGAGGAGATCTACGCCCGCCCGGCCAACCTGTTCGTCGCGTCCTTCATGGGGAGCCCGCCGATGAACTTCCTCTCGGGCGAGGTCCAGCGCGACGGCGGGCGGCTGCTCTTCCGGCACGGCGAGGTCACCGTCGAGCTGCCCGAGCACGCGGGCCCGGGGGTCGACGGGCTGTCCGGCCGGGACGCCGTGCTGGGCATCCGGCCCGAGGACGTCCGGCTGGCAGATCAGGGCGGCATTCCAGCGCAGGTCTTCGTGGCCGAGCTGCTCGGCGCGGACGTGCTCGTCACCGTGCGGCTGGGGGAGGAGCTCGTCAAGGTGCGGGTACCGGCACCGTACGACGGCCGCGTCAACGAGGCGGTCTCGGTCGTCCTCGCCCCGGACAAGGTGCACCTCTTCGACCCGTCCGACGGGCGGGCGGTGCTGGCCGCGCGGTCGGCAAGTGTTCTGGAACGGCAGGAGAGCCTGTGACCCAGGTGGACGTGAACGTGTTCCGACCCGACGATTTCGACGATTTCTGGGATTCGACGCTGAAGCGGGTGGCGAAGGTCCCCCTGCGGCCGTCGTTCGAGTACGTGACGGAGCGTTCGACCGACGACGTGGCCGTCTTCGACGTGCACTACGACAGCTGGGACGGCGTGCGGATCTCGGGCTGGTACGCCGTGCCGCGCGAGGCCGGGCCGCACCCGGCGCTCATGCTGGTTCCGGGCTACATCTCCGAGCCGGTCATCCCGCGGAGCTGGGCGAGGAAGGGCTACGCGGCGTTCGCGGTGGCCCCGCGCGGCAAGCTCCGGTCGAACCAGCGGTTCAACCCGGGCTACCCGGGCCTGCTGGTGGACAACATCGCCGACCCGAACACCTACGCGTACCGCGGGTTCTACGTCGACGCGGTGCGCGCGGTGGACGCGGTGCTCACCCGGCCCGAGGTCGACGCCGACCGCGTCGGCGTGCACGGGTCCAGCCAGGGCGGGGCGCTCACCATCACCACCGCCGCGCTCCTGCCCGACGTCGTGACCTGCGGCGCGGCCGGAGCGCCCTACCTGTGCGGCTTCATGGACTCGGCCAAGCTCACGCACTCCTACCCGTACGAGGAGATCAACGAGTACCTGCGAGATCATCCCGACCATGAGCAGCGGGTCGCCGAGACCGTCGGCTACTACGACGGCATCAACTTCGCACCGAACATCCAGGCCCCGATGCTGGTGTACATCGGCCTCGAGGACGACGTCTGCCCACCGGAGACGGGGTTCGCGGTGCACGAGGCGATGAAGTGCGAGAAGGAGTTGCTCACCTACGAGCGCTGCGGCCACGACGCCGGCAACCACTGGGCGATGGAGAAGGTCGAGGCGTTCCTCGCCGGGCACCTGGGGGTGGCCCGGTGACCGTCACCGACTCCGAGCTCGACGAGTACTGGAACGCCGTCGACGCCGAGCTCGCCGCGCTGCCGGCGCGGCCGGTGCGCGACCGCATCCCGCGCCGGTGCACCGCCGACTTCACCGGCTACGAGGTGCGGCTCACGAGCATCGGCCCGTACCGGATCTTCGGCTACCTCAGCGTGCCGACGGGCGAGGGGCCGTTCCCGGCGCTGCTCACGACCCCGCGGTACGGCAGCGTGAACAACCCGCCGCACTACAACGACCGGCTCCGCTACGTCACGCTGACGATCGCCCACCGCGGCCAGCGCACCGCCGACTCGCCGTACGCCGCCGCGTACCCGGGCCTGCTGACCGACGGGATCGCCGACCCGGCGGGCTACGTGTACCGCGGGATCGTCGCCGACTGCCTGCGTGCGGCGGAGTACCTGGCCGCCCTGCCCGAGGTGGACGCCTCCCGGGTGGCGGTCGTCGGGGACGACCTGGCGCTGATCACGGCGGCCCGGCGCCCGGTGTTCGCGGCACTGCAGCTCACCGGCACCCTGCTGCAGCGGGGTGCGGAGCAGGCCGACGCGGACTACCCGGCGGCCGAGTTCGGCGACCACCTCCGGGCCCACCCCGGCGACGCCGACGCGGTGCGCCGGACGCTGGCGTTCTTCGACGCGGGCCGGCACGCGGCGGCGGTGACCGCCGCCGCCCGCGTCGAGATCCCGGGCGTACCCACGACGCTCGCGGAGCGGCTCGGCGCCGAGCGCTACACCCTCACCCGCCACGGGCAGGCCGACAACGACGCGGCGGACGCGTGGCTCGCCGCCCGCTTCGGCGTGCCCGCGATGTCCCGCTTCAGCCGGGCGGCGTCGTGACCGTCATCGAGAACCGGTACGAGAACGAGGTCTACGCCGAGCTGGGCGTGCGACCGGTCGTGAACGCCGCCGCCACCCTGACCCGGCTCGGCGGCTCGCTGGTGGCGCCGCCGGTGCTGCCCGCGATGGCCGCGGCCGCCCGGAACTTCGTCGACGTCGTCGACCTGGGCCGTGCAGTGGGACGCCGGCTGGCGAAGGCCACCCGCAACGAGGCGGCGTACGTCTCGAACGGCGCGGCCGCGTTGCTCACGCTCGGCGTGACCGCGTGCATCGCCCGGTCGAAGGGCGGTGGCCTGGTCGAGGATCTGCCCTACCTCGACCGGACCGGCGAGAAGACGGTCGTCATGTACCGGGACCAGCGCAACCCGTACGACTACGCGGTCCGCCAGGTCGGCGTGCGGATCGTCGAGGTCGGGCCCGAGCCCGCCGAGCTGGAGGCGGCGATCGACCGCCGCACGGCGTGCGTGCTGTGGTTCGCGGGCGCGCACTTCGCCGCCGGTGCGCTGCCGATCGAGCAGGTCGTGGAGATCGCCCACAAGGCCGGGGTCCCGGTGCTCGTCGACGCCGCGGCCCAGATCCCGCCCGTGTCGTCGCTGTGGCACTTCACCACCGAGGTCGGCGCCGACGGGGCGATCTTCAGCGGCGGCAAGGGCCTGCGCGGCCCGCAGTCGACCGGCCTCATGGTCGGCAAGGAGTGGCTGATCGCGGCGGCCCGGGCCAACGGGGCGCCGAACCACTCCCTCGGCCGCGGGATGAAGGTCGGCAAGGAGGAGCTGCTCGGGCTGCTGGCGGCGGTCGAGTGGACCCTCCAGCAGGACGAGCCGGCGCTGATCGCGGCCTACGAGGCGTCGGTCGAGAAGTGGATCGTCGGGCTGTCCGGGCTGGACGGGATCACCGTCAGCCGGGGCTTCCCGAGCGAGGCGGGCCAGCCCCACGGCCGGGCCATCGTCGAGATCGGCCCCGACTCCGGGTGGAGCCGCGACGAGCTCATCGGGGCGCTCTGGCGCAACGACCCCGCGATCGCGGTGGCCCCGGACGGCCCGCGCGCCATCGCACTCAACCCGCAGACCCTGCAGCCCGGCGAGGACGTCCTCGTCCTCGCCGAACTTCAACGGCTTCTGAGAATGAGGACCAAGGAGGACGCGTAGTGGGCGACATCGACGACAGGCTGAAGGCCGCCGGGATCGAGCTGCCGACCAAGGTGGCGCGCGGCGCAGGCCTCGTGCCGTGCGTGCAGCACGGCGACCTGCTGTTCGTCTCCGGCCACGGCCCGGCCGACAACGACGGGAACCTGCTCTACAAGGGGCGGGTCGGCCGGGAGGTCAGCCTCGAACAGGCCTACGACGCCGCCCGCGCCACCGGGGTGCAGCTGCTGCGCAGCATCCGCGACCACCTCGGCGACCTGGACCGGGTCGAGCGCATCGTCAAGGCGCTGGCGTTCGTCAACAGCGACGACGACTTCCACGACCAGCCCGCGGTCGTCCACGGCTTCTCGGACCTGATGGTCGAGATCTTCGGCGAGCGCGGGAGGCATGCCCGCTCGGCGATCGGCACGAGCAACCTCCCCCTCAACCAGCCGGTGGAGATCGAGCTGATCGTCGCGGTGCGCAGCTGATCTCTGCTGGGATCCCGGCGCTGGATCTCGCCGTCCCTGTTCCGGCAACGAATGTTGGGGGCGGGCCGTCCGCGGGGCCGAGCCTGTGCGCCATGAGTGTTCGAACCTCGCCCCAGGCGCCGGGCCGCGGCCGGCTGCCACTGGCGGTCCACCTGCTCGCCTTCAGCATCGGATCCATCCCGTGGATGGGGGCGTACTGGCCCTGGCCACGATCCCGGCCGTGCTCGCCGACCGCAGGCTCTCTCAGAAGACCTCGTAACCCGGCGTGAGGACGTGGTCCGGGTCGAACGCCTCCTTGGCCGCCCGGAGCCGCTCGAAGGCGGGCCCGAAGTGCTCGCGCCAGTCCTCCGGGGACATCGGCAGGGCGCTCGCCGGGTAGAGCGTGCCGCCGGCCGCCCGGACCCGGTCGTACACCGCCCGGTTGTCGGCGACGAGCCGGTCGGCCGGGTCGGCCGTCGCCGGGATGCGGATCAGGTTGAACGTGAAGCAGAGCTCGTCGGCGGGAAGACGCAGCATCGGGCTGGTGATCGAGCGCCCGCGGAACGCGGACACCCCGACCTGGCCGAAGGGGCCCAGGTCGGCAGGCACGAGCCGGTCCAGCTCGGCGGCGACGACGGACCCGGCCGCCGCGTCCCCCACGAACGTCGTGAGCCACGGGTGGGGGAGCGACCACTGGCCGTTGGCGCGCAGCGCCCGCTCGAGCTGGGCCAGCCGGTCGAGGTGGTCCAGCTGCGTCATCGTGGTGACCTGGGCCTGCCGCCGGTCGTCGGACAGGCCGGCGAGCGGGTCGGCCGCCGGGTCGCCGTCGGTGACGGCGTCGAGCCGGAAGACCCACCCGCCTGCCGGGCCGGTGAGCACGGCGCCCTGGACGGCGGCGAACCGGTCCTCGCGTGCCAGCAGGCGCTGGTCGGCGAGCATCGTGGGGAGGTCCGGGTAGACGAGCAGGTGGCGCCGTACGCGCGGGGCGGCCGGGACGAGGGCGAGCGTCGCGCGGGTGACGACGCCGACCTGACCGAGCCCGCCCCGCACCGCGTCGAACAGCTCGCCCGATGAGCACGCGATGATCTCGCCCCGGCCGGTCACGACCTCGACGCCGAGGACGTTGTCGGCGAGCACCCCGGTCCGGGACACCTGCGCGCCCACGCCCCCGACCGCGAGGGTGCCGCCGACCGTCAGGTCCAGGTAGTCCGGCAGCCCGGCGGGGACCAGGCCGCGCGGCAAGGTCGCGGCCAGCACGTCGCGCCAGGTGGCGCCGGCGTCGACGGTCACGCGGTCGTCCGCGACGGGGTGGACGGTCCGCAGCCCCGTCATGTCGGCGACGAGCCCGTCCGCGGCCTGGGACCGGCCGAACACCGAGTGCCGCCGCCCCTGCGGGGCGAAGCGGCGGCCCTGGCGGGCGGCCCGGCGCACGGCCTCGGCCACGTCTCCTGGGGAGGTGGGGCGCAGCACGGCGTGCGGCACCCGGTGCACGAGGTGCCCGAAGTCGTCGGCGGCGGTCACCAGGGTGTCCGGTCCGGTCAGCACCCCGAGCACGGTAGCGACGGGCCTGGCAGGCTGTCTTGAACGAAGTTCACCTCCTTGAACCAAGTTCACCTCGCGGGAGCGTGGCGATGAGGACTGCCGAGCCGGAACGGTCGCGGTCCCCGCGTGTCCTCGGCGCGCCGCACCCGCTGCTCGCGCCGCACCTCGCCCGGCGCCACACCGGGTTCGTGGAGCGGACGCGGCCACGCCACCTCGTGATCCCGGCCTCGGCCACGGTGTCGGTGGTCGTGAAGCTGCGCGACTCCGCGCACCGCCCGGACGCGTTCGTGGCGGGCCCGCACCACGCCTACCTCCAGCCGGAGGGCGAGTGCGCGGCCTCCTACGTCGAGGTGCGGCTGGGCCCGCTCGCCGGCTACACGCTGCTGGGCGTTCCGCTGAACGCGCTGCGCGGCCGGACGGTCGACCTGCGGGACCTGCTCGGTGCCGACGCCCGCCCGCTCGCCGAGCGGCTGCGCGAGGCGCGCACCTGGCCCCGGCGGTTCGAGATCCTCGACGAGCTACTGCTGGCGCGTCTCGACGGCGGGCCGCGCCCATCGCCCGAGGTCGTCCGGGTCCTGCAGCTCATCGCCGCGACGGGTGGAGCCGCCCGGATAGGCCGGCTCGCCCGCGAGGTCGGCTGGAGCCACAAGCACCTGATCACCCGGTTCACGCAACAGGTCGGCCTCACCCCGAAGGCCGCGGCCCGGCTCGCGCGCTTCGACCGCGTCCTGCGCAGGCTCGAGCGGCCGGGCGCGCCGGGCTGGGAGCGGATCGCGGCGGAAGCAGGCTATGCGGACCAGTCGCACCTCGTGCGGGAGTTCCGCGCGTTCACCGGCGGGACGCCCACCGCGTACGCGCACCGACGGTGACGAGCGGATCCCGGCCCCACGGGGGGTGAGAGGCCGGGACCCGCTCTATCGGCCGGCACGCCTCTGGGGCTCCCCGGCGTGCCGGCCAGCTTCGGAGTCGTCGCTGCGACCCTGGTCATCCGACGTGGAGCGGTTGCCCTCGTCCTTCGTCTCGCTCTTCGGCTCGAGGGCGTCCTGCTCGTCGTTCTGCTTCTGGTCGTTCTCTTTCTCGGCGCCCTGTTGCCTGTCGTTCTGTTGCTTGTCGTTCTGCTTACCGCTGCCCCGTGCGTCGCCGTCCTGCTCGGCGTCGTCCCGCCCCGCGCGGTCGGCGGGGGGTCCGGCGGGGCGGTCGGGATCGCCCGGAGCGGCGGTGGCCGGGACGCCTCGGCCCGGGGCGGTGCCCGACTCGTCGGCGGGTGGTGCATCCGGATGCTCGCCGTCCCCCTCGGGGGCGGATCCGGATGCCGGGGCACCCGGCTCGTTGTCCCCGGTCCGTTCCGGGACGGGGGCCGGTCCATCCGACGTCGAGCGCGAGGGCGGCGGCGCGGCCGTCGAGGTGAGGGTCGCGACGGGCCGGTCCGCGGGCGGGGACGGTGGCGCGCCGGCCACGCTCGTCGCGAGCGCCACGCCGCCGCCGGCACCGGCCAGCAGGACGACCGCGGCGACCGCCTTCGCCGCGAGGATCTTCGAGACGGCGGTGCTGAGCAGGGAGGGTCTCCGGGAGGGGGCGCGGGAGGACGGCGACGCCCGTTGCGCCTCGGCGAACGCGGCCACGGCGGCCGGCTCGCCCACCAGCTCGCCCGCCGTGCCGGGACCCGCGGCGGCGGCGAGGAGCCGGTGGAGACCGGCGGGCCCGACCCCGCCGTCGAGCAGCTGCTCGGCGGCGGCGCGGGTCAGGCGGTCCGGGGTCGAGGTGCGCATCTCGGGCCCTCCAGCGCCGGGCCGGGGCAGATCGTTACACATGCCCCTCACCCGGCCCGTCATCCCGGATGGTCCGGGCCAGCCGCTTCAGGCCGCGGTGGGCGGCCACCCGTACCGCGCCGGGGCGCTTGCCGAGCACCTTCGCCGCGGTCGGGGCGTCGAGGCCGACGACGGCGCGCAGGAGGACCGCTTCGGCTTCGGTCCGCGGCAGCGCGAGGATCTGGGCCATCGCCCATCGGGTCGACATGCCTTCGACGGCGGATCCGTGGGTGTCGGTGGGGTCCGGGTGCTCGGCGAGCGTGTGCGTCTCGGCCGGTTCGGCGGGCCGCCGGGAGCGGGTGCGGGCCCAGTCCATCGCGCGGTTGCGGCAGATCGTGCTGACCCAGCCGCGGAACCCGTCGAGGTCGCCCTCGAAGTCCCGCAGGTCGCGCGCCACGTGGAGCCAGGTCTCGGCCGTGACGTCCTCGGCCTCGGCGCCGACGAGCGCGGTCGCGTATCGGAGCAGGCGGGGCTGCAGGTCGCGGTAGAGGGCGACGAACCCCGCCTCGTCGCCGCGGGAGGCGGCGCGGAGCGCCGCGTCCAGGGCGGCCTCGGCCCGTGGCGGGACCACGTCGCCCGGGGCAGCGCGCACTCGTCCTCCACGTCCTGTCGGGGCCGGGCGGGAGCGTGAGGGAGCACCGCCCGGAACATCCGCGCCGACAGCGCTGCACACCGCCGAACCGTTACACGATGCCTCCCACCTCCACTTCTGGTCGCTTCGGGTGAGGGGCCCCGGCCCGAGGGGGCGGGCCGGGGCCGGTCGGTCGGGGCGGATCAGCCGGCCGGGCGGCGGTCGCCCGACGCCCCACCGCCCTGGCGTGCCTCCTCGGCGTGGTCATTCCCGCCCCGGGAGCCGTCCTCGGAGCCCTCGTCGTCGTCGCTGTCGTCGTCGCTGTGGTCGGCGTCCTCGACGGCACCGCTTCGCGTCGCGCGCCCGGCGGGGTGGTCGGGCTTGCCCGGGGCGGCGGTGGGCGGGGTGCCACGGCTCCCGGGCTCGCCGGCGGCCTCGTCGTCCGCGTCGTCGGCGTCGTGCAGGGCATCGCCGGTGTGACCCGGCGCCGTGGCGGACCTGCCGGGCGGGTCGGTGCCCTCCTGGCCGGAGCAGAAGCCGGCGACGTCCTCCTCGGAGCCCGCCGCCTCGACGAGCGAGCGGAAGGCGGGGTTCGCCGCGGCCTTGCCGGGGTTGTCGGTGGCGCCGGCGGCCCACGCCGTGCAGAGGCCGGCGATCGACGGCTCGGGGGAGGGGCCACTGGTGGAGCCCGGCCCGCCGGCGGCGCTCCCGTGGGAGCCAGGGGCCGGATCGGCGTCGTCGGCGGCCGGTTCGGGGTCGGCGGTCGTCCCGGAGGTCGCCGAGGTCTCGTCGGTCGGGGACGACGGCGCATGGGACGCGTTCGCGGCGAGCGCCACGCCGCCGCCGGCGCCGGCCAGCAGGACGACGGCGGCGAGGGCCTTCGCCGCGAGGATCTTCGAGAGTGCGGTGCTGAGCATCGAGGGTCTCCGGACTGGTGCGCTGGGGAGCGGGTTCGTTCGGGGCGCGTCGACGAAGGCGGCAACGGCGGCCGCCTCGCCGGCGAGCTCGCTCGCCGTGCCGGGGCCCGCGGCGGCGGCGAGGAGCAGGGTCAGACCGGCTGGGCCGGAGCCACCGTCGAGCAGTTGCTCGATGGTGGCCGCGGTCAGGCGGTCCGGGGTCGAGGTGCGCATCTCGGGCCGTCCAGCGTCGCACCCGCGCGAACCGTTACGCATGCCTCTCACCCTCGGTCCAACAGTCGTCGCTGATCGCCGCTGCCAGCTTCTTCAGGCCGCGGTGGGCGGCCACCCGCACCGCGCCGGGGCGCTTGCCGAGCACCTTGGCCGCGGTCGGGCCGTCGAGCCCGACGACCGCGCGCAGGAGGACTGCCTCTGCCTCGGTCCGCGGCAGCGCGAGGATGTGGGCCATCGCCCACCGGGTCGACATCCGCTCCACGGCCGAGCCGTGCGCGTCGGTGACGTCCGGGTGCTCCGCGAGCGTGC
The DNA here is from genome assembly GCF_039543345.1 of Pseudonocardia adelaidensis. Classification (NCBI taxonomy): domain Bacteria; kingdom Bacillati; phylum Actinomycetota; class Actinomycetes; order Pseudonocardiales; family Pseudonocardiaceae; genus Pseudonocardia; species Pseudonocardia adelaidensis. The sequence goes on along the minus strand of NZ_BAABJO010000034.1, from coordinate 43,709 downwards.
TCATCTCGGTCGGGTCGGCGGGCCGGCGCGTCCGGGTGCGGGCCCAGTCCATCGCGCGGTTGCGGCAGATCGCGCTGACCCAACCCCGGAACCCGTCCAGGTCGCCCGCGAAGCCCCGCAGATCCCGGGCCACCTGCAGCCACGTCTCGGCCGTGACGTCCTCGGCCTCGGCCCCGATCAGCGCCGTCGCGTACCGCAGCAGGCGGGGTTGCAGGTCGCGGTACAGGGCGACGAACCCTTCCTCGTCGCCGCGGGACGCGGCCCGCAGAGCCTCAGCCAGCTCGTTCTCGGTTCGCGGTGGGATCACTTCGCCTGCGGCTGCGCGCACACGTCCTCCACGTCCTTTCCTCCGACGGTGGGCGGGAGCGAGGGGGAGCGCCGCCCGGATCCGTCCGGACAGGCAGCGCCGGGCGCCGCCGGACCATTACACGGCCGCGCGGGTGCAGACGTTCAGAGTGCGTCTGTCAGCTACTGTTTCTGCTATGGAGAAATCCAGTGCCCGGCCGCAGTACCCGATCGAATCGGTCGACAACGCCCTGAAGATCTTGCTGCTGCTGGGCGAGCGGAGCGAGCTGCGGCTCACGGAGGTGGCCGAGTACCTGGGCGTGGCCTCGTCCACCGCGCACCGGCTGCTCGCGATGCTGCAGTACCGGGGGTTCGTCCGGCAGGAGCGGCGGTCGAAGGCCTACCTGCCCGGCACGGCCCTGACCGGCGTCGCGTTCTCGATCCTGCAGCGGTTCGACGTCCGGCAGACGCTGCACCCCTTCCTGGAGGAGCTGAACAAGGAGACCAAGGAGACCGTCCACATGGCCGTGCTCGACGGCGGCACGGTGCGGTTCATCGACGCGATCGAGAGCCCGCGGGCGGTGCGGGTGACCTCGCGGCTCGGGCAGTCGATGCCGGCGAACTGCGCGTCGAGCGGCAAGGCGATGCTCGCGACGCTCTCCACCGAGGCCCTGCACCAGCTGTACCCGACCGACGAGCTGCCCGGGCTCACGCCGCGGTCGATCCGCAGCCGGGACGCGCTGGAGAAGGAGCTCGGGAACATCCGGCGGCGCGGCTACTCGATCAGCTCGGAGGAGAGCGAGGAGGGGGTCTCCTCGATCGCGGTGGCGTTCCCGGTGGAGCGCTCGACGCTGCGGCTGGCATTCAACACCGCCGTGCCGGTGGGCCGCCTGCAGCGCGCGGACGTCAAGCGGATCGCGGAGCTCATGCGCGCGACGGTGGAGCGGGCCGCGGAACTACTGCACTGATCACTTGGCCGCCGGTGGCACCAGGCCCGGTGGGAGCCCCTCCATCCGGTCCTGGACGACATCGACGATGCCCGGCCCCGGCTGGGCGAGTGCCTCCTCGATCGCCGGCCCGACCTCTGCGTCGGTGGTGACGCGGGCGCCGTGGGCGCCGAGGAGCCGGGCGTAGGCCGCGAGGTCGGGGTTGTCCAGGAAGACGCCGTGGTAGCGGCCATCGTGGGCGGTCCGCTGGCGGTCGCGGGTGTTGCCGTAGGCGTAGTTGTTCACCACGACGTTGACCACGGGAATGCGTTCGCGCACGCAGGTCTCGAGGTCCTGGGCCACCATCCAGAAGCTGCCGTCGCCGCTGAGCGACACCACCCGCTGGTCGGGCCGGGCGAGCGCCAGGCCCATCGCGGCCGGGAAGCCCCACGCCATCGCCCCGCCCGCCGAGGCGTGGTAGCTGCCCGTGCGGTCGAAGCCGACGTGCCGCGCGATCCACGGGCCGAACGTGTGGACGTCCTGCACGAGCACGGTGCCGTCGCGGTCGGCGAGCACCTGGACGGCGTGGGCCAGCGCCGCCGACGAGACGCCCGCGGCGGAGGATGCGGCCTCCGGGAGGGTCGCGGCGTCGGCGAACTCCTTGCGCAGGGCGTCGCGGCGCTGCCGCCGCCGGTCGGCACGGCCGGGGTCGGCGGCAGCCGGCGGGGCGAGCGCGGCGGCGAGGGCGCGGGCCGCCGCGGTGGCGTCGGAGACGAGGCCGACCCGCGGCGGGTGCACGCGGCCGAGCTCGTCCGGGTCGATGTCGACGTGCACCAGCTGCGCGGAGGCGGGCACGAGGGTCCAGCGCTTCGTGGTGAACTCGGAGAACCGGCAACCGAGCGCGACGATCACGTCGGCGTCGCGCACGAGCCGGTCGGACACCTCGTGCGCGCCGTAGCCGAGTGGGCCGAGGTAGGCCGGGTGGCCGTTCGGCACGGCGTTCTTGCGCAGCCAGGTGCTGACGACCGGTGCCCCGGCGGCCTCCGCGAGGTCGAGCAGCGCGGCGGGATCCCGGGCGCCACCACCCGCGATGATCGCGGGCCGCTCGGCGGCGGCGAGCAGCCATGCCGCCTCGGCGATCCCGGCGGGGTCGGGTGCGGGCGGGTGGAAGCGCACCTTCGGGCCCGGGACGGCGGTGGCGGGGGCCTGCAGCACGTCCAGCGGCAGCGAGAGGACCACCGGGCCCGGCCGCCCGGTCACGGCCGTGCGGACGGCCCGCTGCAGCAGTTCCGGGATCCGCGCAGCCTGGTGGACCTCGACGGCCCACTTGCACATCGGCCGGAACGTCGAGACGACGTCCATCTCCTCGAAGGAACGCCGCTCGACGATCGAGGACGGGACCTGCCCGATCAGCGCGAGCATCGGAATCGACTCGTCGTGGGCGTTCTGCACGGCGATCGCGAGGTTCGCTGCGCCCGGGCCCCGGGACGCCAGGCAGACCCCGAGCGATCCGCCCCCTCGGGAGAACCCGTCGGCCATGAACCCCGCGACCTGCTCGTGCCGCGTGGACAGGTAGCGGATCGCGCCCTGCCGGGCCAGGGCGTCGATCACATCCATGATCGTGGTGCCGGGCAGCCCGAACACGTGCGTGACGCCCTCGGCCGCGAGGCAGTCGACCACGAGGTCCGCCCCGCTCCGCTCAGACAAGGACGTTCACCGCCTTGATCTCGGTGTAGCCGAGCAGTTCCTCGACGCACTCCTCCCGGCCGATGCCGGAGGACTTGGTGCCGCCGAAGGGCATGCCCCAGAAGTGCCGCGACGAGCCGTTGACCCAGACGTAGCCGGCCTCGAGCCGGTCGGCGAGCGAGAGCGCGGTGGAGACGTCGCGGGTCCAGATGCTGGCGGTCAGGCCGTAGTCGACGCCGTTGGCGACCCGGACCGCCTCGTCGAGGTCGGTGTAGGTGAGCACGGACATCACCGGCCCGAACACCTCCTCCTGGGCGATCCGCATGTCCGGGCGCACGCCGGTGAAGACCGTCGGCTGCAGGTAGTAGCCCCGGTCGAGCCCGGCGGGGCGCTCCCCGCCGTGCGCCAGCTGCGCACCCTCGGCCGCGGCGATGTCGATGTAGCGGCGCGACTTCTCGTACTGCGCGCGGGAGGCGAGCGGCCCCATCTGGGTGTCCGGGTCGACCGGCGAGCCGATCCGGATCGCCCCGATCCGCTCGATCACCCGCGCGAGCACCTCGCCGGCGACCGAGGCGTGCAGCAGCACCCGGGAGGTGGAACCGCAGGACTGGCCCTCGGACCAGGCGAAGTTCATCCCGGCGACGATGCCGGCGGCCGCCGCGTCCAGGTCGGCGTCGGGGCAGACGATCAGCGCGTTCTTGCCGCCGAGCTCCAGGCTGACCTCCTTGACGCCGACCTCGGCGGCGTCGCGCTGGATGATCCGGCCCACCCGGTCGCTGCCGATGAAACCGATCCGGCGGACGAGCGGGTGGCGCACGAGCGCGCTCGACGCGGCGGGTCCGTTGCCGGTGATCACCGACAGCACGCCGGGCGGCAGGACGTCGGCGGCGATCTCGGCGAACCGGAGCGCGGAGAGCGGGGTGATGTCCGACGGCTTGAGCACCACCGCGTTCCCCGCCATCAGCGGCGCGGCCACCTTCGCCGCGGCGAACATGGCCGGGTGGTTGAACGGCACGATCCGGGCCACCACGCCGAACGGGACCCGCCGGGTGAAGTGCAGGTTCTCCACCGAGGCCGGGATCGTGCTCCCGCCGAGGTGCGAGGCGTAGTCGGCGAAGAGCTCCAGCACCTCGGCGCCCCACCCGACGTCGCCGCGCATCGCGGTGACCGGGTTGCCCGAGTCGAGCGCGTCGAGCAGCGCGAGCTCGTCGGCGTGGGCGCGGAACGCGTCGGCCAACCGGCGCAGCAGGCGCCCGCGCTCCCGCACGTCGACCCAGCGCCACGCCGACGCGGCGTCGGCGGCCGCGCGGACGGCGGCGTCGACGTCCTCGGGGCTCGCGTCCGGCGCGGAGGCCAGGGGCGCCTCGGTGGCCGGGCACTCCACCTCGTAGGTCCGGCCGCCGGTCGCCTCCCGGGGCTCCCCTCCCACGTGGAGGTGCCACTCGCGGTCCGCGACCCCGGCGTCCGTCGTCGTCGACATGCTTCTCCCGCACATAGGAACGTCTCTCTGCGAGTCAGAAGCTAGCCGTTGACATCCGGCGGAGTGAAGGGCGATTCTGGAACGAGGAGCAATGCTCTGCAACCCAGAGAAGGAGGGCTCCGATGGGCGATCTGGGCTCCGTGCTGGCGGACGTCAGGCGGGGGATGATCCCGGCGCACATCTACAACGACGAGGAGGTCTTCCGCCTCGAACGGGAACGCCTCTTCGGTCGCGCCTGGGTGTTCGTCGGGCACACCTCGGAGATCCCGCAGGCGGGCGACTACGTGGTGCGCCGGATCCTGGAGGACTCGTTCATCGTGGCGCGCGGTGAGGACGGCGTGGTCAGGGCGCTGTTCAACATGTGCCTGCACCGGGGGATGCAGGTGTGCCGGGCGGAGCTGGGCAACGCGTCGCACTTCCGCTGCCCGTACCACGGCTGGTCCTACCGCAACGACGGCCGGCTGGTCGGGCTGCCGTTCCACCGCGACGCCTACGGCGGCGAGGAGGGGTTCCGCCGCAAGGGGCAGACGCTGCTGCCGGCCCCGCGGCTGGACACCTACCACGGGATGATCTTCGTGAGCCTGGATCCCGACGCGCCGCCGCTGCGGGAGTACCTGGGCGACTTCGCGTTCTACCTCGACTACTACGTCGACCAGTCCGAGAGCGGGATCGAGCTGCGCGGGCCGCAGCGCTGGCGGATCAAGGCCAACTGGAAGATCGGCGCCGAGAACTTCGCGGGCGACATGTACCACACGCCGCACACCCACACGAGCGTCGTGGAGATCGGGCTCTTCCGCGAGCCGAAGGCCGAGAAGCGCAAGGACGGCTGCACGTACTGGGCCGGCAACGGCGGCGGCACCACCTACAAGCTCCCACCGGGAACCGTCGCGGAGCGGCTGCGCTACGTCGGCTACCCGGACGTGATGATCGAGAAGATGGAGGAGCGCTGGTCGCAGGCTCAGCTCGACGTCATCGGCCGGGACGGCTTCATGATCTCCGCGGCCTCGGTGTTCCCGAACCTCTCCCTGGTGCACAACTGGCCCAAGGTGGCCGACTCCGACGAGGTCCTGCCCTTCATCTCGCTGCGGACCTGGCAGCCGATCGGCCCGGACGAGACCGAGGTGCTGTCCTGGTTCGCCGTCGACGCCGAGGCCCCCGACGAGTTCAAGGCGCTGTCGTACAAGGCGTACCTGATGTGCTTCGGCTCCACCGGGATGTTCGAGCAGGACGACGTCGAGAACTGGGTGTCGCTCACCAGCACGGCGGCCGGCTCGATGGCCCGGCGGCTCCTGCTGAACAGCCGGATGGGGCTGCTCGAGGACGACACGCCGGTGGCCCCGGCGCTCGGGCCGGACGAGTTCGCCGGCCCGGGGGAGGCCCACGTCGGGTACGGCGAGTACAACCAGCGCCACCTGCTAGCCCGGTGGGCCGACCACCTGGAGGTCCAGGTATGAGGCGGTCGCTCCCGTTCTCCGACGTCAGGCACCAGGATGCCCACCACTGGCTCGTGGACGAGGCCTACCTGCTCGACGCCCAGCGCTACGACGAGTGGCTCGACCTGCTCACCGAGGACATCCGTTACGTCATGCCGGTGCGGGTCACCACCGCCGTCGGCGCCGGGTTCGACACCTCGCCGGGCATGGCGCACTTCGACGAGGACAAGTACTCGCTGTCGCGCCGCGTCGCCCGGTTCCGCACCGAGCACGCCTGGACCGAGGACCCGCCGTCGCGGCTGCGCCACCACCTGGCGAACGTGCGGACCTTCGCCGCGGAGGATCCCGACCACCTCGTCGTGGAGTCGGCGGTGCTGCTCTACCGCAGCCGGGGCGACGTCCGGGAGGCCGCGGTGATCTCGGCCGGGCGCGAGGACCTGCTGCGGCGCGCACCCGACGGCGCGGGCTGGCTGCTCGCGCGGCGCACGATCCTGGTGGACGACGCGGTGCTGCGCACCCAGAACCTGGCGATCTTCCTGTGAGCGGGCAGGAGGCGATCGTGATCGCCAACGAGTTCGCCGAGGTGCGGGTGTCGCGGGTCGAGACCCGCAACGGCGCGCGGCTGCTCATCGAGTCGCCGAAGTCCGGGCAGTGGGTGACGCTCTGCCCGCTGGAGGCCGAGGCGTTGACCTGGCAGAACCCGCAGACGTTCTCGGCGATGATCGGCAATCCGTACGGGCCGCTGATCCCGGAGGAGGACGAGTGACGGGCTGGTTGGACGGGCGCCGGGCGCTCGTCGTCGGCGCCGGGTCCGGCATCGGGCGGGCCGTGGTCGACGCGTTCCGCGCCGAGGGCGCCCGGGTCGCCGCGCTGGAGCGGGACGAGGCGAAGTGCCGCGCGCTCGGGGCGGAGATCCCGGTCGTCCGCGGCGACGCGACCACGCGCGCCGCCAACGAGGAAGCGGTCGCTGCCGCGGTGTCGGCGTTCGGCGGCCTGGACGTGCTGGTCAACTGCGTGGGCGTGTTCGACTTCTACCGGGGCCTCGGCGAGCTCCCCGCCGATGGTCTCGACGAGGCGTTCGACGAGATGTTCGCGGTGAACGTGAAGAGCCAGCTGCACGCGGTGAAGGCGGCGCTGCCGGCACTGCGGGAGAGCGGGGGCGCGGTCGTGCTCACCGAGTCCACGTCGGCCTACCACCCGGGCCGGGGCGGGGTGCTGTACGTGTCGTCCAAGTTCGCGGTGCGCGGCCTGGTCACCGCGCTCGCCCACGAGCTGGCGCCCGGGATCCGGGTCAACGCCGTCGCGCCCGGCGGCACCGTGGGCACCGACCTGCGCGGCCTGCGCAGCCTCGGCCTCGACACCCGCAGCCTGGGCGCGGCCCCGAACCGGGAGGCCGAGCTGGCCGCCAGGGTGCCGCTGCGGGTCGCGCTGTCCGGGGCCGACCACGCCTGGAGCTACGTGTTCCTCGCCTCGGACCGCTCGCGCGCCATCACCGGCGGCGTCGTGCACTCCGACGGGGGGATCGCGGTCGCATGAGTGCAGAGCTCGCTCCACTGCGGATGTTGATCGCGCAGGCGTGCCGGGTGCTCGCCGCCCGGGGCCTGTCCGACGGCATCCTCGGCCACGTCAGCCTGCGCGTCGACGAGCGGCGCCTGCTCGTCCGCTGCCGCGGGCCCGCCGAGCGTGGCCTCGCCTTCACCACCGTCGCCGACGTCCGCCTCGTCGACCTCGACGGGCAGCCCGGCGCGCCGGGCGAGCTCGACGGCGGGTACGCCCCGCCGAACGAGCTCCCGCTGCACACCGAGGTGCTGCGGCGCCGCCCGGACGTCGACGCCGTGGTGCACGCGCACCCGCCGGACGTCGTCGCCGCCGATCTCGCCGGGATCGCGATCCGCCCGATCGTCGGCGCGTTCGACATCCCCGGCACCCGCCTCGCGGCCGGCGGGGTGCCAGTCCACCCGCGCGGGGTGCTCATCCGGAACCGGCGGCTCGCGGCGGAGATGGTGGAGTCGATGGGGGAGCGGCCGGTGGTCGTGCTCCGCGCGCACGGGCTCACGAGCGCCGCGGCGGGCGTCGAACGGGCCGTGCTGCAGGCCATCGCCGTCGACGGGCTGGCCCGGCTGGCGCTGCGGGTCGTGAGCGCGGGCGGCACGCTCGCCGACCTCCCGGAGGCCGACATGGCGGAACTGCCGGACCTCGGGGCCGCGTTCACCACCGCCACGGCGTGGCGGCACGAGCTCGCGCGGCTGCCGGGTGACAAAACGGACACGACCGGCCACGACTTGACACGACCGGGTGAATAGAAGAAGGTCCTTCCGCAAAGCAGAGAAAGCACGCCGCAGGCTCGAAGGGGAGCTGCCGTGTCCATCCACGTCATCGGGGTTGTGGCCCTCGTCCTCGTCTTCGTCATCGGCACGCTGCGGCCGGTCAGCATCGGCGTGCTCGCGCTGATCGCCACGTTCCTGATCGGCACGCTCGTCGCGGGCGAGAGCGTGAAGGAGCTGCTCTCGGGGTTCCCGCCCGACCTGTTCGTCCTGCTCGTCGGCGTGACGTACCTCTTCGGCCTCGCGGCCGTGAACGGGACGATCGAGTGGCTCATCGACCGCGCCGTCGGGCTGCTCGGCGACCGTCCGGTGCTCGTGCCGTGGCTGATCTTCGTGTTCTCGGCGGTGCCGACCACCGCGGGCGCGCTGGGCCCGGCCGGGGTCGCGATGCTCGCGCCGCTGTGCCTGCGGCTCGGCGAGCGCTACGGGATCGACCGGCGCATGTCCGCGCTGATGGTGATGCACGGCTCGTGCCTCGGGAACTTCTCGCCGCTCAACGGCCTGGCGGTGATCGTGCGCCAGGCGCTGGCCCACAACGGCCTGTCGGTGTCGGCCGCGGGGCTGTTCTTCGGCAACGCCGCCTACAACATCGTGCTCGCCGTCGTGATCTTCCTGCTGTTCGGCGGGCGGAAGCTGTGGCGGGAGCGCGGCGTCGAGGTGCCCGAGGGGGACGCGGTTCCCACCAGTGGCGGCGGGGTGGCCGTGCGCGAGTCCACCCGCACCCCGCTGCGGGTCGACCAGGTGACGACGCTCGTCGTCATGGTCGCGGTGGCGATCGGCGCGCTCGTGTTCAACTTCGAGATCGGGTTCATGGCGCTGATCGCGGCCGCGCTGCTGCACCTGCTGTTCCCGGAGCGGTTCGCGAAGGCCGACCGGCAGATCGTGTGGTCGGTGGTCCTGCTGATCTGCGGTGTCGTCACGCTCGTCGGGGCGATGCAGCGCTGGGGCACCATCGATGCGATCGGTGGCGCCATCGCCGGGCTGGGCGCGCCGCTCCTGATCGGGTTCCTGCTCTGCGTGGTGGGGGCGTTCACCTCCGCGTTCGCCTCCAGCGCCGGGCTGCTCGGGGTGCTCATCCCGCTCGCGGTGCCGTTCCTCGTCCAGGGTGAGATAGGGGTGAGCGCCATGATCACAGCGTTGGCGATCTCGGCGACGGTGGTCGACTCGACGCCGTTCTCGTCGGTCGGCGCGCTGACGCTGGCCAACGCGCCGGAGGCCGAGCGCCCGGCGCTGTTCCGCACGATGCTGACCTGGGGGCTGAGCATGGCCGTCACGGCGCCGGTGTTCACCTGGCTGCTGTTCATCCTGCCGAGCGGGCTCGCATGAGCCCGTCGGAGCTCGTCGCGACCGCGTCCCGGATCCTCGCGGCCGCCGGGCACGACGACCTGATCTGGGGCCACGCCTCCGTGCGGGACCCCGGCGGCGTGGGCGTGTGGATCAAGTCGGCCGAGTGGGGCCTCGGCGAGGTCACGCCGGAGCGGGTGCACCTGGTGGACGCCGACGGCGTCGTCCGCGGCGGCGTGGGCGTGCGCCACAGCGAGTACCCGATCCACACCGAGATCATGGCCGCGCGCCCCGACGTCGGCGCCGTCGTGCACACCCACCCGCCGCACGCCGTGGCGCTCGCGGCGACCGGGCAGCCGCTGCGGCCGGTCAGCCACGCCGCCAACGCCTTCGTACCGCCGGAGGTGCCCCGCTTCACCGCCACCGCCGACCTCGTCCTCACCCCCGAACTGGGCCGCGCGGTGGCCGGGACCCTCGGCGACGCCCGGGCGATGTTCCTCGTCAACCACGGCATCGTCACGGTGGGGGAGACGCTGGAGGAGGCCACCGTGGCGGCGGTGCTGCTCGAACGCGCCTGCGAGCAGCAGATCCTCACCCACACGGCCGGCGGGTGGCCGACCTGGTCGGATCGCGAGGAGTCGGTGGCCAAGCGGGAGCACATCTACCACGACAAGGCCGTGGCGGCTGTGTGGGAGTACCTGGTGCGGCAGCTGGAGAGGACCAGCTGAGCCGCTCGGCACGCCCCTGCGGAGCCATGCGGCCTGCGTCACAGCTCTAACCTGGTCACACGTGACTGTGGCGTGAACGGGGTAGTCGACGCATTCGTCGTGATCGGGGCCGTCGTCGCGGTCGGCTACCTCGTCGGGCGGGCGGGGGTGCTCGGGCCGGCCGCCACCCAGGTGCTGTCGCGGGCGGCGTTCTTCGTCGCGTCCCCCGCGCTGCTGTTCAGCACGCTCGCCCGCACGGACGTGGCGGCCGTGTTCTCCGAGGGGCTGGTCGTCACGGCCGTGACCAGCGTGCTGGCGTGCCTGCTGTACCTGCCGGTCGGGCTGCTGCGCCGCCGGCCGGCGGGGGAGACCGCAGTGGGGGCGATGGCGAGCGGCTACGTGAACGCGGGGAACCTCGGGCTGCCGATCGCCACCTACGCACTGGGGAACGTCACCGAGGCCGTCCCGGTGCTGGTGTTCCAGCTGGCGGTCCTGACCCCGTTCTTCACCACGGTGCTCGGGGTGCTGTCGGAGCGGGCCGACGGCGCCCGGCCGTCGCTCCTGCGAATGGTGAGCGCGCCGCTGCGCAACCCGATCGCGCTCGCCACGGGCGCGGGGATCGCCGTGTCGGCGACGGGGCTGGTCCCGCCGGCACCGCTGATCGCCCCGATCGAACTGATCTCGGACCTCGCCGTGCCCGGGATGCTGCTCGCGTTCGGGATCTCGCTGTGCGGCGCGAAGCGACCGGGGGCGGGGGACACCGCGCCCTTGCTGGCCACCGTGCTGCTGCTCAAGTGCATCGTCCACCCGGTGCTGGCGCTGCTCGTCGGCCTGCTGCTCGGGCTGCAGGGGCACGCGTTGCTCGCGGTGGTGGTCTGCGCGGCGCTCCCGACCGCGCAGAACGTCTTCGGCTACGCGGTGCGGTTCGAGCAGGGCGAGGTGCTCGGGCGGGACGCGGCGCTGAGCACGACGGTGGTCAGCGTGCCGGTCCTGTTCGCGGTGGTCGCCGTGCTGGCGTGAGGACGGGCCGGGCAAGATACGCCCGAACCGGGGAGGTGCACATGTTCGGTGCGAGGCGTTCCGTGGCGCTCATCGCGGCCGTGGCGGCGGTCGTGCTCGCGGTGGCGGCCTGCGGGTCGGGCGGGTCGGGAGGCGGATCGGGCTCCGGACCGACGCTGGTGATCGACTCGACGTTCGACCTGAAGACCGTCGACCCCGGTCGCGAGTACGAGCTCACCGGGCAGATGCTCACCCACGGGATGTACGAGACGCTGCTGACGTTCACCGGCGACGACCTCGCCACCCCGGCGCCCGGCCTCGCGTCCTCCTACGAGCTGTCCCCCGATGCCAAGACGCTGACGTTGACGCTGGCCCCGGGCCGGGTGTTCTCCGACGGCAGCCCGGTCACCGCCGACGACGTGGTGTTCTCCCTGCAGCGGGTGATCGGCATGAAGGGCAACCCGTCCTTCCTGCTCGACGGCGTGACGGTCGCGAAGAAGGACGAGACGACCGTGGTGCTGACCAGCGCCGGACCGAACGCGGCCCTCCCGTTCATCCTGCCCAACCCGGCGCTGTCGGTCGTCAACTCGAAGGTCGTGACGGCGAACGGTGGCACCACCGACGACCAGGACGGCGCCGAGAAGTTCCTCAACACGACGTCCGCGGGGTCCGGGCCCTACACGCTCGAGTCGCTCGACGTCGCCAGCCAGGCGGTGCTCAGGCGGAACCCCGCGTACAACGGGCCCGCGAAGCCCGCCTACGAGAACATCGTGATCCGCAACGTGCAGGCCGCCACCCAGGTGCTGAACGTCCAGAAGGGCGACTCGCAGGTCGCGCTCGACCTCTCCGGCGACCAGGTGGAGGGGCTCGACGAGGGCGAGCTGACCGTCACCAGCGGGGCGTCGGCGTACACGATCTTCCTGTTCCTCAACCAGGGCGCGGACGTCTCCGCCACGACGAGCAACCCGCAGTACGTCTCGGCCGTGAGGAAGGCCATCGACTACGCGGGCCTGCTGCAGGTCGCGGGCGCGGGGTCGGTGCAGCCGGCCGGCATGATCCCCACGATGATCGCGGGCTCCCTCCCGGCGGAGGATGCCCCGCAGCAGGATCTCGCGGGCGCCACCGCGGCGCTGGCCGCGAGCGGCGTCGGCGGGCCGCCGCCGAAGCTCGCCTACCCGAGCGACTTCACGCTCCTCGGGCTGAGCTTCCAGACCCTTGCCGAGCGGTTGCAGGCGCAGCTCGCCGCGGCGGGCATCACCGTCGAGCTGGCGCCCGCGCCCGTCGCCACCGAGCTGGACAACTACCGGGGCGGCAAGGAGCAGATCGGGCTCTGGTACTGGGGGCCCGACTTCCCGGACCCGTCCAACTACCTGGCCTTCGCCCCCGACGGGCTGATCGGCAAGCGCGCGAACTGGCCCGCGAGCGCCGCTCCCGACATCGATGCGGCCGCGAAGGCCGCCGCCGCGGCCGTCGACCCGGCGGAGCGCGCCCGGCTGTACCAGGAGTTCCAGCGCAGCCTGAACGCGGGCGGGCCGTTCATCCCGCTCGTCCAGCCGGCCACGAACGTCGTCACCGCCAAGTCGGTGACCGGTGCCGCCTACAACCCGATCTGGACGCTGGACCTCGGGGCCGTCGGTGCGGCCGGTGGTGCGTAGGGGTAGCCCGCTCGCCCGTTACCTGCTGCGGCGGCTCGGAGTGTCGGCGCTGCTGATCATCGGCGTCACGCTGGTGACGTTCCTGCTGACGAACCTGGTGCCCGGCGACCCCGTCGCGGCCAACCTCGGGCAGCGCGCGGCGGAGAACCCGGCGACCGTCGCGGCGTACCGGGCGCACTACGGGCTCGACCGGCCGCTGCCCGTCCAGTACGCGACCTACCTGGGCAACCTGGTGCGCGGCGATCTCGGGGAGTCGCAGCAGACGCACCGGCCGGTGCTCACCGACCTGCAGTCGGCGGTGCCGGCCACGCTGGAGATCGCGATCGGGGCGATCGTGCTGTCGGTGCTGATCGGCGTCGGGTTCGGCGTGGTCGCGGCCGTGCGGCGCGGGCAGCTCGCCGACAGCGCGCTGAGGGTGGTGTCGCTGGTCGGGATCTCGGTGCCGACGTTCTGGCTCGCGCTGGTCGCGTTCTACGTCTTCTCGTTCCAGTTGGACCTCGCGCCCGGCTCGGGCCGCCTCGCGCCCGCCACCACCGCGCCCCCGCACGTCACCGGCCTCTACACGCTGGATTCCCTGCTGGCCGGGGAGTGGGAGACGTTCGGCGACGCGCTGGCCCACCTGATGCTGCCCACGCTGGTGCTGACGCTCTACACGGTCGGCCTGCTCACCCGGTTCACGCGCTCCGCCGTGCTGGAGGTGCTGGAGCAGGACTACGTGCGGTCGGCGCGCGCCAAGGGCCTGCCGGGCCGGACCGTGCTCTTCCGGTACGTGCTCCGGGCGGCGATGGTGCCGATCCTGACCGTCGTCGGCCTGGCGTTCGGCGCGCTGCTGTCGGGCACCGTGCTGGTGGAGGAGATCTTCGCGTGGCCCGGGCTCGGGTCCTACGCCTACCAGGCCGCCTCGCACCTCGACCTGCCGGCCGTGATGGGCGTCGGGCTGCTCGTCGGGATCATCTACCTGGTGATCAACCTGGTCGTCGACCTGCTGTACGGGGCGATCGACCCGCGGGTGCGGGTGCGATGAGGATCCGCATCCCGCAGGCCTGGCGCACGCCGCTGGGCGTCACCGGTGCTGCGGTGGCGCTGGTGTGGGTCCTGATCGCCGTGCTGGGTCCGGCGCTGTGGCCGTACGACCCGTTGGTCCAGGACTTCCCGCGCCTGGAGGCGCCCGGCGTCGCCCACTGGTTCGGCACCGACGAGCTCGGCCGGGACGTGTTCACCCGCGTGCTGGCCGGCGCCCGCGTGACGATGCCACTGGCGATCCTGCTCGTCGGGCTGTCCGTGGTGATCGGCGGTGTGCTCGGGCTCGCGGCCGGGTTCTTCGGGCGCTGGGTCGGCGAGACCGTGATGCGCCTGACCGACCTCGTGATGGCGTTCCCGACCGTCATCCTGGCGATGGTCGTCGCCGCGTCGCTGGGCGCGAGCCTTCTCAACGCGGTGCTGGCGGCGCTCGTCGTGTCGTGGCCCGCGTACGCGCGCGTCACGCGGGGGCTGGTGGTCGGGATACGGGAGGCCGACTACGTGCTGGCCGACCGGCTGCTCGGCTTCTCACCGCTGCGCTCGCTGGGCACCGACATCGTCCCGATGGTCATCGGGCCGGTGCTGATCCTCGCCAGCCTGGACATCGGCACGGCGACGCTGCTGCTCGCCGGGCTGTCGTTCCTCGGGCTGGGCGCGAAACCGCCCACCGCGGAGTGGGGGTCCATGGTGGCGACGGCGATCCAGAACTTCGACTCGTGGTGGCTGGGCGTCTTCCCCGGGCTCGCGATCCTGACCGTGGTGATGGCGTTCAACTTCCTGGGCGACGCGCTGCGCGACGCCCTCGACCCGCGCACGGCGGGCGAGCTGGGCAAGGCGGAGACGCGGTGAGCGCCCTCCGGATCAGCGGACTCACGCTGCGCATCGGCGACGCCGAGATCCTGCGCGGCGTGGACCTCGACCTGGAGGCGGGCCGGATCCAGGGCCTCGCGGGCGAGTCGGGTTCGGGCAAGACGATGACCGGGCTGGCCGTGATGGGCCTCCTGCCGGCGCGTTCGCGGGTCGGGGGCACGATCACGTACGGCGGCCGCGACCTGCTCGGGCTCACGCCGCGGCAGCTGGGCGGTCTGCGCGGCACCGAGATCGCGATGGTGTTCCAGGACCCGTCGACGAGCCTGCACCCGATGCTGTCGATCGGTGCGCAGCTCACCGACCACCTGCGCCACCACCTGCGGCTCGACCGGGCGGCGGCCCGCGCCCGCGCCGGCGAGCTGCTCGAACGGGTGCGGATCCCGGACCCCGCGGACGCCCTGCGCCGCTTCGCGCACCAGTTCTCCGGCGGGCAGCGCCAGCGCATCGCGATCGCCATCGCGCTGGCCTGCTCCCCGTCCGTGCTCATCGCCGACGAGCCGACCACAGCGCTCGACGTCACGGTGCAGGCCGGCGTGCTGCACCTGCTGCGCGACCTGGCCCGCGAGATGGGCCTGGCGGTGCTGCTGGTGACGCACGACCTCGGCGTGATGAGCGCGGTGGCCGACCGGGTGGCCGTGATGCGCGACGGCGAGGTCGTGGAGAACGGGGAGCGCCACCAGGTGTTCACCGCGCCCGCGCACCCCTACACGGCGTCGCTGCTCGCGAGCCTGCCCGGCGCGGCAAGTGGCGTCCGCTCCCTCGACGACGTGCGCGCGCTGGAGGAGTCGTGACCCTGCTCGAGGTCAGCGGCCTGGAGGTGGTCTACCGCGGCCGGCCGCCGGTGCGCGCCGTCGACGGCATCGACCTGGCCGTGGGCGCGGGCGAGGTGCTGGGGCTGGTCGGCGAGTCGGGGTGCGGCAAGTCGACGGTGGCGCGCGCGATCTGCGGCCTCGTCCGGCCGGCCGCGGGCACGGTGACGTTCGACGGCCGTCCGGTCGCGCCACTCGGGCTGCGGCGCCGCCCGGTGGAGCTGACCCGCATCCAGATGGTGTTCCAGGACCCGTACGGCTCGCTGCACCCGCGCAGGCCGGTCGGCACCCAGATCGGTGACGGCGCGCGCGCGGCCATCGCCCGTGGCGCGGAGGGGTCCGAGCCGGGGTGGTGGCTGGAGCGCGTCGGGCTGGACCGCGCGGCGGCCCGCCGTTACCCGCACGAGTTCTCCGGCGGGCAGCGCCAGCGGATCGCGATCGCCAGGGCCCTGGCCGCCCGCCCCGACCTGCTGATCGGCGACGAGCCGATCTCGGCGCTCGACGCCTCGACCCAGGCGATCATCGCGGCGCTCATGCGCGACCTCGCCGTCGACGCCGGTGCGGGCCTGCTGTTCATCTCGCACGACCTGACCGTCGTGCGGCTGATCGCCGACCGGCTGGCCGTGATGTACCGCGGGCGGATCGTCGAGTCCGGGCCCGCACGCACCATCTGGGAGGACCCGCGGCACCCCTACACCCAGGCGCTCCTCGCCGCCGTGCCCCTGCCCGACGGCTCCGGGACGATGCCCGAGCCGCCGGTGGACGGGGTGGAGTTCCCGCTGGAGCCGGTGCTGCGCTGAGCGGTCCTTCTAGTGGATGAACTCCGCCGCTGTCGGGGCCGCTCCTGGCCCAAGGCCTCCTGGCGGCGCCGCGCATCGTGCGCGGCGATCGGGTTGACCGGTCAACATCACCGGACCAGACTTGCTGCCCCCGTTCGAGAGGGGGCCGACATGGCCTGGTCCATTCGCGGTCGCTACTTCGAGAACTGCTCGTGCGACATGCCGTGCCCGTGCACCGTCTCGCTCGACGCGGGCGCGGACAAGGAGCGGTGCAACGCGGTGCTCGCCTTCCACGTGGACTCCGGCGATGTCGAGGGCGTCGACGTCGGTGACGTGACCGTGGTCGTCGTGGCCGACGCCCCGCAGGTGATGAGCGAGGGCAACTGGAAGCTCGCGCTCGTGGTGGACGAACGGGCCAGCGACGAGCAGCTCCAGAAGCTGGGTGCGGTGTTCGGCGGTGAGCTGGGTGGCCCGATGGAGGCGCTCGCGCCGCTGGTCGGCGAGGTGCTCGGCGTGGAGCGGATGCGCATCGACTTCGACGAGGGGAACGGGCACCACCGGCTGACCGCCGGAGACGCGCTCGAGGTGGAGGTCGACGACGTCGTCCCGTTCGGGGTCGAGAGCGGGACGCCCGCGCGGCTCGTCGACGTCTTCCACCCCGCGGGCAGCGAGCTCACGGTGGCGAAGGGGGGATCGCGGGTCGGGGTACTCGGCCTCGAGTGGAGCCAGGGAGGCACGTCCGGGTTCTCCGCGCCCTTCGCCTGGTCCGGCTAGATGCGTGCGGCGCGGATCCCGGTCCGGTCGGGCCGGCTTCCGACGATCTCGGTGCTGCTTGCCCTCGCCGCGGTGTGCTGGGTCCTCGTGGTGCTGCAGATGGGCACCCACGGGGGCGGCGATCCGGGCACCATCGGCTTCTTCGTCGGCATGTGGATCCTGATGATGGCCGCGATGATGCTCCCGTCGGTCTGGCCGACGGTGCTCGTGTACCGGCGGTTGGAGGCCGCGCGCCGCGAGCGCGGGGAGGCCGGGGTGCCGATGGGGTCGGGCCTGCTCCTGGCCGGCTACCTGGCTGCGTGGACCGCCGCCGGTCTCGTCGGCTTCGCGATCCTCCAGGCGGGACGGGTTGTGCAGATCGATGCGCTGAGCTGGGACCGGTCCGGCCCGATCGTGGCGGGTGGCGTGATCGTCGCCGCCGCTGTGTACCAGCTGACGCCCCTGAAGGACGTCTGCCTGCGCCACTGCCGCGGCCCCTTCGGCTTCCTGCTCGAGCACTGGCGCCCGGGTCCGCTGGGTGCCGCCCGGATGGGCGTCCGCCACGGGATCTGGTGCATCGGCTGCTGCTGGGCGTTGATGGCGTCGTTGTTCGCGCTCGGGATCATGAGCATTCCGTGGATGGTCGTGATCGCCGCCTTCATCGCGGCGGAGAAGCTGCTGCCGTGGCGCCGGGTCGCCACGACCACGGTGACCGTCGCACTGCTGGTGCTCGGCCTCGCGGTGGCACTCGTTCCCGAACGGGTTCCGGGCTTGACGGCACCGCAGGACGGCGTGCAGCAGCCGGAGATGGAGATGACGAGCTGAGCCGTCAGTCCTCGTCCCCCACCGCCAGCCGGGTGACCTCGGTCCGCCTGCCACGGGCCCGGGCCAGCAGCCAGGGCAGGTGCGGCAGCAGGAACGCGGCGAGCGCGAGCACGAGGATGATCGCCGAGAGCGGCCGGGTGACGAACACCGACCAGTCGCCGTTGGATGCGGTGAGGGCGCGGCGGAGCTGGCTCTCCAGGTTGGGGCCGAGGATCGCGCCGAGGATCACCGGGGCGATCGGGAAGCCGTACATCCTCAGGGCCAGCCCGATCGCGCCGATGCCGTAGGCGATGAGGATGTCGATCGGGTTGCCGGACACCGAGAAGACGCCCAGGGTGGCGAAGACGAGGATCCCCGCGTAGAGGACCGGCCGCGGGATCTGCAGGACCTTCACCCACACGCGGATGAGCGGCAGGTTCAGGGCCAGCAGCATGACGTTGCCGATGTAGAGCGAGGCGATCAGGGCCCAGACCAGGTCGCTGGACGTGTCGAACAGCTGGGGCCCCGGCTGGAGGTTGAAGATCTGGAAGGCCGCGATCAGGACGGCGGCCGTCGCGGAGGTCGGGAGCCCGAGGGTGAGGAGCGGGACGAGCACGCCGGAGAACGATGCGTTGTTGGCGGCCTCCGGGCCCGCGACCCCTTCGATCGCGCCCTTGCCGAACTCGTCCCGGCCGCGCGAGTACCGCTTCTCGTAGCTGTAGCTGAGGAACGTCGGCAGCTCCGCCCCGCCGGATGGCAGGACGCCGAAGGGGAACCCGAACGAGGCGCCGCGCAGCCACGGCGCCCAGGAGCGGCGCCATTCGGCGCGGCTCATCCACCCGATGCTGCCCTTCTCCGGTGGTGGCAGCTCGGCGAGGCGGCCGGGCCGGGTGCGGCCCTTGACCAGGACGTAGAGCGTCTCGCCGATGGCGTACAGGCCGATGATCAGCGTGACCTCGTCGATGCCGTCGAAGAGCACGGGCTGGCCGAACGTGAGCCGCGGCTGCCCGGACAGGGCGTCGAGGCCGATGATCCCGATCGTCATGCCCAGCGCGAGGGACAGGAGCCCGCGCACCATCGAGCGCCCGACGAGGGCGGTGACGGAGACCAGCGAGAGCACCATGAGCGCGGCGTAGTCCGCGGCGGTGACGGTGCTGGCCAGCCTGCCCAGGGGCACCGCGACGACGGTGAGCAGCAGGGTGGAGATCGTGCCGGCGACGAAGGAGCCGATGGCCGCCGTGGCGAGCGCCTGCCGGGCGCGCCCGGCCTTCGCCATGAGGTGGCCCTCCATGGCCGTCGCGACGGACGCCGACTCGCCCGGGGTGTTGAGCAGGATCGACGTGGTGGAGCCGCCGTACATCGCGCCGTAGTAGATGCCCGCGAACAGGATGAACGCGCCGGCCGGCTCGTCCATCCGGAAGGTCACCGGCAGCAGGAGGGCGATCGTCACCGCGGGGCCGATCCCGGGCAGCACGCCGACCAGGGTGCCGAGGGTGACGCCGAGCGCGGCGAACAGCAGGTTGGCCGGCGTCAGGACGGTGACGAAGCCGCCCAGCAGGTCGTCGAGGATCACAGGGGGAGCACCCCCGGCGGCAGCGAGATCCCGAGCATCCGGGAGAACACGAGGTACACCGCCAGGCTGAGCAGCACACCGACGACCACGTCCCGCCGGTGGTGGCCGGACCCGAGCGCGGCGGCGGCCCCGACGAAGAAGAGGGCCGTGCTGAGGACGTAGCCGAGCGGGTAGAGCACGTACACGTAGGCCACGAGCAGCACCGCGAGGACCGCCAGCCGCTTGACGTGCGCGAGCCGCTCGGTGCTCTCGTCCGGCGTGCCGCTCGCGACCGCCCGGATCCGGCTCGCCAGGTACAGCACGCCGAGGACGAGCCAGAGCACGCCGAGAGCCGTGGGGAAGAAGCGCGGGCCCTGCGGGCTCAGGTCACCGCGGACGCCCAGGCCCTGGGTGAGGACGAGGACACCGAGCAGGAGGATCACCGCGGCGAACACCAGCTGCGCCCATGACGCCGCGGGCCGGGTGCCCTCCTCGACGTCGGGGCTCGTCACAGCCCCAGCTCCTGGAGGGTGCCGGTGACCGTGTCGGACTGCGCGGCGACGAACTGCGCGGCCTCGTCGCCGGTGCGGAAGTCGTCGGTCCAGCCGCGCTTGGCGAGGATGTCCGACCACTGCGGGCTGTCGTGGATCTTCTTCACGAAGTCCGTGATCGCCGCCTTCTGCTCGTCGGAGATGCCGGGCGGGGCGAAGAGCGCCCGCCAGTTGACGAAGTCGACGTCGTACCCGGCGCTCTGGAGCGTCGGCGCCGGCCGGCCCGCGACGTCGCCGCTGTCCGAGCTGACGGCCAGCAGCCGCATGTCGCCGGACTCGATCTGGCCGGCGAACTCCGAGAGGCCCGAGATGCCCACCTCGACGTCGCCGGAGAGGATGCCCGCGGTCGCCTCGCCGCCGCCGGCGTAGCCCACGTACTTCATCCCCGCCGGCTGCTGGCCCGCCGCCTTCAGCAGCAGGCCGGCGGCGATGTGGTCGGAACCGCCGGCCGAGCCGCCCCCGAAGATCACCGACGACGGGTCGGCCGCGTACTCGTCGACCACCTGCTTGATGGAGGTGAAGGGGGAGTCCTTTCGGACGACGAACGCCTCGGTCTCCGAGGTCAGCGTCGCGATGGTGGTGGCGTCGGTGACCTTCAGCGGGGAGTCGGCCTGCACGAGGGCGCCGACCATGACGAGCCCGCCGAGCATCAGCGTGTTCGGGTCACCGCTGTCCTGGCCGGTGAGCTGGGCGAGCCCGGTGGCCCCGCCGCCGCCCTCGCGGTTGACGACCTCGACCGGCTGGTCCGTCAGGTGGCCCTCGGTGATGACCTGCTGCAGGGAGCGGGCCGTGGAGTCCCACCCGCCACCCGGGGCCGCCGGCACCAGGAGGGTGACCGGCCCGGCCGGGTAGGTGCCCGCGTCCTGGCTGCCGGTGCCCGGCGAGCCGGGAGGACTGCATGCCGTGGCCGCGATCACCAGCCCGAGCGTGATGGCCGCCCGGGTGAGCCGGGTGGGGATCGACGTCATACCTGTCTCCTTCGTCAGTGACGTGCGGCTGGCGACGTGCGGTTGGCGACGTGCGGCGGCGACGTGCGGCGACACTGTAGACAGCGAACCATCCTGCGGTCCAGCGAAACCGTGAGGTGGTTTTTCGTGTTACCGTCCCCGCCATGTCAGTCGCCGCCGAGCCACAGGTGCGCAGCGTGGGGCGGGCGTTCGGGATCCTCGACCTGCTGACGCGCCGGCCCCCGGTGCTGCCGCTCCGCGAGATCGTGCAGGAGACCGGGCTGCCCAAGACCACCGTCGTGCGCCTGCTGGCCGACCTGCAGCGGCGCTCCGTGGTCGTGGCGGTCCGGGACGGGGAGTACTCGCTCGGGGCCGCGATGCTGTCGTGGGTGCGGGCGGCCGAGGGCCTGTGGCGCGTCGACGAGGAGACGCACGCCGTCATGGCGCGGCTGGTGCGCGAGCACGGCGAGACCGTGTGCGTCTACGTCCGGCAGGACCTGAACCGGATCGCCATCGCCCAGCACGAGGGCCGGCACACCGTGCGGAACGTGATCGAGGTGGGAGCGCCGATGCCGCTCTGGGCCGGTGCGGCGAGCAAGGTCCTGCTCACCGCCAAGCCGCAGCTCGTCGAGCGGTTGCCCCTCGACGAGGAGGCGCGGGGACGGCTGCTGCGCGAGGTGGCGGCCGCCGAGGAGCGGGGCTGGGCCCGGTCGGACGGCGAGCGTGAGGTGGGAGCGGCGGCGGTGGCGGCACCGATCAGGGGGAGGGACGGGCGCGTCATCGCGGCGTTGAACATGAGCGGTCCGAGCTCCCGGTTCACCGGCGACGTCCTGGCCGCCGGGCTGGAGAGCCTGCGGGCGGCCGCGGAGCGGCTCTCGGAGCGCGGTATCGGCAGCGTGGAGGCGCTCCTGTGAGCGGAAGGCTGCTGGACGGCGTCACCGTCCTCGACCTCACCAACGTGCTCGCCGGTCCGTACGCCGGCTACCAGCTCGCCCTGCTCGGCGCCGACGTCATCAAGGTCGAGAACCCGCGCGGGGGCGACCTGGCCCGCAGGCTGGGGGCCGACCCGGACCTCAGCGACGAGCTGCTCGGGGTGTCGTTCCTGGCGCAGAACTCGGCGAAGCGGTCCGTCACCCTCGACCTGAAGGCGCCCAGGGGCGCGGAGATCTTCACCCGGCTCGTGCGGGACGCCGACGTCGTCCTGGAGAACTTCCGGCCCGGCGTGATGGAGCGGCTCGGGTTCGGCTGGGACGCGCTGCGCTCGATCAACCCCGGCATCGTCTACTGCGCCATCTCCGGGTTCGGGCAGACCGGCCCGATGCGGGCCCGCCCCGCCTACGACCAGATCATCCAGGGGCTGTCCGGCCTGATGAGCGTCACCGGCACCCCGGAGACGGCGCCGCTGCGGGTGGGCGCGCCGATCTGCGACTCCATGGGCGGGCTGGCGGCGGCGATGGCCGTGAACGCCGCGCTCGTGCGCAGGGCCCGCACCGGCGAGGGTGCCTTCCTGGACGTCTCCATGCTCGAGACCGCCATGACGTCCATGGGGTGGGTCGTCTCCGACCAGCTCGTCGCCGGGGTGGCGCCCACGGTGATGGCCAACGAGAACCGCACCGCCGCGCCGTCGGGCACCTTCGCCACGGCCGACGGCGCCCTCAACATCGCGGCGAACAAGCAGGAGCAGTGGGAGTCGCTCTGCGCGGTGCTCGGGCGCGACGAGCTGGTGGACGACCCGCGCTTCCGCACGCGGGAGCTGCGCAAGCTCAACCGGGATGTGCTGCGGGCGGAGCTGGAGAAGTCGCTGCGCGAGCGGACCGCGCAGGAGTGGGACGCGGCGCTGCTCGGGTCGGGCGTGCCGGCCGCGCCGGTCGTCTCCGTCGCCGACGCGCTGGCGAACGAGCAGGTGCGGGCGAGAGGACTGGTCGCCGAGCTGCCGTCGCCCGCGGCGGACGACGGCACCGTGCGCCTGCTCGGCGGCCCGGTGCACGTCGACGGTGCGCCGTCGGCCCCGGACCGGCGCCCGCCGCGCCTCGGCGAGCACACGGACGAGGTACTGGCCGGCCTGGGCTGTGCGGGCGACGAGATCGCGCGGCTGCGCGAGGAAGGGGTCATCTGATGTCGAGACAGGCCACCAGGGACGACGAGGACCCGGCGTCCCGCTGGTGGGCCACCGCGATCAGCGACATCAGCCCCGGCGTGATCCGCCTCCGCGGCTACCCGGTCGCAGACCTCATCGAGGACGCCTCGTTCGCCCAGGTCGTCTGGCTGCTGCTCCGCGGCGACCTGCCGTCGCCCGCGCAGGCTCGGCTGCTCGAACGGGCGCTCGTCGCGGGGGTGGACCACGGCCCGCAGTCGCCCGCGATCGCGATCGCCCGGATGGCCGCCACCTGCGGCGTCGGCATCAACAACGCGATGGCGAGCGCCGTGAACGTGCTCGGGGACGTCCACGGCGGGGCCGGGCAGCAGCTGATGGAGCTGCTCGCCCGCATCGACGCCGATGACGCGCTTGACGCGGTCCGTGCCGCGCTCGCCGACCTGAAGGCGCGGGGGATCCACGTACCCGGGTTCGGGCACCGGTTCCACCCGGTCGACCCGCGGCGCGACCCGCTCATGGCCGCGGTCGAGCGGGCGGTGTCCGACGGCGTCGTCGCCGGGCGCGCGTACCGGGTGGCGACGGAGATCGAGCGGCAGCTGGCCCCGATCCCGATGAACATCGACGGCGCCACCGCGGTGATCTTCAGCGAGCTCGGCTTCACGCCCGAGCTGGGGCGGGGCCTGTTCGTCCTGTCCCGGTCCGTCGGCGCGCTCGCCCACGCGTGGGAGGAGAGCGGGTCGGGCCTGCGCAACAAGGGCCCGATCCCGCGCACGAGCCTGCCCGCCTACACCGGGCAGCCGGAGCGGAGGGTGGGTCACGGTGGCTGAGATCTCCTCGTTCCCCCGGATCGACCCCGAGCTCGTCGCCCGACTCTCCCGGTTCGGCGCCGCGGTCCTGAGCGACGCGATGGGCAGGCGCGGCTGCGTCGGCCATTCGCTCCAGGCGCGGTGGCCGGGAGCCGCGCTGGCCGGCCCCGCCTTCACCGTGTGGACGCGGGAGGGCGACAACCTCGCCGTTCACGAGGCGCTCGAGGTGACGGCGCCGGGTGACGTGCTGGTGGTCGACGGGCAGGGCGCCACGACCAGGGCGCTGATCGGCGAGATGATCGGGATCAAGGCGAAGGCCAGGGGGCTGGCCGGGTTCGTCATCGACGGCGCCGCACGGGACGTCGCCGAGCTCGAGGAGCTCGGCATGCCGGTGTTCAGCCGCGGGCAGACGCCCGCGGGCCCGTTCAAGACCGGCCCGTTCGAGCTGCTGGACGCGGTGGCGATCGGCGGGGTCGTGGTCCACCCCGGTGACGCGGTCGTCGCCGACCGCGACGGGGTCGTCGTCGTCCCGCGCGACCGGGCGGCCGGGGTGCTGGCCCGCGCCGAGGAGATCGCCGCGGGCGAGGTCGCCAAGCGGGCCGCGAACGCGGTGCCGATCCGATGACGGACTGGCTGACCTGGGTGCCCCGCCCCATCGACGACGCGGCGTACGCGCGGCTGCGTGAGGTGGGGGACGTCGCGCTCGGGGTGCCGTGGGAGGAGGTGGCCGGGCGCGTCGACGCCGTGCTCCTGCGCAGCGCGCGGATGGACCGGGCGCGGATCGAGGCCGCACCCCGCCTCCGGATCATCGCCCGCCACGGGGCCGGGTACGACACCGTCGACCTGGCAGCGGCCCGCGAACGCGGCGTCGCCGTCACGGTCACCGCCGACGCCAACGCGGTCTCGGTGGCCGAGCACGCGTTCGCGCTCGTCCTCGCCGTCGTGCGCCGGGTCGCGACCGCCGACGCCGCCGTGCGGGCGGGCCGCTGGGACGAGGCGCGCCGGGCGGCCGTCGGCCTCGAGCTCGACGGGAAGGTGCTGGGCCTGGTCGGGTTCGGGAAGATCGGCCGCCGGGTGGCGCGGATGGCCGCCGCGTTCGACATGACGGTCCTGGCCACCGACCCGGCCGCCGACGCAGGGGCGGCGCGCGAGCTCGACGTCCGGCTGGTCCCGCTGCCGGAGCTGCTCGCGGCGTCGGACGTCGTCTCCCTGCACGTCCCGCTGCTGCCCGCCACGTGCGGGTTGATCGACGCACGGGCGCTGGCCGGCGTGCGTCCCGGCGCGGTGCTCGTGAACACCTCACGGGGCGGCCTGGTCGACGAGGCGGCGCTGGCCGACGCGCTGGACCGCGGGCTCCTCTCGGGTGCGGGCCTGGACGTGTTCGACGAGGAACCGCTCGCCGCCGGCAGCCCGCTGCTGCGCGCCGACGTCACGCTGACCCCGCACTGCGGCGGGCAGACCGTCGAGGCGATGCGCCGGGTCGGCCTGCAGGCCGCCGACTCGGTGGTGGCCTGCGCCCGCGGGCTACCGCCGGATCAGCGCTCGTTGATCGCGTAGAAGGTGACGCGGCCGCCGTCGTCGTCGCCCTGGGCCGACTCGGCCTGCTGGTAGTCGCCCACCTGGAAGCGGACGGTCTCCCCGCGGAACTCCTCGGGCACCTGGGCGGTGGCCTGCTGGGTGGTGCCGGCGTGGGTCGCGCTGAGCGTCATCGAGCCGTTGCCGTCGTCGCTGATCGTGAAGTCGAACCGCTCGTTCAGCGGCACCCCGGACAGCAGCGGGAACGTCTGCTTCTCGTCCCCCTTCTGCTTCTGCTTGACCTCCGCCTCGATGTCCCCGTTCCGGTAGTGGAGCATCACGTACGGCACCGACTTGATGTCGTCGGAGCCGTGGATCTGGCCGATGATGATGTCCTTCGAGTCGGACGGCACCTGGGCCACCGAGAGCGACGCGGTCAGGCTGCGCTGGTCGGTGCCGGCGGAGAAGTCGGTGAGGCTGATGAGCTCGGTGCGGGGGCTCTTGGAGTTCTTGGTGGTGGCGCCTGCGGCCGGTGCCCAGAACGTGAGGCTGCCGTCCGGGCCCGCGGTCAGCCACGGATCGGTCACGGCGGCCGGCTCGACCTCCTCGGCGTTGCCCTTGTCGCCCTCGACGGGGAGCGTGAGCTTCCAGCCCTGCAGGTCGACGGCGCTGGTGCCACCACCACCGGCCGGCGACTGCGGTCGGAGCACGCTCGTCAGCAGCCACACCAGTCCGCCACCCAGCACGAGGACGACCGCCGCGATGATCAGGACACGCTGGCTCGCTGTGGTCATGAAACCGAGGGTAGGGCGTACGCCGGGACGGGCGTGCCGGCACCGGCACGCCCGCCCGCGTGGCCTCACGTCTGTTCGACCGGCCGGATGTTCTGGTTGATGTGGAAGGTGTTGTCCGGGTCGTAGCGGTGCTTGATCCGGGCCAGGCGCTCGTAGTTGTCGCGGTAGGACGCCCGCACCCGGTCCTCGCCCTCGTCCATCACGAAGTTGAGGTAGGCGCTGCCGGCCGACGTCGGGTGCAGCCGCTCCCAGTAGTCCTTGGCCCAGCCCGAGATCAGCTCGGAGTTCGCGGGATCGGGGTCGACCCCGACGATGACGCCCGCCCAGCCGCCGTCGCGGTAGGCGAAGGCCGTGGCGTCCGGGGCGACGCGGCTCGCGGCTCCATCGATGGGGTACAGGTGCATCGTCGAGTGGCCGGTCGGCAGCCGGTCCCCGAAGTCCCGGTGCACGTCGATGGCCGTGTCGGAGATCTCGCGGAAGAAGTCGGCGCGCCAGTACCACTGCAGACCCGCCGGGTACAGCGGGTCGAACGCGGACTGCAGCGCCGTGAACGGCATCGGCGCGAGCCCCACCACCAGCGGCGACCCGAACGTGCGCACGGGGTCGAGCACCTCGTCGGCCCGGTCGTGCGGACCCGTGTAGCACCAGACGATCGCGCATGCCTTGCGGCCCCACAGCTCCTCCGGGAACGGCGGCGCCGGCGGGATCGTGATCAGCCCGAGCCATCCCGACAGTTCTTCGGGCAATGCGGGGACCAGCTCGCGGTACCAGCGCATCACCTCGGGGGCGTCGGCGATGTCGTAGAGCACCGGACCACCGATGACGGTGCCGTGCTCGCCGATGTCGTGACAGCGGAAGGTGAAGGAGGTGACGACGCCGAAGTTGCCGCCACCGCCGCGCAGCGCCCAGAACAGGTCCGGATGCGACGTCGCGCTCGCCGTGACGAAGCGGCCGTCGGCGAGGACGACGTCCGCGGCGAGCAGGTTGTCGACGGTGAGACCGAAGCGGCGCGACAGGTAGCCGATGCCGCCGCCGAGCGTCAGGCCGGCTACCCCGGTGGACGCCAGGAAGCCCGACGGCGTCGCCATGCCGAAGGCGACGGTGGCGTGGTCGACGTCACCCCACGTGGCGCCCGCGTCGACGCGCACGGTGTGCCGCTCGGGGTCGACGGTGGTGCTGTGCATGGGCGACAGGTCGACCACCAGGGCGCCGTCCCAGGTGCCGAACCCGGCCGCGTTGTGCCCGCCGCCGCGGACCGCGATCTCCAGCCCGTGCGCCCGGCCGAACGCGACGGCGGCGACGACGTCGGCGGCGTCGCGGCAGCGGACGACGGCGGCCGGCCGCTTGTCGATCATGCCGTTGTAGACGGCGCGCGCCGCGTCGTACGCCTCGTCGCCCGGCGTGATCAGCTCACCGCGCAGGAGGACCGCGAGATCCGTGAACGGCAGGGCGGGGGATGTGATGGTCATCGGGATGGGTCCCTCCGGACGGTGCACCCGAACCGCTCGGGGTGCCTCGTCCCGACGCTAGGAAGGCAGCGTTTGCGCAGCGTTCGCCCTCGGCCGGGGGACGTCGGGTCGCGGAGGAACGCCGAACGCGGCGAGGTCGGCCTCGCACCGGGTGAGCAGCGCGACGCTGCCGTGCGCCGCGGCGAGTCCGGCCGCGTCCCGCAGCCGGGCGACGGCGGACTGCCCGTGGTCGTAGGCCGCTCGCATCCGCATCACCTCGGGCAGCCACCAGACGTCGTCCCGGGCCCACCCAGCCATGATCGCGGCGTCGAGGGTCGCGCGCGCGACGTCCGGTCGCGCTTCCCGCCTCGCGAGGTCCGCCGCGAGCGCGAGCCAGTAGGGCATGCGCGCGAACGCGCCATCGGCGGTGAGTGCGTCGATGCCGCGCTGCACCAGCGCCGCTCCGGAACCGTCCTCGCGGCTCCAGCCGTCGAGGACGAGTGCCCACTCGCGGTAGTAGGCGAACGAGTAGCGCTCGCACAGCTCGCGGAGCTCGTCGACCGTGCGCCGCAGCTCGGGCCGGTCGCCGCAGAGCTGGTGGGTGACGGCGCCGTAGGCGAGCGCCACCGCGAGACTGTAGGCGTTGCCGGTGGTGCGCGCCAACGCGATGGCGTCGGCGGCGCTGGCCCGGGCCTCCTCGGTTCGCCCGAGCAGCCAGTGGGCGTGAGCGGCGTACGCGCGGCCGTGGACGTCGGCGCGCGTGCCGATGCTCAACGAGTGGGTGCCGCCGTACTCGGCGGCGAGCGCGAGGTGCTGCAGCGCCTCGGCGGGCCTGCCCAGGCTGACGGCGGACCCGGCGAAGGCGAAGTGCGCCGGCCCTTGCAGGGGGGATCCCGGCGCCACCAGCTCGAGCGCCCGGGTGGCCGTGCGGTGAGCGGCCGCGGTGTCGCCGTGCACGAACTGGGAGGACCACAGCCCGACGAGCGCGTCGAGCACCGAGTCGCGCTGCCCGAGCGAGTCGGCCAGGAGGATCGAGCGTTCGAGGGTCTCCCGGACCAGGGGAGAGGCGTAGCCCCGGCGCGCGGTGAGCGGCGCCGCCAGCGACTGCAGCAGGGCGAGCTCCCGCGACGTGCGGTCCCGCCCGGCCGGCATCGCCTGCACGATCGCCAGCGCGGCCTCGTGCAGCCGGATCGACTCGTCGTGGGCGAACATGCGGGACGCGACGGCGGCGGCGCGCCGGTAGTAGGCCACCGCTCGGTCGCCTCGCCCGCCCCGGGCGTACTGCTCGGCGAGCTGAGCGGACACGGCGTCCGTGTCGTCGGCGTGCAGCAGCTCGAGCCCCTGCGCGATCCGCCGGTGCAACAGCCACCGCCGCGGCGGGCTCACCTGCGCGTAGGCGGCGTCGCGGACCAGGTCGTGGGAGAAGTCGTAACCCACCAGCACGCCGTCGTCGACCTCGCGCAGGATGCGGCTGCGCCACAGCTCGTCGACGGCGCGGACCACGGTGTCGGCGGCGACGTCCGCCGCCTCGGTGAGCAGGTCGAGGGTGAAGTCGCGGCCGACCGCGGCGGCGAGCCCGGCCACGCCGCGCGCCTCCTCGCCGACCTGTGCCAGGCGGCCGCGCAGCACCGCCGAGAGGTTGCCGCCGGGGGCCGGCCCGACGTCCGCGCGGCCGGCCTCGACGACGTAGAGGGGGAAGCCCCCGGTCGTCGCCTGTAGCAGGGCCGCGTCGGCCCCGGACAGCGGGCGGCCGGTGACGGCCTCGGCGAGCGCGGCGGTCTCGGCCATCTCGAACGGGTCGAGCACCACCTCGCTGAGCCGGCCCGTGGCGCGCATCCGCGTCATCCACGCCCCGATGGCCGGGTCGTGGTCGCCGTGCTCGTCGCGCAGCGTCGCGACCACCAGGACCGGTGCGTCGGCGTCGAGCCCGAGGCAGAACGTGAGGAACGCCAGCGTCTCCTGATCGCACCACTGCAGGTTGTCGACGGTCAGCAGGACGGGGCGGCCGACCGCGAGCAGGGCACGGGCGAGTCCCTCGAAGAACCGGTGGCGTTGCCACGCGTCGACCATCGCGCGCGGTCCGGGCCGGTCCGGCTCGGGGCGGGACCGCGTCGAGGGCACCAGCCGCTCCACCTCGGCTCGCCACACCGGTTCGAGCGTCGGTAGCGCCGCGCGGACGGCCGGCGCGCGCAGCCAGTCGGCCACCGGCGCGAGCGCGAGCCTGCCGGACGTCCCGAAGCACTGCGCCTCCGTCACGACCGCGCCGGCGCGGCGGGCCTCGTCGGCCAGCTCGGTCATCAGCCGGGACTTGCCGACGCCGGCGTCGCCTCGCACCAGGACGAGGCCGGGGCTGCCCATCGTCGCGGCCCGCCAGCGCTCACGCAGGACGCGCAGCTCGGCGGTGCGCCCGACGAGCCCCCCGCCCGCGCGTCCCGTCCGCGCCGGCGGCGGCTCGGGATCCAGGGACGCGGTGGCAGCAGGACCGGACCGCGCCAGCAGGCGGTTGAGGGTGGCGCGGGTGAGCGGGTCGGGCTCGATGCCCAGCTCGCGCTCGAGGACGGACGCGCAGAGGTGGTAGGTGCCGACGGCGCCCGCCCGGTCGCCCAGGTCGCCCTGCAGCTCCATGAGCGTGCGGTAGCCGACCTCCTCCAGCCGGCGGAGCTGGATGCGGCGGCGGGCGGTGTCGGCGGCCCGGGCCGGGGCGCCGATCGCGGTGTACGCCGCGACGAGCCGGTCGAGCAGGTCCACGCACTGCTGCTCCAGCTCGGCGCGCGTGTCGCGGGCCCAGTCGTCGTCGTTGCCGGGCAGGAACTCGCCGCCGTAGTGCGCGACGGCGGCCGCGGCGCGGGCGGGGAACGCGTCCCGATCGGCGGCGAGCGCGGCGGCGCGCTCGGCCCGGAACGCCCGCACGTCGACGACACAACTCGGGCTGTCGCGCCAGCTCAGGTCGCGGGGCGTGACGACGAGAGCGGGTTCGGCACCGAGCACCCCGCGCAGGTGGTGCAGCTCCCGGCGGAGATTGGTGAGCGCCTGCTCGTCCGACGAGTCCGGCCAGAACGCGGCGGCGATGCGCTGGCGCGTCTGCGGCGCGTCGCCGTGGGCGACGAGGAACGCGATGAGCGCGACCGTGCGCGAGGACCGCAGCCGGACCGTTCCGTCCGCGTCGGCGAGCAGCTGTTCGCCGAGGAGGGTGACCTGCACCATCGCCGCTCACCTCCTGCGCACTCCCGCCGTTGCGTCAGCGTCCCGGGACGGGGCGCCGATGGGCAGGGCCAGATGGGTCGATCCGTCGAGCGCCCAGCGGGTCTCACCGGAGCACGATCTCGGCGAGAGCGGACACGCCGAGTCCGGCGAAGAGCGCCAGTGGCAGGCTGCGGGTGCGCCACCACAGGAGCGCGGTGACGGCGGCCGCCAGCAGCGCAGGCACGGTGTCGCCGATCGTCACCGCACCGCGCGGGGCGAGCAGGGCGGGCAGCGTGATCGCGGCCAGCACGGCGGGCCCCACGTACGGCAGTGTGCGCGCCAGCGATGCCGGCGGCTCCGGCCTGGCCGTGACCAGGAAGGCCGCCCGCATGGCGTAGGTGCCCAGGCCGATGACGACGAGTACGGCGAGCTCACGCACGGCGACCACCCGCCAGCGTCCCGGCCGCCACTCCGAACGCGGCACCCACCAGCACGTTCAGACCCAGCGGCAACCCGGACGTCGCGGCGGCCGAGACCCCTCCGGCGACCGCCGCGACCACGGCCGCCCGGCCGCCGAGCATCGGCAGCAGCAGGAGCAGGAACGTCAGCGGAGCGGCCATGTCGATCCGGAATCCCGCGGGCAGCACGCCGGCGAGCAGCATCCCCAGGCCGGTGAGCAGCAGCCACGCGCTCCACAGGGTGACGCCGACGCCGACGTAGTAGGCGAGCCGGTCCTGCGACCGTCCGCCGCCCCCCGGCCCGGCGAAACGGGCCGCCGCCAGCGCGTAGACCGGGTCGGCGAGCAGGTAGGAGCCGGCCCACCGCGCACGCCGCGGCCAGTCGGCGACGTGCGGTGCGAGAGCGGCGCTGTAGAGCAGGAACCGCGCGTTGACCACGAGCGCGGCGAGCACGACGACCGCCGTGCTCGCGCCGGCGCCGAGCAGTTCGACGGCCAGCAGCTGCCCGGCGCCACCGAACAGGAGCGGCGAGGACGACCACGCGACGAGCGGCGGCACGCCGGCGCCGGCCATCGCCGCGCCGACGGCCAGCCCGAACGGGACGTAGGCGACGATCACGGCGACCGAGTCGCGGGAACCCCGGTGCAGCGAGGGCGCCGTGAGGATCCGGACCGATGGTCCGCCCGCACGCGGGCTCATGCCGCCACCCGCCAGGTGCCCCACGGACGGGCGCCGGTGGACGTGGAGTCGGCGGAGACGAACGCCTCGGTCGACCACCACTGCCGGACCCGGTCCTCGCCGACCGCCGCGATCAACCCGGCCATCTGGGTGGCCTGCGCGCGCAACGCGACGACCTTCCGGTCGAGGACGGTGGAGTCCAGGCGCAGGTGCACCGCGAGCTCCGACTCGGGTGTGCGCAACGGCAACCCGTCCGCGAGGAACACGTCGAACGCCTCTCGTGCGGGCTCCCAGCCCTCGACGAACTCCTCGGTCGTCGTCGCGTAGAGCAGTCGCGTGTCCGGGGCGACGGCGGAGCAGGCCGCCGTGGTCCAGGCGGACACGGTCTGGTGGTCCTCGTGGCCGGTGAGCCCGTCCGGGCCGAACGTGACGATGGTGTCGGGCGCGACGGCGTCGATGATGCCGGCGAGCCGATCGACGACGGCGTCGCGCGGCTGCGTGGCGCAGGTGCCGTCGGTGATGCCGAGCAGGTGGTGCTCCTCGACACCGAGCGCGGCCAGCGACGCGTCCAGCTCGTGGCGGCGGACGCGCCCCAGCCGGTCGGGCGGCCACCTCCGCGGGTCCGTGGTGCCGCGTTCGCCGAGCGTCGCGGTCACGCACACCACGCGTCGGCCTGCGTCCCGCGCGGCGGCCATCAAGCCGCCGGACAGGAACGCCTCGTCGTCGGGGTGGGCCCAGACGCCGAGCACCGTGCCGAGGTGGGCGGCGTCGGTCACGGGGCGGTGGGGAAAGGGGATGAGTGACATGGCGGACTCCTCGTTGGCCCGGCGGTCGGCCGACCGCACGGCGAGGACGCTAGGAACGGCCCGTTCCGGACGCGTTCGCCTCACGACCTGCCGCCGGCGAACGACGAGCGCCCGGCGATACTCGCTGAACATGAGCGCGTTGAAGAGCAAGGTCTGCCTGGTCACCGGCGCCGGCAGCGGTATCGGGACGGCCACCGCGGTCGCGCTGGCCGCGGAGGGCGCGGTCACTGTCCTCGTCGGCCGGCGGCGGGGGTTGCTCGAGGAGGTCGCCGCCACGATCGCCGAGGCGGGCGGCACGGCGCACGTCGCGCCCGCAGCCGTCGACGACCCGGAGCAGGTGGCCGCCCTCGTCGACGGCGTCCGCGAGCGCGTCGGACCGGTGGACGTGCTGGTCAACGTGGCCGGCTCGGCATCGAAGGTGCGCAACGCGCGCTGGATGTCCGACGAGGACTGGGACGCCGTGCTGCGGGTCAACCTGAGCGGCGTGTTCACCCTGACCCGTGCCGTGCTGCCCGACATGCTCGACCGCGGCGCCGGCACGGTCATCACCGTCTCGTCGAACGCCGCGCTGCGGCCCGGCCTGCTCAGCGGCCCGGCCTACGGCGCGGCGAAGGCGGGCGTCGTCAACTTCATGAACTACCTCAACGCCTCGTACCGCAACGACGGCGTCCGGGCCACCGCGATCCTGCCCGGTGAGGTCGACACCCCGATCCTGGACAACCGCCCGCTGCCCCCGCCGGCGCAGGAGCGCGCCACCATGCTGCTCCCGGAGGACGTCGCCGCCGCCGTGCTGCTCGCCGCGTCGTTGCCGCAGCGGGCCGTGATCGAGGAGCTCCTGATCACCCCGACCCACCAGCGCGACCTGTCGCCGGACATCGAGGCGGGGCGCCGGTCCGGCGCTCCGGAGGGTTTCCTCCCCTCCTGACCCGAGGTTCGTCCGAGTGGGGGACGCCTGCTACTGCCTTCCGGCACCGTTTGATCTAACGTTGTCGCACCAGGTCTCAGGACGGGGGCCAGCCATGCGGCACGTCGTCACGATCTCCGCCAGCTACGGTTGCGGAGGCGCGTTCATCGGTCCGGCGGTCGCCGAGAAGCTCGGGGTGCCCTTCCTGGACCGCGCGATACCCACGGCCGTGGCCAACGAGCTCGGCATCCCGCTCGAGGACGCCCTGACCCGGGACGAGCAGGTCCAGGGCTGGCTGACGCGCATGCTCACCGCCGCCGCCCCGGCCTCGTCCGACTGGATGATCGGCGTCACGCCGCCACCCGGCGCGCTGCTGCCCGATGCCCACTTCCACGCCTGCACCGAGCGCGTGATCCGGGAGGGCATCCGGGAGCACGGTGGCGTGATCCTCGGCCGGGGGGCCGCGATCGTGTTGCGCGACCACTACACGGCGCTGCACGTGCGGCTGGACGGCGACCCGGAGCGCAGGGTCCGGCAGGCCATGATCCTGCTGGGGGTCAGCGAGCGGGAGGCGCGGGACGCGATGGTCCGCAACGACAGCGCGCGCACGGCCTACGTGCGGCACTTCTACCGCACCGATCCCGCCAGCCCGGAGCACTACCACCTCGTGCTGGACAGCACGCGGATGTCCACGGAGGACTGCGCCGAGATCATCGTCAAGGCGGCGAAGGCGCGCGGGCGGGTGCACGCCGAGCCGGCGTGACTCACCGCAGCAACGGCACGACCTCGCTGCCCAGCAGGTGGACGCCGTGGTCGTTCGTCACGCCGTGCGGTGTGCCGAACTCCACGCGGTCGGCCCCGGCGTCGATCAACGCCCGAGCCTGCTCGGCGACGTCCTCCGGCGTGCCGGCGAACGCGAACAGCGACAGCAGGTCCGGGGGGATGAGCGCGCCCGCACCGGCCACGTCGCCGTCGGCCAGCCGGGCCTTCACCGCGGTCAACAGGTCGTCGGGGACGTCCAGGGTGGGGTCGAGCCCCGCCACCACGGCCAGGTACATCGCCACCTCGGTGCGGGCGAGTGCGCGCGCCCGGGCGCCGTCCTCGTCGACGACGGTCACCGCGCCGACGACGATCCCCACATCAGGCGAGCCGATCCGCTCGCGCATCACGCGCACGACGGCGGGGTTCGCGGTGCCGCCGATCTTGACCTCGTCGGCGATCTCCCCGGCGAGCGCCGCCGTGCGGGCGCCCCAGGTGCCGACCAGCAGCGGGATCTCGGTCCGCTCCGGCCGGTAGCTCAACCGCGCAGCCGGCGCGAGCCGGAAGATCTCACCCGCGTAGGGCTCGCCGGCGAGCAGGGCGCGGATGAACGCCG
The DNA here is from genome assembly GCF_039543345.1 of Pseudonocardia adelaidensis. Taxonomy (NCBI): domain Bacteria; kingdom Bacillati; phylum Actinomycetota; class Actinomycetes; order Pseudonocardiales; family Pseudonocardiaceae; genus Pseudonocardia; species Pseudonocardia adelaidensis. Next base: position 8,783 of record NZ_BAABJO010000034.1, on the reverse strand, counting down.
CCGCCTCCCGCAGCCGCGCGAGCGGCCTCGGCTGGTCGAGGCCGATCTCGGCGAGCCAGCTCCCGCGGGCGAGGCCGAGGTAGGCGCGCCCGCGCGACGCCATGTCGAGCGCGGCGACCTGGCCTGCGATCTCGTACGGGTGCTGCGTGTACGGGTTCCAGCAGGCGGCGCCCAGCCGCACCCTCGACGTGGCGCCGGCCATCTCCAGCAACGGGAAGATCGGCGGCTGGTAGGTCAGGTCGCCGAACACCGACAGGACGTCGAACCCGAACCCCTCGGCGGCGGCCGCGAGCCGGGCGTAGTCGCCGGGCCGCTTGTCGCTCTGGAACCCCAGCCCGAGCTGCGTCACGTGAGGTCCTCGGTGGGCAGGACGCACCGCCCGGTCCGCTCGATCCGCATGATCAGCCGTTCGTCCGGGTCCGGGCAGCACACCAGGTTGTCGCGCTCGAGCCAGTCCCCTGCGGGCAGGTCGCGCTGCTTGGCCGGCAGCAACGGCAACACGGCCTGCAGTGCGTAGACGCAGAAGTGCCCGCCTTCCGGGATGCGCAGCTGGGAGCTGTTCACGAGCTCGAAGTAGTCACCCGGGGCCATCCCGCACACGGACCGGCCTTCGATGCGTTCCACCGAGACGCGCAGGTCGTAGAGCTCGGTGAGCGGTTCAGCGTGCAACGGCTTCCTCCTCCGCCACGGGCGACTCCCGGCGCGGGGACGCCGCGCTCGCCGCGACCACCACGACGAGGTTGACGGCCATCGCGATCAGCCCCGGCTCCCATTCCGGCATCCGGTCCGCCCAGAAGTCCTTCGCGAACGGCGCGAGCAGGGCCACGAAACCGGCGACGATGCCGAGCAGCACGGCGACGGCGGACGTCCGGCGCCAGAGGAACGCGAGGAACACCCCCGGCGCGAGCATCCCGATCGCCGAGTAGGCCGACAGCAGGATGTCCACGAGCGAGTCCTGCCGCCCGATCGTCAGCCAGACGGCCACGGCGGCGAAGCAGACCATGGACACCCGCGACACCCGCAGCGTGGCCCGGTCGGACAGGCCCGGCCGGAACGGCCGCACGACGTTGCGCGCGAAGAGCGACCCGGACGTGAGCAGCAGCACCGAACCGGGCGCGAGGGCCAGCAGGAACGCCGTGCCTGCGACGAGCCCGACCAGCCAGGCGGGGAACTCGTCGGCCACGAACTGCAGCAGCGCCGCGTTGAGGTTGCCGTCCTCCGGCTGCGTGTTCGCGATCAGCGCCGCGAACCCCAGCATGATGATGAAGAAGTAGGCGAGCGAGTACAGCGGCTGCCACACCGCGTTGCGCCGGATCGACGTGGCGGACGCGGCCGAGTAGGAGACCTGGAACAGGTGGGGGAACACCCAGTTCCCGAGCGCGACGTTCAGGGCCGACGTCATCAGCCACACCGAGGTCGTCGGGGAGGTCGGGTCGAGCCCGGGCAGCTTCCCGATCCCGGGGTGCTGCTCCTCGGCGATGCGGAAGATGTCGAGGGGTGATGCCGCTCCCACCGCGCCGGCTGCGGCGACCGCCAGCACCGCCACCACGACCACCATCAGCACGTCCTTGACGCCCGCCGAGAACGCGGCGGACCGCAGCCCGGCCAGCATCACGAACGCCAGCATCAGGACCGCGCCGATGACCACCGCCAGGTCGGGGGACAGCGTGCTGCCCAACGTCAGCCGCACGACCAGGCTGAGGCTGACCAGCTGGATCTGGACGTACACCACGAGGGCCGCGATCCCGACCACCGCCGTGACCACGCCGAGCCACTGCGAGGAGTACCAGGTGGCGAAGAAGTCGGCCTGGGTGATCAACCCGTGCCGCCGCCCCGCCTGCCAGATCTTGGGCATCAGCCAGTAGCCGATCGCGTAGCTCAGCGAGACGCTCGTGAACGCGAGGTAGGCGGGAGCGCCGAGCGCCCACGCGTAGCCGGAGATCCCGAGCACGGCGAAGGTCGTGTACACCTCGCCCGCGTTCATGAACCAGAAGATGACCGTGCCGAACCGGCGGCCGCCGACCGCCCAGCTCGTCATGTCCGCCGTGGCGCGCCGCCCGAACGCGAGCGCCCCCGCCGCCGTGCCCAGGACGATGACGAGCGCGATCGCGAGGATCACGACGCGTCCTCTTCCGTGCCGCCCGCACGCTTGTCCAGGTGGAACACCACGGCGATCACCACGCTGGTGAACACGACGCCGAGCATCTGCCACAGCATGGGGAAGGGGATGTGCCACGGCGCGTACGGGACGTCGTTGACCACCGGGATGAGGCCGACCTGCCAGACGAACGGCAGGACGAGCAGCCAGCGGTGTGCGCGCGACGTAGCCATGGCCTCCCCACCTGTGTGCACTGTCGACTGCACGGGTGGAACGACACTAAAGGTCAACTGGAACGCCACCGGCGTCAGGTGGGCGGCGCACCCGGTTGCATCCCGAGCCACCCGGTGCTCGGGGGTCCCTGGACCTCGCCGAAGTACAGCGTGAAGGTCTGGCGCCAGCGCTCGACCTCGGCGCGGTCGGCCATGAACTGCGCGAAGTGGTCGACGTGGGCGTTCGGGTACTCCCAGATCGGCCTCAGCCCGTCGGCCGGGGGGACGTCGGTGCGCACGGACCAGCCGTTGGCCGCGCCGTGCTGCACCTCCGTGGAGAGCAGCCAGTTCAGGTAGAGCTTCGCCGCCTCGGGGTGCTCGGCACCGGCGAGGATCGCGGCGCGCTGGCCCCAGCCCAGGAACGGGATGTCGTCGCCCGCGACCCAGCGGGTCGTGGCGGCCTGCCCCGGGTGCGGCGCCGCGCCCCCGATGCCGATCGCCTTCTGCCCCGCGGCGACGGCGGCGCCCGGCGTGTGGGTCCCGCGGGCGAACCGGACGTTCTGCGTGGCGAGCCGCGCCGCCCAGTCCCACCCGTACTCGTGCACGTACTGCCGGTACAGGAACAGGACGGCGTCGTCGTCCTGCGGGTACGAGGACGCGATCCTCCCCTTCCACCGGGCGTCGACGAGGTCGGGTGGCGTCCTGGGGGCGGCGGTGCCGGTGCTCCTGCTGTCGTACATGAAGCTGAAAGCGGTCACCGCGATCGCCAGCCACGTGCCGTCGGGGTCCTTGAACCCGTCGTGGAGGGCGGAGAAGCCCGCGGGCTTGTACGGCAGCAGCAGCCCCTCCTCCTTCCAGCTCGGGAAATCGTGGAGGGTCTGCAGCTGCACCACGTCCGGCAGCGGGGCGCCGTTCGCGATCTGGCTGTCGACGCGGACGTCGTGGTACTTGCTGTAGTCGACCACCGTCGTGAGCCCCACGCCGGGGAAGCGGGACCGGAACGCCTGCTCCGTGCCGTTCTGCTGCCCCGCCGTGTCCCCGCCCGCGTACACGACGAGCGCGCCGCCCTCCCGCATCGCGGCGGCGTACAGCTGGTCGAGGGACCTCGTCTCCTCCGGGACACCCGCGGGCGACCCGGACGTTCCGCTCCCGGTCTCGCGGCTCGCCGCCAGCGCTGTCACCCCGAACGCCGCCGCCCCGACGGCGGCGGCGCTCGCACCGAGCACCTGCCGCCTGCTGAACGTGGTCATCGCCGATCCCTCCGCCGCCGACCCTGTCCGCGCGCGGACCGTACGTCGCGGGCCGGCGGCCCGGCCGGACCGGCCACCCGGTCGGACCGGGGATTCAGCCGAACGGGGCCACCGCGAGGCGGGCCCGGCGGTGGGCGGCCATCCGAACGGGCGCGTTCGGCGCCCCGTACCCGTCGTAGCCGCCGATCCGCTGGACGACCTCGAAGAAGACGCGCCCGCCGAGCACCCCGGAGTAGAGGTGCAGGTACGCCCCGTCGCCCGCCTCGTCGTAGAACAGCCCGAGTTCGCGCATCGCGGCGAGCCGGGCCGGGTCGAGGTCGAAGCGGGCGTCGAGGTCGTCGTGGTAGTTGGCGGGGACCTCCAGCAGCGGCGTGCCCGCCGCCCGCAGCGCGTGCGCGGTGGCCACGATGTCGCCGGTGCGGAAGGCGACGTGCTGGGGAGCCGGGACGCCGGGGGACCACTCCCCCCGGCGCAGCAGCGAGGCGGTCAGGGTCAGGCGTACCGAGCGCGCGGCGTTCGTCACGGCGCGGTCGCGGACCAGGCCGAACGGGGCGGGGATCTCGGTGAGCGCCTCGGGGCCGAGCCCGAGGACCTCCCGGTAGAACAGCGCCGCCTCGTCGAAGGAGTCGAACGGCTGGGTGAGCCCGACGTGGTCGATCGCGGTGATCCCGGCGCCCGCGTCGCGGGGCACACCGGTGGGGAGGAAGTCGGCGGGCCAGCCGTCGGGGACGGTGCGGGTGAAGAACACCTGGGTGCCGTCGGGGGCGGCGACGGCGGAGAGGTCGGCCTCCGCGACGCCGCGGGTGCGGGGGAGCACCGGCGCGAGCAGCGACGCTGCGCGTTGCGCCGACCGCGCCGGGTCCGCGCTCTCCAGGCCCAGCGCGGCCACCTCGGCCACGCCGGTCTCCGCGGGCCGGACGACCGATGCGTTCACCAGCACACGGGCGTCCCCCTGCTCCCAGAGCTGGACCGGCTTGGTGCGGTGCTGCCCGGTGTGGGCGAACCCCAGCCCGGCCAGGACGTCCCCGACCCGCGGGCCCGAGACGCCGTCGACGGCCAGCTCGGCGAACGAGTGCCCGGTGAGCCGGGGCGCCGCCGGGCGTCGCGGCAGGCCGAGGTCGGGCCGGCCGGCGGCCGCCCGCTCCTCGAGCCACAGCAGCGAGCGCATGGCGTCGACGGCCGTGCGTGCGGGGTCGGCCTGCCGGAACACGTCGTTGAAGACCTCGAGCGAGAGCGGGCCCGCGTACCCGGCGTCGAGCACGTGCGTGAGGAAGCCGGGGAGGTCGAAGGCGCCCTGCCCGGGGAAGAGGCGGTGGTGGCGGCTCCACTGCAGGACGTCCATCCGCAGGTGCGGGGCGTCGGCCAGCTGGAGGAAGAAGATCCTGCCCGGATCCACGCCGGCGAACCCGGCGGGGTCGCCGTCCCGCGACAGCACGTGGAAGCTGTCCAGGCAGAGCCCGAGTGCCGGGTGGTCGGCGCGGCGGACGGCGTCCCAGGACGCGTCCCACGTGCTGACCTGCCGGCCCCACGCGAGCGCCTCGTACGCGATCCGCAGCCCGCGGCGGGCGGCCCGGTCCGCGGCCACGGCGAGCTGCTCCGCGAGCCGTCCCGGATCGTCGACGGCGTCGGGGGAGACGGAGGAGCACACGAGCACCGTCGACGTCCCCAGCTGCGCCATGACGTCGAACTTGCGCTCCAGCCGGCGGAGGTTCCGCGCGAAGCGGTCCGGATCGGTCGAGTCGAGGTCGCGGAAGGGCTGGTACAGGTCGATGGTCAGGCCGAGGCCCGCGCACCGGGCGGCGAGCTCGGCCGGCGACCACGGGGAGGCGATCAGGTCGGGCTCGAACACCTCGATCCCGTCGAACCCGGCCGCGGCCGCCGCGGCGACCTTGTCCTCGAGCGTGCCCGACAGGCACACGGTGGCGATCGAGCGCCGCGGTGACGACCCCGGCGACGACTCAGGCGACGACTCAGGCGACGACTCAGGCGACACGGTCCCCTCCCTCTCCCGCCTCGCCGCGCACCAGCTCGGTGAGGTGCGCGCGCATCCGGCCGACGTCCGCGTCGACGCCGGTGAACAGCCGGAAGGCCTCCGCCGCCTGGTGCACCGCCATGCGGCCGCCGTCGAGGGTCGGGCAGCCCGCGGCGCGGGCCGCGCGGAGCAGCTCGGTGTCGAGCGGCCGGTAGACGATCTCGGCCACCCACAGCTCGGGGCGCAGGAGCGCCGCCGGGATCGGCAGCCCCGGGTGCTCGGACATGCCCGTCGGCGTCGCGTGCACCACCCCGTCCGCCGCCCGGGCCCGGTCCGGGAGCTCACCCATGGCACCGCCCGTCGCGCGGCCCGCCCCGAAGCGGCCGGCCAGCGCGGTGGCGAGGCGGCATGCGCGCGCGGCGTCGGCGTCGAGGACGTCGACCGTGCCGGCGCCGATCGTCAGCAGCGCGTGGCTCGCGGCGGCGCCCGCGCCCCCCGCGCCGATCAGCACGACGCGGTCGAGCCGGGCGTGCGGGAGCCCGTCCAGGAGACCGTCCCGGAACCCGGTCCAGTCCGTGTTGTGCCCGATCGCCCGGCCGTCGTCGAAGACGACGGTGTTGACCGCGCCGATCGCCTCGGCGGCGGGGTCGAGCGCGTCCAGGTGCGGGATCACGAGCTGCTTGCAGGGGTGCGTGACGTTGAGCCCGCGGAACCCCGCCACGCGCGCCTGCCGGAGCAGGTGGCCGACCCCCTCCGCCGGGAGGCGCAGGGCGTCGAGGTCGAGCCGGACGTAGCGGTATGGCAGGCCGAGCTCACGCGCCTCGCGCATGTGCAGGGCGGGTGACAGGGAGGGCCCGATCCCGGACCCGACGAGACCCACGAGGAGGTCGGCGGTGTCGCTGCTCACAGCGCTCCTGACGGACGAACTGGATAGTTAGTTGTACCTCGTACCGAGCGCGGGGCACTAGTGTCGGAGCGGGAATCGGAGGAGGCGGCGTGGCGACGCAGGTGGACGGAGCGCGGGAACGGCAGCGGGACGCCGACCGCACGCGCGCCGAGATCCTCGACGTCGCCACCGAGGAGTTCGCCGCGCGCGGGTTCGCCGGGGCCAGGGTCGACGAGATCACGGCGAAGACCCGCACGACCAAGCGGATGATCTACTACTACTTCGGCAGCAAGCAGGGGCTGTACGTCGCCGTGCTGGAGCGCGCGTACGCGCAGATCCGCTCGCTGGAGCAGCGGCTCGACGTCGAGCACCTCGACCCGGCGCGCGCGATGCGGGCGCTCGCCGAGCTCACCCTCGACCACCACGCCTCGCACCCGGCGTTCATCCGCCTGGTGAGCATCGAGAACATCCACAACGCCGAGCACCTGCGGACCTCGCCCCAGCTGTCGAGCCTCGCGATGCCCGCCGTCGACGTGCTCGGCCGCATCCTCGAGCGGGGGCGGGCGGCCGGCCTCTTCCGCGCCGACGTCGACGCGCTCGACGTCCACATGGTCATCAGCTCGTTCTGCGTCTTCCGCATCGCGAACCGGCACACCTTCCAGGCCATCTTCGGCCGGGACATGCTCGATCCCCGGTTCGCCGACCACCACCGGCGCATGATCGGCGACCTGGTGCTGGAGTACCTGACCGCGCACGTCGGCCGCGCCTGACCGCCCTCCCTTGACAGGGACCGGGGCCTAACTCACCATCTGGTACCTAACCATCCGGTACATTAGCTCGGCGTGCCGACGTCATCAGAGGGGATGACATGGACGACTCCGTGGGCCACGGGAAGACGCAGCACGGCGTGAAGACGCCCCGCAAGGCCGCGATCAGCTCCTGGATCGGCAGCGCCCTCGAGTACTACGACTTCTTCATCTACGGCACGGCCGCCGCGCTGGTCTTCCCGAAGATCTTCTTCCCGACCGGCAACCCGGCCGCGGCCACGATCGCCTCGCTCGCCACCTTCGGCGTGGCCTACGTGGCCCGGCCGGTCGGCTCGTTCGTCCTCGGGCACCTCGGCGACACCATCGGCCGCAAGAACGTCCTGGTCATCACGCTGGTCGGGATGGGTCTGGCGACGTTCCTGATCGGGGTCCTGCCGACCTACGAACAGATCGGTATCGCCGCCCCGATCCTGCTGCTGGTCCTGCGCGTGGCGCAGGGCCTCGCGGTGGCGGGCGAGCAGTCGAGCGCGAGCGGGGCGAGCCTCGAGCACGCCCCGGAGAACCGGCGCGCCTACTACACGAGCTTCACCCTCGCGGGCACGCAGGGCGGCAACATCCTCGCCACGGTGGTGTTCATCCCGGTCGGCGCGCTGCCGGAGGACGCCCTGCTGAGCTGGGGCTGGCGCATCCCGTTCCTGCTCAGCGCGATCGTGATGCTCGTCGGACTGTGGATCCGCCGGAGCCTCGGCGAGAGCCCGGCGTTCGTCGAGGAGAGGCAGCGCAACGAGGCGCGCCGGGCGCCGCTGCCGGAGCTGTTCCGCAACTACACGCCGGACGTGCTCAAGGTCCTCTTCGCGGCGCTCGTGTCGGTGATCAGCACGCTCTTCTCGATCTACGCCCTGACCTACGGCGTCAACACCATGGGCCTGTCCCGCACGAGCATGCTGTGGATGGTGGCCCTCGCCAACGTCGTGGCGCTCGGCGCGATCCCGCTGTGGGGGATCCTGGCCGACCGGATCGGCCGCAAGCCGGTGTACGTCATCGGCTCCCTCGGCCCCGCGATCCTGATCTGGCCCTTCATCTGGGCGATCAGCCAGCAGAGCATCGCGCTGGTCTTCCTGTTCGGCATCCTGCAGTCCGGGATCGTCTACAGCGCCTACAGCGGCTCCGCGTTCGCGTTGTGGAACGAGCAGTTCGACACCGGGGTCCGGATGTCCGGCGTGGCGGTCGGAACGCAGTTCGGGTTCGCCCTCGGCGGCTTCGCCCCGTCGATCGCCGCGGCCCTCGCCGGGCCGAAGCTCGAGGACTGGGTGCCGGTGGCGATGCTGGGGTCCGGTGCCGCGCTCGTCGCCACGATCGCCGCCCTCACCATGCGGGAGACCCACCGCCTGCCGCTGGCGAAGCTGGGGCAGCAGGCCCCGGAGGCGGCCGCTACCGGGTGATCCCGGTGTGGCCGAGGGAGTACCGCCCCGGCTGCGGCCAGACGCAGAGCCCGTGCGGGCCGTTGCCGACCGCGATCTTCTGGATGAGGTGCCCGTCGTCCGTCGAGAGCACGTAGACGGACCGGTCGTAGCGGCCGGAGAGCCACAGCTGGGAGC